>CBIHRX010000001.1:0-70667 GCA_966212555.1 uncultured Massilia sp.
CGTAGTCGATGAGGCTGGCGTATTCCTCGTCGTCGCCCACGCGGTAGTCGCGATAGTGACGCTCCCAGATGGTGCCGTCGCCCGTGCCGCCATCGCCCTTCGTCTTCTTGCCGCCCGGCAGGCAGGCCTTATGCAGCGCCTTGGAAAAGGCGATCTTGACGGCGCGCCAGCGTGACGCGCAGTCGTGGTCGCCCGGCGGCAGGGTCCAGATGGCGTGCGCGTGGTTCGGCAGCACGACCCAGGCGTCGACGTGGAACGGTTTGCGGATGCGCGCCTGGCGCATCGCTTCGCCGAAAGCCGAAAAGTGGTCCGTCAGTAAGGTGCTGTCCCGATCCAGCAAGCGCACCGTGAAGAAAAAGGTCCCGCCCGGGACCCGGTTGTCGCGGTAATGTGTCATGAACGTAGTCTGCCAAGCGGCGCAGCCAAGCCGTGTCGATCTGGCGCAAACGCGCACGAGTTGAAGAGCCTCAACCACAACGATTCTACCCACGATGTCTCTTTGATGACGATCCATTTCCGCGCATTAAACGGCATGGCGGATCTGGCAAGCATGATGTTTTGACACCGCAACGGTCGTCATTTGTTCGTCCAGTGAATTTTTTTTCAAACGGACTGAACCTTTTCACAACGGCCGGTATTAACCGGACGATTTCCGCAGCAACAAGCCGTCATGCCATCCATCGTCCTGCTGTCCCAGCATCTGGTCTGCACCGGCCAGCTCGTTGCGCCCGACGCCGCCGCGCTGGTGCGCCTGCTGTTGCTGGCGCCCGTGCTGGAAGAGTGGGTGGTGCGTGCCGGATTGCAGGAGTGGCTGATCCGGCGTGCCGCGCCGGTACCGGTGGTCTGGTCGGCGGCCGCGTTTGCGCTGCTGCACGCGGGCTCCGGCTGGCGTGCGGCCGGGCTGGTGCTGGCGCCGGGACTGGCGCTGGCGCTGCTCTACCAGCGCAAGCGCGACTGGCGCTGGTGCGCGCTGGCGCACTGCGGGATGAATGCACTGGCCCTTGGTGGCTGTGCCCTTTGAACGAATCTGGGAGTCATCATGATCGGGCTGCAAAGAAGTCTCTATACTGTTTTCGCCGCGCTCGCGTTCATCCCGGCCGTGCACGCGGCCGATGCGTTGAACGGCAAGAACCTGTACCTGAACGGGCCGACCGGCGGCGGCACGTCCTGCGCGTCGTGCCACGGGCCGTCGCCCGCCACCAACGTCAACGGCATCCTCGCCGCGGCCAACAAGCCGGACGTGATCAGCAGCGCCTTCACCGCCAACAAGGGCGGCATGGGCACGCTGTTCAACGGTAAATTCACGACGGCGGAAATCGCCGACCTCGCCGCCTTCATCGGCAACCCGACCGTGACCGCCGCGCCGGCGGCCGCCGTCAATCCGGCCTCGCTGAGCTTTGCCGGCACCACCCTCGGCCAGTCGGCATCGCCCCTCGCGACCACGTTGTCCAACACCGGCAATGCGGCCCTGAACGTGGGTACGCTGACCCTGTCCGGCGCGGCCGCGGGCGACTACGCCATCAGCGGCGGTACCTGCGCCAACGGCACGTCGCTGGCGGCGGGCGCCAATTGCACCGTGCAGGTCACCTTCAAACCGTCCGCCGCCGGCGCGCGCGGCGCATCGCTCGTCATCGCGCACAACGCGACGGGCGGTTCCAGCACCGTGGCCCTGTCCGGCACGGGCAACGCGGTCGCGCAGGCGACCGTCGCGCTGTCGGCCAACGCGATCGACTTCGGCGCCCTCGTCGCCGGCGTCGCGTCGCCCGCGAAGAGCGTCACCGTCAACAACACGGGCCAGGCCGCGCTGACCTTTTCCAGCATCACGGTCGGCGGCGCCAACGCGGGCGTGTTCACGCTGGGCGGCACGTGCGCGACCGGGACCTCCGTGCCTGCCGGCGGCAGCTGCACCGTGACCGTGACGGCGAATGCGTCCGCCAACGGCGCGTTCAGCGGCAACCTGTCCCTGGCCTCGAACGCGTCGAACGGCGCCGTGTCGGTGGCCCTGACCGGCAGCGTCGCCGCACCGGCACCCGCCGTCACGGCCAATCCGTCGGCCGTGGCGTTCGGCACGCAGACGATCGGCGCGCCGGCCGCGACGCAGACCGTCACCCTCGCCAACACGGGCAACGTGGCGCTCGCGCTGAACGGCATCGCCGTCTCGGGCGCATCGACCGTCACCATCGCGAGTAAAACCTGCGGCACGACGCTGGCCGTCGGCGCCAACTGCACCGTGACCCTGGCCTTCGCGCCGACGGCATCCGGCACGGCCGCGGCCACCCTGGCCGTGACGTCGAACGCGGCACCGCTGCAGGTGTCGATCAGCGGTACCGGCACCACGGCGCCGGCAGCGAAACCGGCGCTGTCGGAAGCGGGCCCCGTCGCCTTCGCGGATACGCAGGTGGGCCGAAGCGCCGCGACGCACACGATCACCCTGTCGAACGGCGGCACGGCCGCGCTGAAGGTCGCTTCGCTCGTGCTGGACGGCGCACAGGCGTCCGACTTCGAGTTGAAAGGCACCTGCGCGACCAACGCGTCCGTCGCGGCCGCAAGCAGCTGCACCATCGACGTCGGCTTCAAACCGACGGCTGCCGGCCAGCGCGCCGCGACCCTCGTCCTGATGACGGACGCGGGCAACCAGTTCACCGTCGCACTCGGCGGCACCGGCGTCGCCGTGCCCGTGCCGATGCTGACCGTGAATCCGCAATCCTTCGACTTCGGCGCGGCCGACGTCAACGGCACCTCGCCCACGCACCGCATCACGCTGACCAACAGCGGCGCCAACGCGGCCACGGTGACGGCCGCCACGTTCACCGGTCCCTACGCGCTGCAGGCCGACGCCACCGGCTGCGCGGCCGTGCCGTTCACCCTGCAGCCGGGCGCGAGCTGCGACCTCGTCGTGCGCTTCACGCCGGTGGGCGCGGGCGATGCCGCCGGCAGTCTCGCATTGACGGCCGACGGCGGCGGCGCGTGGAACGTCGCGCTGACCGGCAAGGGCAACGTGCAGACCGCGCAAGCGCCGCAGAACAGCGGTGGCGGCGGCTGCTCGTCGATCAAGGACGGCAACGATCCGGTCCTCGCACTGCTGGTCGTGCTGTCGTTCGGTGTGCTGGGCTGGCGTCGCTTAGTTGGCAAACCCTCGCGCAAGGAGGTGAGCAAATGAGCGCCCGTACGACGCGCGTTCTGCGCATGGCCATCGTGCTGGCCGCCGCGCTGGAGGCATCGACCGCCTGCGCGCTCGACAAGGGCGCCGCGGCGCCCCGGTTCGACCTGCCGGGCAAGGACGGCACGGTGCAGCTGGCGAAGTACCAGGGCAAGCTCGTGTACGTGGACTTCTGGGCCTCGTGGTGCGGTCCGTGCCGCCAGTCCTTCCCGTGGATGAACGAGATGCAGGCGAAATACGGCGCGCGCGGACTGCAGGTCGTCGGCGTGAACCTCGACGCGAAGACGGACGATGCGCGCCGCTTCCTCTCCGAGACGCCGGCCCGCTTCGCGATCGCGTTCGATCCGGCCGGCGCCACGCCGCGCGCCTACGGCATCAAGGGCATGCCGAGCAGCGTCCTGATCGGCCCGGACGGGAAGGTCCTGTACGAGCACGCGGGCTTCAAGGAGGCCGACCGCGCGGAGCTCGAGCAGGTGATCAAGAAGGCCCTGGGAGGTGTGCAATGAAGGCACTCGTCCTGATCGCGCCCGCGCTGCTGGCGCTGGCCGGCTGCGCCACCGTGCAGCCGTGGGAAAAAGGAAAACTGGCGAAGCCGGAGATGACCTTCGGCGGCGACAAGCTCGAAACGCGCTACGCCGACCACATTTACACGAGCCGCGAAGCCGCCTCCGGCGGCGCGGGCGTGGGCGGCGGCGGCTGCGGCTGCAACTGAGGAGAACCGATGACGAACACGAAGCAAACTCCCCAGGACCTGGCGGCCTCGCTGCTCGCCGCCGCGCTGCTTCTGCCCGGCGTGCAGGCGCTGGCCGACGAACCGCCGCAGGAAGGCAGCATCAGCCTGCGCTATCTCGATTACGCCGACCGCCAGAGCGGCCTCGATCGGATCCGTGCCCATTCGCCGTCGATTGCCGTGACGGCGCCCGTCGCGGGCGACTGGTCCATCGAAGGCACGCTGACGGCCGACGACGTGTCCGGCGCCTCGCCGCGCTACCACACGGCCGTCTCGGGCGCCTCGCACATGCACGACGAGCGCAAGGCGGGCGACTTCGCCGTCACGCACTACTTCCGGCGCGGCACCTTGACGGCCGGCGCCGCGTATTCGACGGAGCACGACTACGTGTCGCGTGCGCTGTCGCTGAACGGCACCGTGTCGAGCGAGGACAACAACACGACGTGGGCGTTCGGCGTCGCGGGCAGCCGCGACAGCATCGACCCGGTCAACCACGTCGTCGTCGACGAGCACAAGCGCACGCTCAGCGTGCTTGCGGGCGTGACGCGCGTGCTGACGCCGAACGACATCGGCCAGTTGACGCTCACGCGCACGAACGGCGACGGTTATTTCAACGATCCGTATAAATTGTTTGATAACCGCCCCCGTTCGCGCCGCCAGAACACGGTGCTGCTGCGCTGGAACCACTATGTCGACAGCACGGGCGGCACGTCGCGCCTGTCCTACCGCTACTACAGCGATTCGTTCCGCGTGCGCGCGCACACGCTGTCCGGCGAGTACGTGCAGCCGCTCGGCGGCGGCTGGAGCATCGTGCCGGAACTGCGTTTGTACACGCAGAGCGCGGCCTACTTCTACTACGACCCCGTGTACGACGGCACGCTCGGCGCGCCGTTCCCGCCCGGCTTTGCGAGTGCGGATCCGAACCGGCTGTCGTCGCCGGACCAGCGCCTGTCCGGCTTCGGCGCCGTCACGGCGGGGCTGAAGGTCGTGCGCGAGATCGGCAAGCTGTGGACGGTCGACGTCAAGGTCGAAGGCTACGAGCAGCGCGGCAACTGGCGCCTGTTCCACGACGGCAGCCCGGGACTGGCGCCGCTGCGCGCCCGCATCTTCCAGGTCGGATTGACGCGGCGATGGTAGACACCGTCTACCGCTTCCCGTTCGACGCGATGGCCAGCCGGTGCGAGATCCGGCTGGCCGCGCCGGAAGGACAGGGGGCGGAAGCGCTGGCCCTCGCGGCCATCGCCGAGGTGCGGCGCATCGAGCGCACGTACTCGCGCTACCGCGCCGACAGCGTCGTCAGCCGCATCAACGCCGCGGCCGGCCGCTACCGGGTGGAATGCGACGAGGAGACGGCGCAGCTGCTCGACTATGCCGATCACCTCCATCGCGCCAGCGGCGGCCTGTTCGACATCACGTCCGGCGTGCTGCGCCGCGCCTGGGATTTTCGCCAGCCGCGCGTGCCGCATGCCCGCGAACTGGCGCCGCTGCTGGCGCTGGTGGACTGGCCGGCCGTGCAGCGCGACGGCGGCGCCGTGTTCCTGCCGCGCGCCGGCATGGAGATCGACTTCGGCGGCTTCGGCAAGGAATACGCGGCCGACCGCGCCTGTGCGCTGCTGCAGGAGCGGGGCGTCAAGCACGGCTACGTGAACCTCGGCGGCGACATGCGCTTCATCGGGCCGCAACCCGACGGGCGCCTGTGGAGTATCGGCATCCAGGACCCGCGCAAGGCCGACGGCATCGTCGCCAGCATCGCCGTGAGCCAGGGCGCGCTGACGACGAGCGGCGACTACGAACGGTTTGTCGACGTCGACGGCAAACGTTATTGCCACGTATTGAACCCGCGCACGGGCATGCCCGTGTCGCATTGGCGCTCGGTGAGCGTGCTGGCGCCGCTGGCCGTGTTGGGCGGCAGCGTGTCGACCATCGCCATGCTGAAGGAAGCCGACGGCTTGTCCTTCCTGGCCGCCGGCGGGCTCGCGTACTTCGCCATCGACAGTACGGGACGAGCGCATCACCACAGTATTTCAGGAGATTACGCATCATGAAGCAGCTCTTTCGATGGATGGCCGCGCTCATCCTGCTGGCCAGCACGCTGGTCCGGACGGCCCATGCGGCCGACGACTTCCTGCCGCCCGAACAGGCATTCAAGCCGAGCGCCGAACTGCGCGCCGGCGGCACCGTGCACCTCACCTGGGCCATCGCGCCGGGTTACCACCTGTACCGCGACCGCCTCGTGTTCACCGCGCCGCAGGTCGGGCAGCCGACGTTGCCGGACGGCGTGCGCAAGTTCGACAGCAATTTCAACAAGGAGATGGAGACGTACGCGGGCCAGCTGGCGGCCGACCTGCCGGTCGACGCCAATGCGAAGGCGCCGTTCGTGCTGCGCGTGGGCTACCAGGGCTGCGCGGATGCGGGCCTGTGCTATCCGCCCGCCGAAGTCGCGTACATGGTGGACCCGGCGGCGCCGGGCGCGCTGAAGCTGGCGACATCGGATCCCGCTTCGGCGGCCGCGCCCGCGCCTGCGCCTGCGCCGGCGCAGGAAGACGACAGCTCGCTCGCCCAGCGCACGCTGCAATCGGGCAGCGCCTGGCGCATCGGCCTCGCGTTCCTCGCGTTCGGCCTCTTGTTGTCGTTCACGCCGTGCGTGCTGCCGATGGTGCCGATCCTGTCGTCCATCATCGTCGGCGAGGGCAACGTCTCGCGCAGCAAAGGTTTTATCCTCGCGCTGGCGTACAGCCTGGGCATGGCGCTCGTCTACACGACGCTCGGCGTCGCGGCCGGCCTCGCGGGGGAAGGTCTCGCCGGCGCGCTGCAAAAGCCGTGGGTGCTGCTGACCTTTGGCGCGCTGCTCGTCGTGCTGGCGTTGTCGATGTTCGACGTCTACCAGCTGCAGCTGCCGAGCAGCCTGCAAAGCCGTTTGAGCACGACCAGCGGCCGCATGAGCGGCGGCCGCTTCGCCGGCGTGTTCGTGATGGGTGCATTGTCCGCGCTGATCGTGGGGCCGTGCGTGGCCGGTCCGCTGGCGGGTGCGCTGCTGTACATCAGCCAGACGAAAAACGTGTGGACGGGCGGCTGGGCGCTGTTCTCGATGGCGGCCGGGATGAGCGTGCCGCTGCTGCTGACGGGCGTCTCGGCCGGCAGCCTGCTGCCGCGCGCCGGCGCGTGGATGAACCACGTCAAGCGCGTGTTCGGCCTGCTGCTGCTCGCGGTGGCCATCTGGATGGTGACGCCCGTGTTCCCGGTCACCGTCGCGATGCTGCTGTGGGGCGCGTTCGCCGTGCTGTGCGCCGTGTTCCTGCGCGTGTTCGAACCCATCGCCGCCGGTGCGGGGCTGGGCCGCTTTGCCGGTAAAACGCTGGGCCTCGTGCTGCTGACGGGCGGCCTGTTCGAACTGGTGGGTGCCGCCAGCGCGGGCCAGGACGTGCTGCAGCCGCTGGCGCACCTGCGCGGCGGGACCGCCGTCGCGGCCGCGGCCGAGAGCAAGGAACAGCGTTTCGAACGCATCCGCACGCTGGCCGAACTGGACAAGGTGCTCGCGTCGTCGCCCACGCCCGTGATGCTGGATTTCTATGCCGACTGGTGCGTGTCGTGCAAGGAGATGGAACGCTTCACGTTCTCCGAACCGAAGGTGGAAGCGCAGATGAAGCAGGTGCGCCTGCTGCAGGTCGACGTCACCGCCAACAACGACGAAGACCGCGCGCTGATGAAGAAATTCGGCCTGTTCGGGCCTCCCGGCATCATCCTGTTCAAGCAGGGGCGCGAGGTGCCGGAAGGCCGCGTCATCGGCTTCATGAAGCCCGAGCAGTTCGCGCAACACCTGTCCCGCCACTTCGCCTCCTGACATCATGAAAAAACATGCCAGCGTCCTGATCCTGGGTTCCGGCCCGGCAGGCTATTCCGCCGCCGTCTACGCGGCGCGCGCCAACCTGAACCCCCTACTCGTCACCGGCGTCGCGCAGGGCGGGCAACTGATGACGACGACCGACGTCGAGAACTGGCCCGCCGATCCCGACGGCGTGCAGGGACCGGACCTGATGCGCCGCTTCGAACTGCACGCGCGCCGCTTCGAGACGCAGATCGTCTTCGACCACATCCACACGGCGCACCTGCACGAGCGGCCGCTGCGCCTGTCCGGCGACCAGGGCGACTACACGTGCGATGCGCTGATCATCGCCACGGGCGCGTCGGCGCGCTACCTGGGCCTGCCGTCGGAGCAGGCCTTCATGGGGCGCGGCGTGTCGGCCTGCGCCACGTGCGACGGCTTCTTTTATCGCGGGAAGGAGGTCGCCGTGATCGGCGGCGGCAACACGGCCGTGGAAGAGGCGCTGTACCTGGCGAACATCGCGTCGCGGGTGACGCTGGTGCACCGCCGCGACCATCTGCGCGCGGAAGCGATCCTCGTCGAGCGCCTGCTGGCGCGCGTGGAAGAGGGCAAGGTGGACGTCCTGTGGAACCACACGCTGGACGAAGTGCTGGGCGATGCGGCCGGCGTGCACACGCTGCGCTTGCGCGGGGAGCGCGGCAGCATCCGCGTGCTGCCCGTACACGGCGTGTTCGTGGCCATCGGCCACCAGCCGAATACGGCCATCTTCGCAGGTCAGCTGGAAATGGAAAACGGGTACATCGTGACGCGCGCGGGACGCAACGGCCTGGCGACCGCCACGAGCATTCCCGGCGTGTTCGCGGCCGGCGACGTGCAGGACCACATCTACCGGCAGGCGATCACCAGCGCCGCCAGCGGGTGCATGGCGGCGCTGGATGCCCAGCGCTATCTGGAGGAGTGACGCAGCTTAGCTGGTGAGCGGCTTGTAGCGGATCCGCTTCGGCTTGGCGCCTTCTTCGCCGAGGCGTTTCTTCTTGTCGGCTTCGTACTCCTGGTAGTTACCGTTGAAGAAGGTGACCTGCGACTCGCCTTCGAAGGCGAGGATGTGGGTCGCGATGCGGTCGAGGAACCAGCGGTCGTGCGAGATGACCATCACGCTGCCCGCGAATTCCAGCAGCGCGTCTTCCAGCGCGCGCAGGGTTTCGACGTCCAGGTCGTTCGACGGTTCGTCCAGCAGCAGCACGTTGCCGCCCTTGAGCAGCGTCTTGGCCAGGTGCAGGCGGCCGCGCTCGCCGCCGGACAGGTTGCCGACGAGTTTCTGCTGGTCGGCGCCCTTGATGTTGAAGCGGCCGAGATAGGCGCGCGACGGCATCTCGAAGCGGCCGACGGACAGCATGTCGGCGCCGCCCGACACGTCTTCGAACACGGTCTTGTTCGCGGCGAGGCTGTCGCGCGACTGGTCGACGAGCGAGACCTTCGCGGTCTTGCCGATGACGACTTCGCCGCTGTCCGGCTGCTCGATGCCCGCGATCATGCGGAACAGCGTCGATTTACCGGCGCCGTTCGGGCCGATGATGCCGACGATCGCGCCCGGCGGCACGGTGAACGACAGGTTGTCGATCAGCAGGCGGTCGCCGAAGGCTTTCGAGACGTTCTTGAACTCGATCACTTCGTTGCCCAGGCGTTCCGCGACGGGGATGAAGATCTCCTGCGTCTCGTTACGCTTCTGGTATTCGTATTCGGACAGTTCGTTGAAGCGGGCGAGACGCGCCTTCGACTTGGCCTGGCGTGCCTTCGGATTCTGGCGCGCCCATTCGAGCTCTTTCGCCAGCGCCTTCTGGCGCGCGGATTCGGTCGCCTCTTCCTGCTTCAGGCGGGCTTCCTTCTGCTCCAGCCAGGACGAGTAATTGCCCTTCCAGGGGATGCCGTGGCCGCGGTCCAGTTCCAGGATCCATTCGGCGGCGTTGTCGAGGAAGTAGCGGTCGTGGGTGATGCCGACGACGGTGCCCGGGAAGCGCAGCAGGAATTGCTCCAGCCATTCGACGGATTCGGCGTCCAGGTGGTTGGTCGGCTCATCGAGCAGCAGCATGTCGGGTTTACTCAGCAGCAGCTTGCACAGCGCCACGCGGCGCTTCTCGCCGCCGGACAGCACGCCGATCTTGGCATCCCACGGCGGCAGGCGCAGCGCGTCGGCGGCCATTTCCAGCTGCAGGTTCAGGTTGCCGCCGTCGGACGCGGCGATGATCGATTCCAGGCGCTCCTGCTCCTTGGCCAGCGCGTCGAAATCGGCATCTTCTTCGGCGTAGGCGGCATACACGGCTTCCAGCTTGGCTTGCGCCTCGAAGGCTTCGCCCAGGCCGCTCTCGACTTCCTGGCGCACGGTTTTTTCCGGATCGAGCTGCGGTTCCTGCGGCAGGTAGCCGATGTTCAGGCCCGGCATCGGGCGCGCTTCGCCCTGGATGTCGGTGTCGATGCCGGCCATGATCTTCAGCAGCGTCGATTTGCCCGAGCCGTTGAGGCCCAGCACGCCGATCTTCGCGCCCGGGAAGAACGACAGCGAAATGTCCTTCAGGATCTGGCGTTTCGGTGGGACGATCTTGCCCACGCGGTTCATGGTGTAGACGTAATTGGCCATTAGTAATGTGCTTCTATTCGTAAAATAAGGACGACAGGATACTGCAAAAAACCGGGGTCAGACCCCGGTTTTAGGAAATTGCCCAAAAATGGGGTCTGACCCCGGTTCAAGCTTGTTTGGCGACCGGCTGCGGCCGGTTGAGCAGGCCTTCGGCTGCGAACAGGGCCAGCGCGAGCCAGATGAGCACGAAGCCGACGAGGCGGTCGGGCGTAAACGCTTCGTGGAACAGCCACACGCCCAACAGGAATTGCAGGGTGGGCGACATGTATTGCAGCAAGCCGACGATCGACAGCGGGATCTTGCGCGCGCCCGCCGCGAACAGCAGCAGCGGGATCGCCGTGATCGGCCCGGCCGCGGCGAGCAGCAGGCGCGTCGTGTTCGAATCCGTGTTGATGAACGTGTTCTGGCCATGCATGCTGAGCCAGACGACGTAGACGGCCGCGAGCGGGAACAGGACCATCGTCTCGAACGACAGGCCTTCCAAAGCGCCGAGCGCGGCCGTCTTGCGCAGCAGGCCGTAGCCGCCGAACGACACGGCCAGCGCCAGCGCGATCCAGGGCAGCTTGCCGGCCTGCCACGTCAGCCACGCGACGCCCAGCGCCGCCACGCCGATCGCCATCCACTGCGTGCGCCGCAAGCGTTCCTTCAGCAGCATCGAGCCGAACATGATGTTGACGAGCGGATTGATGAAATAGCCGAGGCTCGCTTCGATGACGTGGCCGTTGTTCACAGCCCAGATGTAGATGAGCCAGTTGACGCTGAGCAGCAGTGCCGACGCGACGAAGCTGCCGAACACGCGCGGCTGGCGCACGAGGTTCAGCCAGGCCCACTGGCGGCGCACGGCGAGCACGATCACGAGGAACAGCAGCGACCACAGCATGCGGTGCGCGAGGATCTGCAGCGGCGGCACGTCGTCGATGGCGTGGAAATACAACGGAAACAGGCCCCAGCACAGGAAGGCGAGGGCGGCGGACAGGATGCCGGTGTTCATGGGGAAGGTGAGACGGGTGAACGGCCTGACATTATCCCCGAACGGGCGCAGCCTTGCTGGCGGGGCTCCTTTCCGGCGGCCGAGCCGTGCGCTCGGCCCGCTGCCGTTGATGCAGACTTTGAGAGAATAGCGTTCCGGCAAAAGGACGCGCTCTTGTCTTTCCTTGTCAATTATTCTATTGTGCAACGCACCAGAACAACAATACGGTGAAACCTTGACGGCGCAACACAAGAAAAGCAGCCTGGCAGGGCTGACGCTGGCGGCGGTCGGTATCGTCTACGGCGACATCGGCACCAGCCCGCTGTACACGCTCAAGACCATTTTCGATCCCGTCCACGGCCTGGCCCTGACCACGCCGAACCTGCTGGGCATCGTGTCCCTGATCTTCTGGGGCCTGACGATGATCGTCTCGCTCAAGTACGTCACGCTGGTGCTGCGTGCCGACAACCGCGGCGAGGGCGGCATCATGGCCCTGATGGCGCTCGCGCTGAACTCCGTCACGCGCACGTCGCGCTGGCACTACGTGCTGATGGTGCTGGGCGTGTTCGGCGCCACGATGTTCTACGGCGACAGCGTGATCACGCCGGCGATCTCCGTGCTGGGCGCGATCGAAGGCCTCGAAGTGGCCACGCCAGGCCTGGAAAAATACGTCGTGCCGCTGACGATCGTCGTGCTGGTGGGCCTGTACAGCGTGCAGCGCCACGGCACGGCCGGCATCGGCCGCTGGTTCGGTCCCATCATGGTCGTGTGGTTCGCCGCGCTGGCCGTCATGGGCATCATCAACATCGTGCAGGCGCCCGTGATCCTGCACGCGCTGAATCCGCTGCACGCGTTCGAGTTCATGCTGCGCGAGCGCATGATCGCGTTCGTCGCGCTGGGCGCGGTCGTGCTGGCGTTCACCGGCGCCGAGGCGCTGTACGCGGACATGGGCCACTTCGGCAAGAAGCCGATCCGCTTCGCCTGGTTCATGGTCGTGTTCCCGGCCCTGGCCCTGAACTACCTGGGCCAGGGCGGCCTCCTGATCACGCATCCGGAAGCGCTCGAGAACCCGTTCTTCCACCAGCTGGGCAGCTGGAGCGTGCTGCCGCTCGTGCTGCTGTCGACGATGGCGACCGTGATCGCGTCGCAGGCCACGATCTCCGGCACGTTCTCGATGACGCGCCAGGCCATCGCATTGGGCCTGTTGCCGCGCATGCGCGTGATGCACACGTCGGAGAGCGAGATCGGCCAGATCTACATCCCGGCCGTGAACTGGCTGCAGTTGATCGTCGTGCTGCTGGCGGTCGTCGGCTTCGGTTCGTCGGACAAGCTGGCCGGCGCCTACGGCATCGCGGTGACGGCGACCATGTTCGCGACGACGATCCTGACGTTCTTCGTGATCCGCTACCGCTGGCACCTGCCGCTGTGGCTGTGCTTCGGCGCCACCGGCTTCTTCATGGCGATGGACATCATGCTGTTCTCGGCCAGCACCCTGAAACTGCTGCACGGCGGCTGGTTCCCGCTGCTGCTCGGCGCGATCCTGCTGACGACGATGCTGACGTGGAAGCGCGGCCGCGAACTCGTGTTCGAGAACCTGGAAAAGCACGCGATCCCGCTCGACGACTTTTTGCAGTCGCTGTTCGTCGCGCCGCCCGACCGCGTGGCCGGCACCGCCATCTTCCTGCGCGGCGAAACGGACGGCGTGCCGCACGCGCTGCTGCACAACCTCCTGCACAACAAGGTGCTGCACGAGCGCGTCGTGTTCCTCACGGTGCACATCCGCGAAGAGCCGTACGTGCCGGAAAACGAACAGGTCGAGGTCGTCCCGCTCGGTCACAACTGCTACCAGCTGAACGTGACGTACGGCTTCAAGGACGAGGCCAACATCCCCGACATCCTGCGCCTGTGCGCCGCCTGCGGCCTCGAATTCGAGATGATGGAGACGTCGTTCTTCATCGCGCGCCAGACCGTGATCTCGGTGCCGGGCCAGGGCATGATGCCGTGGCGCGAGCACTTGTACGTGGCGATGCAGCGCAATGCCCGCACGGCCGCGGACTATTATCAAATCCCGACCAACCGCGTGATCGAGCTCGGGACGCAGGTCGAGATCTGAATTACAAAGACATACAAATCCTCCACAGACGCTTGCAGGGCAGGTTGGTAAGGTTCGGGTTTCCATCCGATCACCAACTTGTCCCGTAGGAGTCCCATGAAACTGTCCTTCCCGCTGGCCGCCGCCTTCGCCGCCCTCCTGAGCCTGTCCGCATGCGGCGGCGGTGGCGATTCGGGCAGCACCACCCCTCCCGTCGTCAACAATCCCGCCGCGCTGACCAAGACCGACAGCGCGATCGGCACCGGCGCCGAAGCCGTCAACGGCGCGCGCGTGCAGGTCAATTACACGGGCTGGCTGTACAGCGCCGCCGCCGCCGACTTCAAGGGCACCAAGTTCGACGCGTCGCAGCCCGGCAAGCCGTTCACGTTCGTCGTCGGCGCCACGGGCACGAGCGAATCCGTGATCCCCGGCTTCAGCCAGGGCGTGCAGGGGATGAAGGTCGGCGGCAAGCGCACGATCCTGATCCCGAGCAGCCTGGGCTACGGCGCGGGCGGCGTGCCGGGCGCGATCCCCGGCAACACCGGCCTCGTGTTCGAAGTCGAGCTGGTGAAGGTCTGCGGCAGCGCGGCCTGCTGATTCATTCGCGCAGCGCGCTGGCGGGGCGGATCCGCACCGCCGCCAGCGCGTGGCGCACGGTCGACATCAGCGCCACCACGCCCGCCACCAGCAGCGCGGCGGCGAGCGTCCAGGCGCCGATCGGCGCCCGCTCGGTGAACCCGCCCAGCCAGCGCTGGATCGCCACCCACGCGAACGGCAGCCCGAGCAGGGCGCCGGCGCCGACCAGCGCGGCGAATTCGCGTGCCACCAGTCGCGCGATCGCGGCGCTGCCGGCGCCGTACAGTTTGCGCAGCACGATTTCCTTCTCGCGTCGCCGTACGCTGTACGCGGCCAGCACGTAGATGCCGAAGGCGGCGATGGCCGTCGCGATCGCGCTCGACGCGGCCAGCAGCTTGGCGAGGCGCAGGTCGTCGGCATAGAAGATGTCGCTGATCAGCGTCGGCATGCGCACGATGTCCACGGGCTCGTTGGGGAAGTAGCGCGGCCACAGGGCCTCGATGGCGCGCCGCACCGCATCGACGTCGCCGCCGCACCGTACCGTGAATCCACCCACGCGGTCGCTCAGGAAGAACATGCTCGGCTGCTGGCCGTCGCGCGCCGAACGCTGGCGCAGGTCGGGCGCCCCGCCCCCGACCGGTTGCGGCGGGCCGTCCCGGGGGTCGGTCCCCCTCTGGCCGCCCGGGGCGCGCGGCGAGGAAACGCCGTGCGGGCGCGCCGCCGCCGCGTTGAGCACCACGCGGTCGTTGTCGCTGGACTTGTCGAGCGCGGGCGAATACAGGCGGCCGGCCACGGGCTTGACGCCGTAAACGTCGAAGAATTCGGGGCTGACGGCATACAGGTTGACGTCGGTGGCCGTACCGCCGGCGCGGCGCAGGACCACGATGTTGTGGCCGACGCTGAAGGGCAGGTGCGAGACCGCCACGCCGGCCACGCCGGGCAGGCGCGCGATCGCGTCGCGCAGGGCGCGCGTGCGCTGATCGCGCATGTCGTTCGCGGCCGGGAACATCAGCAGCGGCGCGGTATCGAAGCCGGGATCGAGCGTGCTGGCGTAACGCGTCTGCCACGCGACGGCGAGCGTGGTGGCGGTCAGGCCGATGGCGACGCCGAATTGGAGTGCCGTCAGCGCGCGGCGGATCCACAGGCCGCGCGCGGTCTCGCCGGCACCGCGTCCGGCGAGGGCGGCGGTGGCGCGCACGCGCAGCGCCGACCAGGTCGGGTAGGCGCCGGCGGCCAGGCCGAGCAGCACGCCCAGCGCCAGCGTCGCCGCCAGCGCGGTGGCGCCGAACATGCCGTCCAGCTTGCGCTGTACCAGGTCGGCGAAGACCGGCAGCAGCAGCCACGCCAGCAGCAGGCCAAGGACCGTCGCGAGCAGGCAGACGAGCACCGACTCGGCCAGGAACTGGCGCGCCACGGCCGGCGCCGACGCGCCCAGCACCTTGCGCACGGCGATCTCGCGCTGGCGCGCCAGGGTGCGCACGGTGGCCAGGTTGACATAGTTGGTCGCGGCCAGCAGCAGCACCAGCACGGCGACGGCACCCAGGCCGATCACACCCTGGCGGTTGCCGTGCACGGCGAGAATGTCGTTCAGGTCGGGTGCGAGGTACACGTCGGCGATCGGCTGCAACCGGTAATCGATCAGGTCGCGACCGCCCAGCGCCGCCACCTGCTGGGCATAGCCGCGCCGTACGAGTTCCGAGGCGCGCAGCCCGCGCCGCAGCGCGTCCAGCACCGCGCCCGCATCGGCCCCCGGCAGCAGCTTGAGGTAGACCCGGCCGGGCGAAAAGCCCCAGGCACCGGCCGTGAAGTTGCGCTGGTCGGACGGCATGATCACGCTGCCCGTGCCGGCCAGCGCCTCGTAAGGCATCGTGGTTGCGGCAGGCGGGTTGGCGACGACGGCCGCCACCACGTACGTCTGGCCGTCGCCCTGCAAGGTGCGTCCGACCACGTCGGCGCGACCGAACACCTTCAGGGCGGTGTCGGCCGTCAGTGCCAGCGCCTCCGGCCGCGTGAGGGCCGCGTGCAGGTCGCCCGCCAGCACGCGCGGCGCGAAGATCTTCTCGAAATCGGGATCGACCAGCGCGACGCCGAAGGCGAGGACCCGGCCGCCCACGCGCACGTTGACGCCGCGGTCGAGGAAGGCGGTGGCGAGTACCGGCTGGCCGCTCGCCAGCGCCGCGTCGCGTGCGGGCAGGCTGGCGGTGCTGCCCCAGCCGTTGCCGAGCAGGGCCAGGTTCCACCGTTCCTGCAGCTGGACCACGCGCTCGCGCTCGGGCACGTGCTCGTCGTACGAAAACGAGTGGCGCACGAAGCCGAGCAGCAGGAAGCACACGGCGATGCCGACCGCCAGGCCGAGCACCACCACCGCGGAATAGGCCGGCTCCTTGACGAGCAGACGCCAGCCGATGCGAAAATCGCGCAGGTTCATCGTGGCCTCCTCATGCCGCCAGCAGTGCGTCGACGACGATGCGGCCGTCGAGCAGGCGCAGCGTGCGCGACGCCTGCGCCGCGTGCGCCGGCGAGTGCGTGACCATCACGACGGTCGTGCCTTCGGCGTTGATGGTGCGCAGCAGGCGCATCACCTCGTCGCCATGGGCCGTGTCGAGGTTGCCGGTCGGTTCGTCCGCCAGCAGCATGGCCGGCCCGGCGACGAGGGCGCGCGCGATGGCCACGCGCTGCTGCTGGCCGCCCGAGAGCTGCGACGGCCGGTGCCCCGCGCGGTGCGCCACGCCCAGCCGGTCGAGCATGTCGCGCACGCGCCGCCGGCGCTCGGCCGCGGGCGTGCCCGTGTATTCGAGCGCGAGTTCCACGTTCTCGAATACGGTCAATTCCTCGATCAGGTTGAAGCTCTGGAAGATGAAGCCGATCTTCCCGCGCCGCAGCGCGTTCAGCTTCGCCTCGCTCCAGCCGGCCACGTCGCGGCCCTCGAACCAGTATTCGCCGGACGTCGGCACGTCGAGCAGGCCGAGGACGGACAGCAGCGTCGACTTGCCGCAGCCGGACGGTCCCGTGATGGCCACGTATTCGCCGGCCGCGATCTCGAGGTCGATGCCGTCGAGGGCCGTGGTGCGGACTTCGCCCGCCGTGTGGATCTTGCTGACGCCTGATAGTCGGATCATGTCATTCTTTCGTGGTTGATGTGGATGTTGGAGGGTGCGGGTTACTTCGTCAATTCCAGTCGCTCGGCCTTGCCGAACGGCGTATAGCCGGACACGATGACGTCCTCGCCGGCGGCCAGGCCGGACAAGACCTCGACCTGGGTGTCGTTGCGGCGCCCGAGGCGAACCGCGCGCCGTGCGGCATGGCGGCCGTCCGGCGCCACCACGAACACCCAGGCGCCGCCGCCGTCGCCGGCATAGGTGCCCTGGGGCAGCAGCAGGGCGCGGGCCGGCTCGCCCAGCGTCAGCCGCGCATCCATGCCCTGGCCGGGGCTGATCACGGGCGGCTGCGCGCCCGTAAACGCCATCTCGACCGTGAAGCGGCCGTCCTTGACCTGCGGGTAGATCGTGGCGACGCGCAGCGGATAGGTTGCTCCGTCCTGGACCGCCTGGCCCGGACGTCCGGCCGTGACGCGGCTGAG
This sequence comes from uncultured Massilia sp., assembly GCA_966212555.1. Lineage (GTDB taxonomy): Bacteria > Pseudomonadota > Gammaproteobacteria > Burkholderiales > Burkholderiaceae_D > Telluria. Next base: position 17,567 of record CBIHRX010000001.1, read on the forward strand.
ATAGAACTCGTCGACCTGCGCGACCAGCTTGAAGCGCCGCGGATCGTCGATGCGGCCGATGCGCTGGTCGGGGCGCACGGTCTCGCCGACGAGCAGCCGGAAATCGGTCAGCACGCCGGCGGCCGGGGCGCGCACGGCCAGCGCGTCGACGGTCGCGTTCACGAGCTTCAGGCCGGCCTGCAGGCCCGCGATCACGCCTTCGATCTGCTGCAGCACGCGTACGCGCACCTGTTCCTCGGCGGCGTTGCTGCGCCGTTCGTCGTCCAGCAGGCGGCGCTGCTGCGCGAGCTTGTCGGCGGAATCTTCCAGCGCGGCCGCCGACAGGAAGCCGCGCGCCGCCAGGCCGGCGTTCCGCGCATGCTGCTTGCGGGCCTGCTCCAGCGCGTAGTCGAGGTCCGCCAGGCGGCGCTGGTGGTCGGTGCGGCTGGCTTCCTGGGCCACGCGCAGGGTCGCGAGGTTCGAGATCTGCTGCGCATATTCGGTCTGGCGCGCCAGCAGTTCCAGGTTGCGCTGCGGGTTCGACAGGCGGAACAACAGGTCGCCTTTCGCCACGTGCTGGCCGTCGTGCGCGATCACTTCCTCGACGCGGCCCGATTCGACCGAATCGAGCACGATGGCGCTGAATGGCTCGGCGCTGGCGCGCACGACGATCTCGTCGCGGAACACGCCCGGCGCGACGCGGCCGATGCGCACGTCGCGCGCCGCCACCTGCAGCCCGTGCGGCAAGGCCTGCCACGCGGCGAAGGCCGCCAGCGCGACGGCGGACAGCAGCGCGCCGGCGCGCACGAAGCGCCGGCCGCGCCGGACGGGTACGCGCACGTCCATGGCGGCGCCGGTGACGAGGTGGGGAGATGAATTCGTAGTCATGCCGGCATGGTTTGCAAGCGCCGTGCCACGCCGGTTTTGCCCCTTGCGGCATGTGTTTCGACGCCCGATTGTCCGGATCCGGACAGGTTCCCGTGTGCGCTTCCGGACAGGTGACCGCCGGGCAGTACAACGCCGCGATGCGCGCTGCTAGAATGGCCCGATGGTTGAATCCGGCACCCGACTTTTGATCCTCGACGACGACCGCGACGTCGCCTGCGCCGCGCAGATGCTGCTGCGCCGCCGCCATGGCGCGGTGATCGCGCTCGACGATCCGGCGCGCCTGGAGGCGCTGCTGGCGGACGGCGTGCCGGACGTCGTCCTGCTCGATTTGAACTTCACGCCGGGCCGCGTCGACGGCGCCGAGGGGCTCGCGGTGCTCGACCGCCTGCGCACCCTGGCGCGCCCGCCGGCCGTGATCGCGCTGACCGCGTATGCCGACGTGCCGCTCGCCGTCGAAGCGCTCAAGCGCGGCGCCGTCGACTTCATCACCAAGCCCTGGGACAACGCGCGCCTCGCCGCCGCCGTCGATGCCGCGCTGGCGCGCCGCGCGGCCGCGAACGTGCCCGGCGCGTCGGCCCTGATGGGAGACTCCGCGCCGATGCGCGAGGTGAAGGCCATGATCGCGGGTGTCGCGCCCACCGAGGCCAATGTCATGGTGCTGGGCGAGAACGGCGTCGGCAAGGAGCTGGTGGCGCGCGCGCTCCACCAGGCGTCGCGCCGCGCCGCCGGTACCTTCCTCGCCGTGGACATGGGCGCGCTGCCCGACGCGACCTTCGAGAGCGAGTTGTTCGGCCACCGCAAGGGCGCGTTCACCGACGCGAAGAGCGACCGCGCCGGCCGCTTCCAGGCCGCGCGCGGCGGCACCTTGTTCCTCGACGAGATCGGCAACATGCCGCTGCCCGCGCAGGCGAAGCTGCTGACGGCGCTCGAGCGCCGGGAAGTGACGCCCATCGGCGCCGACCGGCCCGAGCCGGTTGACGTACGCATCGCCAGTGCGACCAATCTGACCGAAGACCGCCTGTTCGATCCGGCCATGTTCCGCGCCGACCTGCTGTTCCGCCTGAACACCATCGTGATCCGCGTGCCGCCGCTGCGCGCGCGGCGCGACGACGTTCCCGCGCTGCTGCACCACTACCTGTCGCTGTACGAGGGCCAGTACCAGCGCCCGGTGCGCGAGCTGGCGCCGGCCGCGCTGGAGCGCCTGTGCGCGTGGGATTGGCCCGGCAACGTGCGCGCGCTGCGCCATGCGTGCGAACGGGCCGTGATCCTGGGCGGCGCCGACTACCGGTACGAGGATTTTGGCCTTTCGCCCGCCTTGCCGCCCGCGCCTGCAGCCGTGGATTTCAGGCTCGGCGCGCTCGAACGCGACACCATCGCCGCCGCGCTGGACAAGGCGCGAGGCAACATCAGCCTCGCCGCGCGCATGCTGGGCGTCAGCCGCGCCGCGTTGTACCGCAAGCTGGGCAAGCATGGCATCTGAGGCGCGCACCAGGGCGGTCGCGCTGCTGGCCGCGGCCGGCCTGGCGCTGCTGGCGTTCGGTGCCGGACGGGCGGGCGATGCGCCCCGCATCCTCGTGCTGTACGCGCTGGCGGCCGTGGTCCCGGCGCGGGTCCTGTGGCGCAGCCTGAACGCGCTGGCCGCGCCGCGCCGGCAGCCCGCGGCCGAGCCCCGCGCCGCGCTGGACGTCGGGCAGCAAAGCCTGGTCGACAATGCCCTGGCCCTGGAAGCGCGCCTGGAACACGCGCCGGTCGCGCTGTTCGGCATCGATGCGGACGAGCACGTGCAGCCGTTGAACGCGAACGCGCGCAAGCTGGTCGCCCCGGGCCGCGCCAGCGATGCCGCGGCCCTGTACCGCCAACTGGCCGGGCAGCCGCACGGCGACCGCACCTTGCTGCAGTTCGAGACCGAGCGCGGCACCGAGCGCGCGCTGGCGACGGTGTCGATGCTGACCCTGCACGGCCGCCCCCAGCGCCTCGCCGCCCTGATGCCGGTCGAGAGCGAACTGGAAGCCGCGGCCCTGAACGCCTGGCGCCAGCTGGTGCACGTGCTCACGCACGAGATCATGAATTCGCTGACGCCGGTGGCCTCGCTGTCGCGTACCGCGCGCGACCTGGTCGAGGAAGCGTGTCCCGCGCTGCCGGCCGACGTGGCGGCGGACCTCGGCACGGCGCTCGACGCCATCGGCCGCCGCGCCGACAGCCTCGCCGGTTTCGTCGCCAGCTACCGCAGCCTGTCCAACGTGCCGGAAGCGCGGCCGGAACGCGTGCCGCTGACGGCCCTGTTCGCGCGGCTGGATGCGCTGGTGGGGCCGGCCTGGCGCGCGCGCGGCGGCGCCGTCGCGTTCTCGGTGGAGCCGGCATCGCTGGAAGTGATGGCCGATCCGGGACAGGTCGAGCAGGCCCTGATCAACCTGCTCAAGAACGCGTTCGCGCCGAGGGGCGCGGGCGGCCGCGCGCGCCTCGCCGCCCGCCTGGTGCGCGGCGCGCGCCTGCGCATCGAGGTGGACGACGACGGTCCCGGCGTGCCGGACGCGCTGGCCGCGCACATCTTCACGCCGTTCTTCACGACCCGCAAACAGGGCGGCGGCATCGGCCTCGCGATGGTGCGTCAATTGGTACATGGCAATGGCGGCACGGTACGTTACGCGCGCCCGGTGAGCCGCGGCGCGCGCTTCGTCATCACGTTCTGAACGCGGGCCCGCGCACGCCTGATTTCGCTCAGTTCCGCGCGGCGCATCGGGCCGTATCGTTGGCACGCCTGCATGTCATCGGAGCCTGCCATGTCGATACGCCGTTGCCTGTTCACCTTGTTGTTGTCGTTGTTCGCCGGCGCGCACGCGTGGGCCGATCCGTCGTACACCGCGACCTTCCTGCCCGACAGCTTCACGGCCTACGGCATCGGCAACGACGGCAGCGTCGTCGGCAGCGGCCTCGATGCGGATTTCCAGGGCCGCGCATTCGTCTGGAAAGACGGCATGACGACCTTCCTGCCCACGCCGGGCAGCCCGTCCGCCTACGCGACCGCCACGAACGGCGGGGCCGTGGTCGGCGCCGCGCTCACCGACGGCACTACACGCGGCTTCCTCTACCGCGCCGGCGGCATCCAGCCCATCGGCACGCTGTACGGCGGCGACAGCGTCGCGTACGCCGTCAATGCGAGCGGCCAGGTGGTGGGCGATTCCACCGATGCGTCCGGCAACAACCGCGCGTTCCTGTACAGCGGCGGCACGCTGGCCGACATCGGCACCCTGGGCGGGACGGATGCGCGGGCGCGGGGCATCAACGACGCGGGCATGATCGTCGGCGGTTCTCAGCCGGGCCCGGAATTCCCGGACGACGGCGCCCACGCGTTCCTGTACCACGACGGCACCATGCAGGACCTCGGCACGCTGGGCGGCGGCTTCAGCTGGGCCGAGGCGGTGAACAATGCCGGCCAGGTGGCGGGCTACAGCCTGGTCGGCGACGCGGCCGTCTGGCATCCGTTCCTGTACAGCGGGGGCGTGATGCGCGACCTCGGCTCCTTCGGCGGCGATTTCGGTGAAGCCCATGCGCTCAACGCGGCCGGCATGGTGGTCGGTTATTCCAGCTTCGCCGACGACGGTTTCTCGCACGCGTTCGTGTATGCCGGCGGCAGCCTGGTCGACCTGAACACCGTCACGGAAGGCCTCGGCATCCAGGTACTCATGGATGCCGTCGGCATCAACGACGCGGGCCAGATCGTGGCCAACAGCTGCAACGACTTCGGGTATTGCGCACCGGTCCTGCTCACGCCCGTGCCGGAACCGGCGGCGGCGCTGATGCTGCTTGCCGGCATCCCGGTGCTGCTGTGGCGCCGCAAAAATCGGGGAACTGCTATGCTGGGTCCGGACCCGGAGGATAGCAATGACCACGACGGATACAGCAGACCCGCATGCCATCGAACATCTCACACCGCGCCAGCGTGTGTTCGCCATTGTCGGCGCGTCGTCCGGCAACCTGGTCGAGTGGTTCGACTTCTACATCTATTCGTTCTGCGCACTGTATTTCTCGTCCGCCTTCTTTCCGAAGGGGAATCCGACGACCCAGCTGCTGAACACGGCCGGCATCTTCGCGGCCGGCTTCCTGATGCGCCCGATCGGCGGCTGGCTGTTCGGCCGCATCGCCGACCGCTACGGCCGGCGCAACGCGATGATGATTTCCGTGCTCATGATGTGCGGCGGCTCGCTGATGATCGCCGCGCTGCCGACCTATGCCAGCATCGGCACGGCGGCGCCGGCGCTGCTGCTGGTGGCGCGCCTGTTCCAGGGCCTGTCCGTGGGCGGGGAATACGGCACCAGCGCCACCTACATGAGCGAGGTGGCCGAGCCGGGACGCAAGGGGTTCTTCGCGTCGTTCCAGTACGTGACCCTGATCGGCGGCCAGCTGGCGGCGCTGCTCGTGCTGGGCATCCTGCAGTTGTTCCTCACGCATGACGAACTGAAGGCCTGGGGCTGGCGCATCCCGTTCGTCGTCGGTGCCTGCGCCGCCCTCGTGTCGCTGTACCTGCGCCGTTCGCTGCACGAAACCACCACCGCCACCGAGCGCAAGAGCGAGGCCGCGGGCAGCGTCGCCTCACTGCTGAAGCACCACCGGCGCGCGTTCGTCACGGTGCTGGGCTTCACGGCCGGCGGCTCGCTGATCTTCTACGCGTTCACGACGTACATGCAGAAATACCTCGTCAACACGGCCGGCATGAGCACGGAGACGGCCAGCCGCATCATGACCGTCTGCCTGCTGGTCTACATGCTGCTGCAGCCGGCGTTCGGCGCGCTGTCCGACCGCATCGGCCGGCGCACGTCGATGATCGCCTTCGGCGCGCTCGCCGCCGTGTTCACGACGCCGATCATGATGGCGTTGCGGAACGTATCGAGCCCGCTGACGGCGGGCGCGCTGATCGTGTGCGCACTGGCGATCATCAGCCTGTACACGTCGATCGGTGGCCTGATCAAGGCCGAGATGTTCCCCGTCGAAGTGCGCGCGCTGGGCGTGGGCCTGTCGTATGCGGTCGCCAACGCGATCTTCGGCGGCTCCGCGGAATACGTGGCCCTGTGGTTCAAGCAGGCCGGCCACGAACCGTATTTCTACTGGTACGTCAGCGTCATGTGTGCGCTGGCCTGCCTCGTCGCGATCCGCATGCCCGATCCGACGAAATCCGGCCTGCTCAAGTGATCGAGGCGGGACGCAGCATGTCGATGTGCATGATGCCGTCCTCGTCGTACGGCGCCGAGATGGTGCGGAAGCCGAAGCCCGCATAAAAGGCTTCCAGGTGCGCCTGGGCACCGATGCGGATCGCATGGCCGGGATGCAGCCGCTCCGCGCACGCGATGCCTTGCGCGACGAGTTCGCGTCCGAGGCCCGTGCCGCGCGTGGACGGGCTGGTGACGACTCGGCCCAGCGACATCTCGTCGTATTTCGCGCCCGGCGCCAGGCAGCGCAGGGTGGCCGCCAGTTCGCGCCTGCCGTCGGCGGTGCGCCAGCCGAGCAGGTGATGCGCGCCCGGATCGAGGCCGTCGATGTCCGGGTACAAACACGCCTGCTCGAGCACGAACACTTGCTGGCGCAGCGCCAGCATCTCGTACAGCTCCGCTGCCGTCAGGTCGGCGAAGCCGCTCCACTGCCATTCGATCATAACTTTTCCTTGTCAGGCCGCCGTCTCGAAACCTTCGAGCACGTTGACCACGTTGATGCCGAGTTCGCGCACGACCGAGCCCCCTTCGAACACGAAGACGGTCGGCAGGCCGAGGAAGCCGATGCGCTCGCCGATGCGCAGGAAATCGCCGCTGGCGAGGCCGAAGTGCGAGCGCGGGTCGCCGCCGAAACTGTCGACGCCGAGCGACACGACGAGGGCCTGCGGAGAAAAGCCCGCCATCTTGACGCAGGCCGTTTCCAGCGCGAGGAACCACTGCGCGGTGCTTGTGCCGCGCGGCAGCGGCACGTTCAGGTTGAAGCCGACGCCCGCGCCTGCACCCGTCTCGTCGGCGTGGCCCGCATAGTACGGGTAATCCGTGCGCGGGTCGGCGTGGATCGACGCGAACAGCACGTCCTTGCGCCGATAAAAGATGTCCTGCGTGCCGTTGCCGTGGTGGTAGTCGAGGTCGAGGATGGCCACGCGCTGCAGGCCGTCGTCGAGCAGGTGCTGGGCCGCCAGTGCCGCGTTGTTCAGGAAGCAGAAGCCGCCGCAGTAATCGGCGCCGGCGTGGTGGCCGGGCGGCCGCGTGAGCGCGAACGTGGCGTGTTCGCCCAGGCGCAGCGCATGCGCCGCATTGATCGCACAGTCGGCGCCCGTCTTCGCGGCGATCCACGTGCCGGCCGTCAGCGGCGTGGTGCCGTCGAACGCGTACAGGCCGAGGCGGCCGATGAAACTGTCCGGCTCGACGTCGCGGCGCATGCCCTGGCCGGGCCACACGGAGGGTACGAGATCACGCTCGGCGTTACCTGGGTCGAGCGACAGCCACTCGTTCCAGGCGCTGCGCAGGAAGTGCAGGTAGCGGGGCGTGTGCGTGCGTTCCAGCGACGTCAGGGGCACGCCATGCGGGGTGACGATGCGGCCCAGGCCGCGCCGCGTGAACTCGTTCGCCACGACGTCGATGCGCTGGGGCGGTTCCGACGAGGGAGCGTGCTGGGTGTGGTGTTCGTTGAAAAAGGTGAGCAAGAAGAGCTCCGATTCAGCGTGAACCGTCGTTCCAGCAGAGGCGGGAACCCAAGTTCTGCTTGCGCTATCGTAACGCGTGCAAATTGGGCCCCCGCCTCCGCGGGGGCGACGTGCATATGGCGCGTCAGCTGTTACGGCACAGTGTACTACTGTTATACGCCGCCACGAAGTCGTCGAACGAACCGGTATCCGTCGCCTCGATCTGCGCCTGCTCGGCCAGCGACGCCCGGGCCATCTCGTCGAACAGCGCCGTCTCGGCCGGCATCAGCGGTTCGGTGCGGAACGCCTCGGCGTGCAGTTCGCTCTGGCGCAGGCCGAACGTCGCGAACGAGCCGAGCGTGCGCACTTCCTGCAGCACGCGCGCGGACGGCGTCTTGTCCGGGTCCGCGACCTTGGCCTTTTGCGCGTTCAGCGCGTCCATGTGCGCGCCCTTGTAATTGTGCTCGTGGTCCAGCAGCTCGGCGACGGGGCGGATGCGTTCCAGCAGCTCTTCCGCCCAATCCTGCAGCAGCACTTCGTGGTCGTTGCGCGTGAGGGTCAGGCCCGGACGGCGGCCTTCCTTCACGGTGCGCGCGAAGTTGCGGGCGTGGACCTGTCCTTCCATCGCGTTGATCAGCGGGCTTTCCTCGAGGGCGCAGAACAGCAGGAAGGCGTCCAGGAAGCGGCCCGTCTCCAGCGCGATGCCGACCGGTTCGAACGGATCGACGTCCAGGCAGCGCACCTCGATGTATTGCACGCCGCGCGCGCACAGCGCCTGCACCGGGCGCTCGCCCGTGCGGATCACGCGCTTGGGGCGGATCGTCGAATAGTATTCGTTCTCGATCTGCAGGATGTTGGTCGACAGCTGGACCCACTCGCCATCCTTCTTCGTGCCGATCTCCGCGTACGGCGGATACGGGCGCTTGACGGCGTCCATCAGCGACGTCACATAGCTTTCCAGGCTGTTCTCGTGCGGACGCAGGCCGGACTGGGCGTCGTTCTGGTAACCCAGGTCGCTCATGCGCAGGCTCGTCGCGTAGGGCAGGAACAAAGTGTCGTCCGACAGCGTCTCGAGATTGTGTTCGCGGCCGCGCAGGAAGCCGGTCGACAGGGTGGGCGAGGCGCCGAACAGGTACATCAGCAGCCAGCTGTAGCGGCGGAAGTTGCGGATGGTCGCGATATAGCTCTCGGACTGGAAGTCGCGCAGCGCGTTGCGGCGTTCTTCCGTGATGCCCTCGTGTTCCGCCAGCAGCTTCCACAATTCTTCCGGCAGCGAATAGTTGTAGTGGATGCCCGCGATGCATTGCATGGCCTTGCCGTAGCGCAGCGCCAGGCCGCGGCGGTACACGTGCTTGAGCATGCCGATATTGGACTTGCCGTACCAGGCGATCTCGATGTCTTCCTCGGCCGGCAGCTCGCAGGGCATCGACTGGCTCCACAGCAGCTCGCCGTCCAGCTTGGCATAGGCGTAGCGGTGGATCGCATCCAGGCGGTGCAGGGCCAGCCCGATGTCGTGCTCGGCCGGCGTGATGAATTCGAGCAGCGCTTCCGCGTAATCCGTCGTGATCTGCGGATGGGTCAGGGCCGAGCCGAGTTTTACCGGGTGCGGAGTCCGGGCCAGGTGGCCCTGGCCGTCGACGCGCAAAGTCTCGCGCTCGATGCCGCGCAGGCCTTGCAGGAGCAGGCCGCGGTGGGCATCGTCGTCCAGCAGGGCCAGGCGGCGGGTCAGTTGGTTCGACACGAGGTTTCCTTTCTTATACTGCCATGAGACGCAGAGAGTAACCGAAATCGGCCAACCGCGCCGGGCACCCCCCGACTTGACATTTTAATTAATGAACCAGGTCAGGTTCCGGGACATTCTGCGCCGCGATCCAGCGCTCGACGCGCTTCTCCAGCACGTCCAGCGGCAGGGCGCCGTTTTCCAGCACGGCGTCGTGGAAGGCGCGCACGTCGAAGCGCGGACCCAGCGCCGCCTGCGCCCGCGCCCGCAGCGCGGCGATGCGCAACTGGCCGATTTTATACGCCAGCGCCTGGCCCGGCCGGGCGATCATGCGGTCGACTTCGACCTCGTTGTCGGACGGCGGATTGGCCGTGTTCGCGTTCAGCCAGTCGACGGCCTGCTGGCGCGGCCAGCCCAGCGCGTGGATGCCCGTGTCGACGACGAGCCGCGCGGCGCGCAGCTGCTCGTCGGCCAGCCGGCCGAACTGCGAGAACGGATCGCGCATCAGGCCGAGTATCGGCCCCAGGCTCTCCGCATACAGCGCCCAGCCCTCGCCGAAGGCCGGATACCACGCGTGGCGGCGGAACGCCGGCAGGCCGTCGATGGCGCGCGCGCGCGCGACCTGCAGGTGGTGGCCGGGGACGCCCTCGTGCAGGGCGAGCGTCTCGACTTCCCACAGCGGCCGCGTGTCGAGGCGGCTCGTGTTGACGGCGAGGGCCGCGACGCGGTCAAGCGTGCCCGCTTCGTAATAGGCGCCGCCCTGCGTGTCTGCGCCCGCCTGCTGCACGGGTTTGACGGCCAGCTCCTCCTGCGGGATCGTGCCGAACTGCGTGGGCAACTGGGCCTGGACGCGCGCGATGGTGCGCCGGTAGCGGTCCAGCAGCGCGTCGGCGCTCGTCGGGAACAGGCGCGGATCGCTGCGCGCGAACGCGACGAATTGCGGATAAGCGTCCTTGAAACCCGTGCCCTTGAAACCCGTGCGCGCGGCCGTCGCTTCCATCTCGGTGCGCAGGCGCGCCACTTCTTTCATACCCAGCGCGTGGATCTCGGCCGGCGCCAGCGTGGTGGTCGTCGCGGCCTTGACGAGATACGCGTACCACGCCGCGCCGCCCGGCAGGCTGGATGCGCCGATGGTCGTGCGCGCGGCCGGCAGGTAGTCGGTGCGCACGAAGTCTTCCAGCTTTTGCAGCGCACCCGCCGCCGTGCGCAGGGCGGCCGCGCCATCGGTGGCGAGCCGCGTGCGCGCCTCTTCGGGGATGGTCGCGGGCAGGCGCTGGAACGGCGCGCCGAGCGCCCCGTCCTGCACGTGCTCGCGCATGGCCCGCAACTGCGCGGGCAGGCCGGCCATGATGGCCTTCGGGGCCGTCCAGCCGGTGCGCATCCCCTCGCGCATCTGCTCGATGATGCCGTCGACGTGGCGCGGCAGGGCGTTCAGGCGCGCGAGGTAGTTGCGGTAGTCGTCCTCGGTAACGAAGGGCATCTGCGCCACCAGTTGCGGGAAGCGGATCTGCAGGCCGTCCTGCGCGCTGACCGGCTGCGGGTCGAATGCGACGAACGCGGCGCGCGCGAGGATGCGTTCCTGGTCGCCCGTGAACAGGTCCCAGGAGAGGCGGTCCTGGCCGGCCAGCTGGGCGCGGTCGATCTGGCGCGCGAGGTCGAGCATGCGGCGCGCGTGCTCGATGACGGCCGCCTGTTCCGCGAGCGAGGTGTCGGCCAGCAGCGCGTCGTAGCGGTGGTCGCCCACGTTCGTGGCGAATTCGGGCTGGTGCTTGAGGCGCCATTGCCAATCGCGCTCGAACAGGGCTTGGGCCTGGGCCTGGTCGGCGGCGTCCGCCGCGAAGGCGACGAGAGGGCCCAGCAGGATGAGGGTCGCGAACAGTCGACGCATCGTGTTGGCTTCCGGGTGGTGGACCCGAAATTGTAACAAACGGAGAATCGGGGCCGCGCCGGCCAGGTTTTTACCCGAACCGCCCGCCGCTCACGCGCTCGATTCCCGCCAGGTCGCGCCAGCTCTGCACATCCATGAAGCCGGCGTCCGCCAGCAGCGTGCGCACGGCCGCCGCTTGGTTGTAGCCGTGTTCGAGCAGCAGCCAGCCGCCCGGCACGAGATGGCGCGGGCTGCCCGCGACGATGGTGCGCAGCGCGGACAGGCCGTCCGCATGGTCCGTCAGCGCACCGACCGGTTCGAAGCGCAGGTCGCCCTGGCCGAGATGGTCGTCGCCGGCCGCGATATAGGGCGGGTTGGAAGCGATGACGTCGAAGGTTTCAGCGGCCGCGAGCGCGTCGAACCAGCTGCTCTCCAGGAAGCGCACGCGCGCGCCGTTGGCGGTGGCGTTGGCCTGCGCGACGGCCAGCGCGTCCGGGCTGACGTCCAGCGCGGTGACGTCGGCATCCGGCCGCGTATGCGCGACGGCGACGGCGATCGCGCCGCTGCCCGTGCCCATGTCGAGCAGGCGCGGCGCGTTCTGCGGCAGGCGTTCCAATGACAGGTCGACGATCAGCTCCGTGTCCGGCCGCGGTATCAGCACGGCGGGGCCGACCTGGAAATCGAGGCCGAAGAATTCGCGCGTGCCGACGATGTACGCGATCGGTTCGCCGCGCAGCCGGCGCGCCACGAGATCATCGAGGCGGGACGCTTCGTCCGGCGTGAGCGCGCGGTCGCCCTGCGTGATCAACTGAACGCGCGTCAGGCCCGTGGCCTCGCACAGGAGGATGCGGTTTTCCAGCGGGTCGAGCGGCAGGCCTGCCTGCACGGCCGCGATGGTGGCGCCGGGCTGGATTGACATCAGCGCGCGCGCCGTGCCAGCACCCAGACCAGGGCCAGCGTGAGGATCGTGAACCAGACGGCCGACCACTGCGGCACGTTCAGGCCGAACACGGTCTCCTGCGCCGCTTCGCACAGGCCATCCGCCTGGAACAGGCCGGGCAGCAGGGTCGCGGTCGGGATCTTGTTGAGCGTCGTCTGCATCGGATCGATGCCGCACGAAAAACCCGGGTGCGCCAGCACGTACAAATGCTTGCCGACATAGCCGAGGCCGCCCAGCGCGCACAGCAGCGCGAGCCCGGCGCCGGCCTTGATCTTGTTCGCGAAGGCGCCGATCAGGCTGAAGATGGCGATGCCGAGGTACAGGTAGCGCTGGATCACGCACAGCGGGCAGGGCAGCATGCCCTTCACGTGCTGGAGATACAAGGCCGCGCCGATCAGGGCGAGGCTGACGGCGGCGATGGCGAGCAGGAGGTTGCGGGAGGAGGACATGGGTTTCCTGGTGGCGGTGTCGAAGATGATATTTTCAGTCTAGCAACTTATAACGGTCTTAATCGCCCAGCGCGGCCAGCTGCTCGGCCTGGTGCTCGGCCGACAGGGCGTTCGTCAGTTCGGCCAGGTCGCCGTCCATGATCATGTCCAGCTTGTACAACGTCAAATTGATGCGGTGGTCCGTCAGGCGGCCCTGCGGGAAGTTGTAGGTGCGGATGCGCTCGCTGCGGTCGCCCGAGCCGATCAGGCTCTTACGGGTCGCGGCTTCCTTGCTCTGCTGTTCGCGCAATTGCACGTCCTTGATGCGCGCGGCCAGGACTTTCATCGCCTGCGCCTTGTTCTTGTGCTGGCTGCGGTCGTCCTGGCATTCGACGACGATACCGGTCGGCAGGTGCGTCAGGCGCACGGCGGAATCCGTCTTGTTGATGTGCTGTCCGCCGGCGCCCGAGGCGCGGAACGTGTCGATGCGCAGGTCGGCCGGGTTGATCTGCACGTCCTCGACTTCGTCCGCCTCCGGCATCACGGCGACGGTGCAGGCGGACGTGTGGATGCGGCCCTGCGTCTCCGTGGCCGGCACGCGTTGCACGCGGTGGCCGCCGGATTCGAATTTCAGTTTCGAATAGGCGCCCTGGCCGACGATGCGCACGATGACTTCGCGGTAGCCGCCCAGGTCGGACGGCGATTCCGACACCATCTCCACTTGCCAGCGGTTGCGTTCCGCGTAGCGCGTGTACATGCGCAGCAGGTCGCCCGCGAACAGCGCGGATTCGTCGCCGCCCGTGCCCGCGCGGATCTCGAGGAAGATGTTGCGCTCGTCGTTCTCGTCCTTCGGCAGCAGCATCTTCTGCAGTTCGAGATCCAGGGCCGCCATGCGCGCCTTCGCCGCGTCGATCTCGTCCTGGGCGAATTCCTTCATGTCCGGGTCGGCCAGCATCTCCTGCGCGGCGTCGATGTCGGCCTGCGCGGTCTGGTACTGGCGATAGACGGCCACCAGCGGGCTCAGTTCCGCGTGTTCGCGGTTCAGCTTGCGGAAGCTGTCCATGTTCGCGGTGGCGCCTTCGGACATCAGGAGCTCGTCCAGTTCGACGAGGCGGTTGGCCAGTTGGTCCAGCTTGGCCAGCATGGATGGTTTCATAGTATTTTTATCGGAATGACAGCGGACAAGCCGCGGGAAGCGGCACGCGGGTGCAACGAAGGAGTGCAGGCCGCTAACGGCGGCCGCGGAACAGCTGTGGCAGCAAGCTCGCGAGGCGGGCGCGTTCGTCGCCCTGGGCGCGGTGCAGGGCCTGTTGCGGGCCGTGCAGGAATTTCGCGGTCAGGCCCTTCGACAGGGCGTCGAGCACCGTCTCGATATCCTCGCCCCTGGCGAGCAGCTTGCGCGCCCGTTCCAGTTCAGCCAGGCGCATCGCCTCGCTCGATTCGTGCAGGTCGCGGATCACGGGCACCACGGCGCGGTCGCCGATCCAGTGCATGAACGACTGCACGCGCGTCTCGATGATGGCCTCGGCCTGGGCGACGGCCGCCTGGCGGCTTTCGACGCCGGTGCGCACCACCTCGGCCAGGTCGTCGACCGTGTACAGGAACACGTCGTTCAGGCGGCCCACTTCCGGTTCGATGTCGCGCGGGACGGCCAGGTCGACCATGAACATCGGCCGGTGCCGCCGCGCTTTGATGGCGCGTTCGACGAGGCCCTTGCCGATCAGCGGCAAGGTGGAACCGGTGGAAGAGATCACGACGTCGAACTGCGCCAGGCGGTCGGACAGGTCGGCGAGGCCGATCGCGCTGCCGTTGAAGCGCGCGGCCAGCGCTTCGCCGCGCGCCAGCGTGCGGTTGGCGATCGTGATCGACTTCGGATTGTGGGCGGCGAAGTGCGTGGCGCACAGTTCGATCATTTCGCCGGCGCCGATGAACAGCACGTTCTGCTCGCTGACGCGGTCGAAGATGCGTTCCGACAGGCGCACGGCGGCGGCGGCCATCGACACGCTGTGCGCGCCGATCTCGGTGGTCGTGCGCACTTCCTTCGCGACGGCGAAGCTGCGCTGGAACAGCTGGTGCAGGTAGGTGCCGAGGCCGCCCGCCTCGTCGGCGACGCGCACGGCATCCTTCATCTGGCCGAGGATCTGCGCCTCGCCCAGCACCATCGAATCGAGGCCGGAGGCGACGCGGAACGCGTGGCGCACGGCGTCGTGCTGCGGCAGCATGTACAAATGCGGACGCAGGTCGGCGAAATTCAGCTGGTGGTAATCCGCGAGGAAGCGCGCGGAAGCATCGAGGGGATCGGGCGCGCAGCTGGCGGCGTACATCTCGGTGCGGTTGCACGTCGAGAGCAGCGCCGCTTCGTCTTCGCCGCGCGTGTTGAACCTGGAGAACCACCCGCGCGCCGCCTGCACCGCCTCCCCGAGCTGCTCGGGCGCCAGCGCCAGTTGCTCGCGCAGCGAGACCGGTGCTGTGGTGTGATTGAGGCCGACGGCGAGCAGTTGCATGGGTGATCAAAAATTGGGCAGCGCGCCCATTATACCCCTACGGCGTCAGGGTTTCACGCGCCCAGCTTTTCCAGCCTATAGCCGTAGCTATATACCGGCACAAGGCGGAAACCGTTCTCCGGACGCAGGCGCAGTTTGTTGCGGACGCGCGAAACGTGGGTGTCCATCGTACGCGACGGGACGGCCGTTTCGCGCACCCAGATCGATTCGTGGATGTACGCACGCGACAGGGGACGGCCCAGGTTGCGGAAAAACAGCAGCGCCAGGTTGAATTCCTTGTGCGTGACGTCGATCTGCTCGCCGTCCATCATCAGGCGGCCCGGGCGCGTCTCGAAGATGTAGGGGCCGAATTGCAACTGTTCGGCGCCGTTCTGCGACGGGTACGCCCGGCGCAGCAGGGCTTGCGTGCGTGCGACCAGCTCGCCGCGGCGCAGCGGCTTGACGAGGTAGTCGTCGGCACCGGCCGTGACGCCGGCCACGATGTCGTCTTCGGCCGAGCTGCCGGCCAGGAACATCGTCGGGGTGTTCGGCGCCAGTTTTTCCTTGGCGCGGCGCAGGAGTTCCGCCGCCGGGACGTCGCTCACTTGCCAGTCGACGATCAGCAAATCGGTGCTGTCCTTGCGGAGTTGCCCCAGCAATTCCTTGCCGCTGTCAAAGGCTTGGCAGCTGTGCCCAGCTCCGTTCAGAACTTGGCAGATGAGTTCTGCCTGCGTCGTGTCGTTGTCCAGTACGGATATTCTCATGATTTTCAGGCTGTCTCGGCTTGTGGGACTTAGGACATCACTGTAGGAACATTCCTACAATGTCACTAAATATATCAGACTTTTAAAACGCAAAGCTACCGATGCCTCAGATAAATTCACATTTTCGTTGGGAAATTGCGTCATAGTTGTGTCAAGCCGTAGACAAACTCCCGGTTACACTAACTTCAAAATTGTGGTTGAGGAGCTAACATGTTCAAGAGGAAGAACAAGGACGGCGACCTGGCGCTGCTGCCGGTCTCGAGCGAGGACATCGAAAGAGTGCGCGAACGCTGCCGCGGCCTCGTGCGCAAGCGTGCGGCCATTTCGGCCGGCGTGTCCGTGATCCCGGTGCCGGGCGTGGACATCGTGGCGGACCTGTCCAGCTTCGCCGTCATGGTGGAAGAGATCAACCGGGCGTTCGGCCTGTCGCCGGAACAGATCGACCGGCTGCAGCCGCGCATGCGCATCGCCGCCTACCAGGCCGTGGCGGCGATCGGCAGTACGCTCGTGGGCAAGATCGTGACGAAGGAGCTGGTGCTGAAAGTGTTGCAGAAGTCGGGCGCCAAGCTGGCGGCCAAGTCGGCGGCGAAGATCGTGCCGCTGGCGGGGCAGGTCGCGTCGGCCGCGATCGGCTTCGCGTTATTCAGGCAGATGGGCTACCAGCACATCGACGCCTGCACGCGCGTGGCGCGCGAGGTGGCGGCGGCACCGGCGTAACCGGCGCCGCCGATAGGCAGAGTCAGGCGTCCGGCAGGACGACGTTGACGTCGAGAACTTCCAGGTTGCCCTGGCGGTCGAGGGAAATCTTGATGTCCTCGGCGCTGACCTTGGTGTACTTGGAGATCACTTCGATCAGCTCGCGGTGCAGGGCGGGCAGGAAATCCGGGCCGTCACGGCCGCTGCGTTCGCGGGCGATGATGATCTGCAGCCTTTCCTTGGCCGCTGTCGCGCTTTTCTGATTCTTGGGAAACAGGAATGAAAGCAGGGGCATATCACTTCGCTCCGAACAGGCGCTGCAGGAAACCCGGCTTTTCGTAACTGGTGAAGCGCAGCGGAATTTCTTCGCCGAGGAAACGCGACACGACATCCTGGTACGCCTGGGCCACGTCCGTATCCTTGAAGTGGATGGCCGGATTGCCCTGGTTCGATGCGTGCAGCACGGCTTCCGACTCCGGAATGATGCCGAGCAGGGGGATGCGCAGGATTTCCTGCACGTCCTGGTACGACAGCATTTCGTCGTTTTCCACGCGGCGCGGGGAATAGCGGGTGATCAGGAGGTGTTCCTTGACCGGCTCGCCGCCGCTCTGGGCGCGGCGCGACTTCGCCTGCAGGATGCCGAGGATGCGGTCGGAGTCGCGCACGGACGACACTTCCGGGTTGGTGACGATCAGCGCCTCGTCGGCGAACGTCAGCGCCATCAGGGCGCCGTGCTCGATGCCGGCCGGGGAGTCGCAGATGATGAACTCGAAGTCCATCTTGACCAGCTCGTTCAAGACGTTTTCCACGCCTTCTTCCGACAGCGCATCCTTGTCGCGCGTCTGCGATGCAGGCAGGATGAACAGGTTGTCGCAGTGCTTGTCCTTGATCAGGGCCTGGGTCAGGCTCGCTTCGCCGTTGATGACGTTGATCAGGTCGTACACGACACGACGCTCGCAACCCATGATCAAGTCGAGGTTGCGCAGGCCGACGTCGAAGTCGATGACGACGGTCTTGTGGCCGCGCAGCGCGAGGCCGGTCGAGAAGCTGGCGCTCGAGGTGGTCTTGCCCACACCACCTTTACCGGACGTTACAACGATAATTCTTGCCATGAAAAAATTGTGTCCTTTTCAGTATCTGGTCAGTGCTGGTACGGGGGGGCGCCTTAGTTGCGGGTCGCCGAACCCAGCGATGATATATCGATTCGGTCGCCGACCAAACGGATTTGTGCCGGCTGGCGTGCGACCTCTGCGGGGAAACCTTCGTCGAACGTCCGGTAAACGCCCGCGATCGACACCAGTTCGGGTTGCAACTGCAGCGCGAAGATGCGCGCGCCCGCATTGCCCGACGCCCCGGCCAGCGCGCGGCCATGCAGCGGCGCGTACACGTGGATGCTGCCGTCGGCGATGAGCTCGGCGCCATTGTTCACGACGGCGGTCACGATCAGGTCGGTGCCGCGCGCGTAGATGCGCTGGCCGGCACGGACCGGCGTATCGACGATCATCGCGTGCACCGGTGCCGGCGCGGAGGAGGCCGACGCGGGCGCGGGTGGCGGCGCGGGCTCTGCCGTTTCGGCCGGTGCCGCGGGCATTTCCCGCTCGCGGCCGGCGCTCGTTTGCAGTCCGCTGGTGCCGTCGTCCAGGAACAGGTCGTGGGCGCGGATCACGTCGTGCAGCGCGGCCGGCGCGCCGCGCACGGCGACGGCGTTCAGGCGGTACTTCTTGAGCAGCGCGACCAGCGATTCCCAGTCGATGTGCGCGGCGTCGTCCGCGATGCCGGCGACGTCGATGACGGCGAATTCATCCTCGAAGAAATCCGATACACCCCCGGTCATCTGCTTCAGCGCGGCATCGATCGCGAGCGGATCGGCCGAGTGCAGGATGGTCGAAATGGCCACGACCGTGGAGATCTTGATTTCGATGGGCAGGGAGCTCGAGCTTTTGGGCATAAATCAATGTGGTTGGCTTAGCCCGTGCATTCTACTGTGAAATTTCACTCAACGGAAAAGGGTTTTGGCCGGGTTTGGATGACTGGAAACTCCTGTTTCCTGAACAAAAATAATGACTGAGAAAGATGCTCAGCCTTAAGCAAAATCAATAAAAAGGCTGTTTTTTCCGATGAATAAGCTGATAAGATTGATTTTGCTTAAACAAGATTTAAGCGAGGTCACTAATATTGTTGGCTTTCTGTCCAAGCCTGAGCGGAGATTGTGATTCCTCAAGCGCGCGTTGTGCTGGTGTTCGAATTCTTCCAGGCCTGGCCAGAAAAAGGCCGACAGCAGGGCTGTCCACTCATTGAACCCCGGCCGCTGGGGCCGGGATACCGGAGATTGATATGGAAGATGTCGTAATCGTGGCCGCTGGCCGTACTGCAATCGGCAAGTTCGGTGGCACGCTCTCAAAAATTCCGGCTGCCGAGCTAGGCGCCCAGGTCATCAAGCACCTGCTGACGAAGACCGGCATCGACCCGGCCGCGGTCAGCGAAGTCATCATGGGCCAAGTCCTCACGGCCGGCGTCGGCCAGAACCCGGCGCGCCAGGCGGTCATCAAGAGCGGCCTGCCGGACAAGGTCCCGGCCTTTACCCTGAACATGGTGTGCGGCTCCGGCCTGCGCGCCACCCACCTGGCGGCCCAAGCCATCAAGTGCGGCGACGCATCGATCGTCATCGCCGGCGGCCAGGAAAACATGAGCGCCTCGCCGCACGTGCTGAACGGTTCGCGCGACGGCTTCCGCATGGGCGACGCCAAGCTGACCGACACGATGATCGTGGACGGCCTGTGGGACGTCTACAACCAGTACCACATGGGCGTGACGGCCGAGAACGTCGCGCGCAAGTACGAGATCTCGCGCCAGGAACAGGACGAATTCGCGCTGCAGTCGCAGCTGAAGGCCGAGGCCGCGCAAAAGGCCGGCAAGTTCAAGGACGAGATCATCCCGATCGAGATCGTGTCCAAGAAGGGCACCACCGTGTTCGATACCGACGAGTATCCGAAGCACGGCGCCACGCTGGAAGGCATGACCAGCCTGCGTCCGGCGTTCAACAAGGAAGGCACCGTCACCGCCGGCAACGCCTCCGGCCTGAACGACGGCGCCGCCGCCGTCATCATGATGTCGGCCTCGAAAGCCAAGGAACTGGGCCTGACCCCGCTGGCCCGCATCAAGGCCTATTCGTCGGCCGGCCTGGACCCGGCCATCATGGGCATGGGCCCCGTCGACGCCGCCCGCCAGGCGCTGGAACGCGCCGGCTGGACGCACGAGGAAGTCGACCTGATGGAAATCAACGAAGCCTTCGCCGCCCAGGCCGTCGCCGTCAACAAGCAGATGGGCTGGGATACGTCGAAGATCAACGTCAACGGCGGCGCGATCGCGCTGGGCCACCCGATCGGCGCCTCGGGCGCGCGCGTGCTGGTGACCCTGCTGCACGAAATGATCCGCCGCGACGCCAAGAAAGGCCTGGCTGCGCTGTGCATCGGCGGCGGGATGGGCGTGGCCCTGGCGGTCGAGCGCTGAGAAAGTAATTGCGCACGGCGCTACGGACGGCGTCGTGCGTCGTAGTCAACAGGTTAAGTGAAAAACTAGGAGAAGACGATGGCTAGAGTGGCATTAGTGACCGGCGGCATGGGCGGCCTGGGTGAAGCGATCTGCATCAAACTGGCGGCGCTCGGCTACAAGGTCGTGACGACGTACTCGCCGGGCAGCAAGAAAGCGGAAGGCTGGCTTGCTGCGATGCGCGAGCAGGGCCACGACTTCAAGGCCTACGAATGCGACGTGTCCGATTACGACTCCGCCCAGGCCTGCGTGGCCAAGGTCGCACAGGAAGTCGGCCCCGTCGATGTGCTGGTCAACAACGCCGGTATCACGCGCGACATGACTTTCAAGAAGATGGACAAGGTCAATTGGGATGCGGTCATGAAGACCAACCTGGATTCCGTGTTCAACATGACCAAGCCCGTCACCGACGGCATGGTCGAGCGCGGTTGGGGCCGCATCATCAACATCTCGTCCGTCAACGGCCAGAAGGGCGCGTTCGGCCAGACCAACTACTCGGCGGCCAAGGCCGGCATCCACGGCTTCACGAAGGCCCTGGCGCTGGAAGTGGCGCGCAAGGGCGTCACCGTGAACACCATCTCGCCGGGCTACATCGGCACCAAGATGGTCACCGACATCCCGGCCGAAGTGCTGGAATCGAAGATCCTGCCGCAGATCCCGATGGGCCGCCTGGGCAAGCCGGAAGAAGTGGCCGGCCTGGTCGCGTACCTGTCGTCGGACGAGGCAGCCTTCGTCACCGGCGCCAACATCGCCATCAACGGCGGCCAGCACATGCAGTAAGCGGTCACCGCTTGCAATGCAACGGCACCGCCTCCGGGCGGTGTTTTTTTATCCGGAGCCGCCATGCCGCCCTTGACCGCCAAGCCCTATCTGCGTTCCGTCCAGATCGATCCACAGGCGGACATCGATGTCGACCGTTATCCGTTCACCATTCCCGCCGTGCGCGACCTGGGCGTGCTCGAGCCGCATCCGGACGTGACCTTTTTCGTCGGCGAGAACGGCGCGGGCAAGTCGACCGTGCTGGAAGCGATCGCGGTGGCCCTGGGGTTGCCGGCGGAGGGCGGCACGAAGAACGTGCACCGGCAGCAGCAGGAGGTGTCGCCGCTGCATCGGCTGCTGCGCGTGGCCAAGGGCTGGCGCTGGCCGCGCAACAGTTACTTCCTGCGCGCGGAAAGCCTGTTCAACGTGTTCACCTATCTCGACGCACTGGGCCCCGATCCGCGCGACCGGCCGTCGCTGCACACGCGCTCGCACGGCGAAGCCTTCATGGCCGTGCTGCAGGATTTCAAAGGCGAAGGCTTGTACCTGCTGGACGAACCCGAAGCGGCACTGTCCCCGAACCGCCAGCTGGCCGCGCTGGCCGTCATCGACGGGCTCGTGAAGCAGGGCGCCCAGTTCATCATCGCGACCCACTCGCCGATCCTGCTCGCGTACCCGCGCGCGAAGATCCTCAGCTTCGACGGCACGGGCATCGCCGAGATCGACTATGAAGATACGGAACACTATGCCGTCACGCGCGACTTCCTGAACCACTACCCGCGCCGCCTCGAACAACTGCTCAACGACAAATGACTAGAACCGGGGTCAGACCCCAGTTTTAGGAAATTGCCCAAAAATGGGGTCTGACCCCGGTGTTGGCTTGCGCGCCGCGTAGTGGGCAAGGTGTCGTATGCTGGCCCCGACGGCCGCCGCCGGGCGCGCGTGGGAAAATGTGAATGATCGATGCTGAACAAGTGAAGGCCGTGGTGCGCCTGCCGGCGCCGCAGCGCTATGAATATTTCGTCAAGCGGGTCGCCGCGTCGGGCACCGTGTGGGGCCTGTACCGCAACGGCTGGGCACTGGCGAAGAAGGATGACGGCACGCTCGTGTTCGCGATGTGGCCGGACGAGGAATTCGCCCGGTTGTGCGCGGAGTTCGAGTGGGAAGGTTATGCACCGCAGGCCTTTTCGCTGGACGAGTTGCTGACCGAGCTGCTGCCCCAGCTGCAGCAGGATGGCCTCCTGCCCGGCATCTTCCGCACGCCCGGCTCGAAAGGCGTGATGCCCACGCCTGGCCTCTTGCGCGTCGACCTCGAGGACGAATTGCGAAGGGAAACACCATGAACGCATTGCCGCACGGCGCGCTGGCCTTGTCCAGCCTGGAAGAACAGATGCTGCAGCCCGGCGTGAAGGGCTTGCCGTTGACGGCGCCGCTGCGCCAGGGCGCGATCGGCGTGCAGGGCTGGAACGTGCTGCATGGCGACACGAGCTATCCCGTCGCGGTATTGAAAACGTCCGCGCTGCGCCACAACCTCGAATGGATGCGCGATTTCTGCGAGCGCCACGGCGTGCGCATCGCGCCGCACGGCAAGACGACGATGTGCCCGCAGCTGTTCGGCGCCCAGCTCGCGAACGGTGCCTGGGGCATCACGCTGGCGAACGCCGTGCAGGTGCGGGTGGCGCACCGCTTCGGCGTGCGCCGCGTGCTCGTCGCGAACCAGCTCGTCGCGCGCAGCGACGTGCGCATGGTGCTGCAACTGCTGCACGAGGATCCGGGCTTCGAATGCGTCGTGCTGGCCGATTCGCTCGCGGGGGTGGCGCGCCTGGCGGAGGAAGTCGACCATCACCCGCTCACGCGGCCCTTGTCCGTCCTGGTCGAACTGGGCCTGTCGGGCAAGCGCGCCGGCTGCCGCACGCCGGAAGAAGCGCTGACGGTGGCGCGCGCCATCGAACGGGCGCCGGGCCTCGTGCTGGCCGGCTTCGAAGGCTATGAAGGGTTGCTCGTATCGGACGACCACGATGCCGACCTGCGCGCCGTGTCGAACTTCGTCGCGCGCCTGTGCGCGCTCGTGCGCGAGGCCGACGACGAAGGCCTGTTCGGCACGCGCGAGATCCTCGTGACGGCGGGCGGCTCGTCGTACTTCGACCTCGTCGCGCGCGGCTTCCAGGAATTGCACGGGCTGTCGCGTCCCCTCGTGGCCGTGCTGCGCAGCGGCTGTTACCTGACGAGCGACCATGGCATGTACCAGCGCCACATCGCGGCGCTCGACGCGCGCGAAGGCGTCAAGCCGGAAGACGGATTGCGGGCCGCGCTGGAGATCTGGAGCGTCGTGCAGTCGCGTCCCGAGCCGGGCCTCGCGATCCTCACGATGGGCAAGCGCGACGCGTCGCACGACGCCGGCCTGCCGGTGCCGCTGCGGCACCACCGGCCCGGCCCCGGCGCCGCGCACGCGCTGCCGGAGGGCTGCGAGATCGTCAAGATGAACGACCAGCACGCGTACCTGCGCCTGCCGGAAGGCCCGGTGCGCGAGATGCTCGCGGTGGGCGACCTGGTCGGTTGCGGCATCTCGCATCCGTGCACGACGTTCGACCGCTGGCCGCTGCTGCTGGCCGTGGACGACGACTACGGTGTGCGCTTCGCGCTCAACACTTTCTTCTAGAATGGCCGGGCGGTACGCTACAATCGGTTGTCGTTTTTTCGCTGACCGATCATGCCCGCCACCCCGCCGTCGCTGTTCCCGCCGATCCTCCCGAACCGTCACGGCATGCTGGCCGTGGACGACCTGCACACGATTTATTGGGAAGAGGTGGGCAACCCGAACGGCATCCCCGTCGTGTTCCTGCACGGCGGCCCGGGCGCGGGCCTGTCGCCGCAGCACCGCCGCTTCTTCGACCCGAGCGCCTACCGCGTGATCCTGTTCGACCAGCGCGGCGCCGGCAAGTCGACGCCGCTGGGCGAATGGCGCAACAACACGACGCAGCTGCTCATCGAGGACATCGAACGCCTGCGCGCCATGTTCGGCATCGAGCGCTGGCTCGTGTTCGGCGGCTCGTGGGGCTCGACGCTGGCGCTGGCCTACGGGCAGGCGCACCCGGAGCGCTGCCTCGGCTTCGTCCTGCGCGGGATCTTCCTGTGCACGCCGGCCGAGATCGAATTCTTCCTGTACGGCGTACAGTGGTTCTATCCGGAGCTGTACGACGAGTTCATCGCGCCGATCCCGGTCGAGGAACGGGGCGACCTCTTGAGCGCGTACGCGAAGCGCCTGCTGTGCGACGATCCGCAGCAATACTGGCCCGCCGCGCGCGCGTGGAGCCGCTTCGAGGGCCGCCGCGTGTTCCTGTTGCCGCAGGAAGAAGAGCACGCGTCCGACACGCTCGACCTGGGCGTGGGCCGGCTGGAATCGCACTACATGGCGCACGGCGGCTTCCTCGAACCGGACCAGCTGCTGCGCGACGTCGGCCGCATTTCCCACCTGCCGGCCGTGATCGTGCAGGGCCGCTACGACGTGATCTGCCCGCCGCTGTCCGCGTACCGGCTGCACCAGGCCTGGGCCGGGGCGCGCCTGCGCATGATCCCGGACGCGGGCCACGGCGCGCTGGAAGCGGGCATCGCCCGCGCCCTCGTCGCCGCCACGGAACAGTTCAAGCGACACGGCCGTTTCGATTGAAACGGCGTTCATCCGGACGGAGGCCGCCGCCTGCTACACTGTCCCCAGCTTCTTACAATAACGACAAGCTACCCCGCATGAATATCCAGACCAACGACATCGGCCATGTCATCCAGCTGTCCATCGCGCCCGTGTTCCTGCTGACCGGCGTGGCGACCAAGCTGACGGTACTGATGAACCGCCTCGCGCGCATCATCGACCGTACCCGCGACCTCAAGATCGAACTGCGCAAGGGGCCGGATCCGGAATGCAGCGAGGAGCTCGACGTGTTGTACCAGCGCTGGCGGCTGATCAATTATGCGATCACGGCCAGCACCGGCTGCGGCTTCCTGATCTGCGTGGTGATCGCCTGCCTGTTCCTCGGCGATACCACCAACCTGCCGCTGGACCGCTACATCGCCGGCATGTTCGTGGTGGCCATGGTCGCCCTGATTGCCAGTTTCATTTTCCTGCTGCGCGAAGTGTCCGTCTCGTTCCGCTACATGCGCATCCACCGCCACGACGCTCCGGTCCGGCCGGACTAGTTTTTACGAATCGAGACCATCATGAACGATTACCAACGTCCCCCCACCCTGCACAGCTACGGCCTGCGCGCCGAGCTGGAACTGGCGCTGTCCAGCGGCCAGTTCAAGCTCCAGCCCGAGAACGGCTTCCTGACCTTGTCGTTCTCCACGGCGTGGAACAAAGGCCTGTTCGACGTCCTCGGCCCGGCCGACAGCTGCCTCGTCATCCACAACACGGAAGAATTCGGCGAGCGCCTGCACCGTGCCGTCCAGCGCACCCTGCCCAACTGGGCCGGCATCGACGGTCCCGTCGAATACGGCATCCGCTCGCGCCTGGGCTCGGCCTTTTCGCGTCCCATCGCCGATGCGCGCGAAAAGGAGTGGAAGTTCGCGTGGCGCTCGCTGGCGCCGCACACGAGCCTGAATCCCGTCACGGTGCGCATCGGCAGCATCGAGCAGTTCGCCGAACTGCGCACGCCGGAGAGTTATCCGGCCTGACGCTCGCTCCCCTTCGATTAGAACCACGGCTCCAGGAAATCCCGGTGTAATGCCGGGATGTCCACTCACGCCGTGCCCATGACCGCTTCTCTCCCCGACACCGCTTATCCCCACCTGCTGTCCCCCCTCGACCTCGGATTCACGACGCTGAAGAACCGCGTCGTCATGGGATCCATGCACACGGGGCTCGAAGACCGCTTCTGGAACTACGGCAAGCTGGCCGCGTTCTACCGCGAGCGGGCGCGCGGCGGCGTGGGCCTCATCGTCACGGGCGGCATCTCGCCGAACCGCCAGGGCTGGCTGCTGCCGTTCGGCGGCACGCTGAACTTCCGCGGCGACGTGTTCAACCACCGCCGCGTCACCCGCGCCGTCCACGAGGAAGGCGGCAAGATCCTGCTGCAGATCCTGCACGCGGGCCGCTACGGCTACCAGCCGCTCGTCGTGTCGGCCTCGAACGTCAAGTCGCCGATCTCTCCGTTCCGCCCGCGCGCGCTGACGGCGCGCGGCATCGAGTCGACCATCGCGGCGTATGTCCGCTGTGCGAAGCTGGCGCAGAAGGCCGGCTACGACGGTGTCGAGGTGATGGGCAGCGAGGGTTACCTGATCAACCAGTTCCTGTGCGCGCGCACGAACCGCCGGACCGACGCCTGGGGCGGCAGCATCGAAAACCGCATGCGCCTGCCGGTGGAGATCGTGCGCCGCATCCGCGCGGCCGTCGGGCGCGAGTTCATCGTGATGGTGCGCCACTCCGTGCTGGACCTCGTCGACGGCGGCAACACGTGGGAAGAGGTCGTGCAGGTGGCGCAGGCGCTGGAGAACGCGGGGGCCACGATCCTCAACACGGGCTACGGCTGGCACGAGGCACGCATCCCGACCATCGTCACGTCGGTGCCGCGTGCCGCGTTCGTGTCCGTCGCGGCGCGGCTGCGCGCTGCGGTCGGCATCCCGGTCGTCGCGTCGAACCGCATCAACATGCCGGCCGACGCGCAGCAGCTGCTGGCCGATGGCAGCGCCGACCTCGTGTCGATGGCGCGGCCGTTCCTGGCCGATCCCGACTGGGTGAACAAGGCCGCGGCGGGACAGGCGGACCGCATCAACACGTGCATCGCCTGCAACCAGGCATGCCTGGACCATACGTTCGCCAACCAGCGCGCGACCTGCCTCGTGAACCCGCGCGCCTGCCACGAGACGGAACTCGTGTACACGCCAGTCGCGCGGCGCAAGCGCATCGCCGTCGTCGGCGCCGGGCCGGCCGGATTGTCCGCCGCGACGGTGGCGGCGCAGCGCGGCCATGCCGTCACCCTGTTCGATGCGGCGGACCGGATCGGCGGCCAGTTCAACATCGCCATGCGCATTCCCGGCAAGGAGGAGTTCGCGGAAACCATCCGCTATTTCGGCCGCCAGCTGGAGCTGACGGGCGTGGAGCTGCGCCTCGGCCAGCGCGTGACGCGCGAAGCGCTGGTCGCGGCCGGGTACGACGACGTGATCGTGGCGACGGGCGTCACGATGCGCCGTCCGCGCATCGAGGGGATCGATCATCCGAAGGTGCTGTCCTACCTGGACGTGCTGCGCGACCGCGCGCCCGTGGGCCCGCGCGTGGCGATCATCGGCGCCGGCGGCATCGGCTTCGACACGGCGGAGTTCCTCGTGCACGACGCCAACGCGCCGCGCCCGCAGCCCGTCGCGGACTGGGCCGGCGAATGGGGCGTCGACCTGGACGTGGCCGCGCCGGGCGGCCTCGTGAAGCCGCATGGCGTGACGCCGGCGCGCAGCATCTGGCTCCTGCAGCGCAAGACGACGCGTCCGGGCGCGGGCCTGGGCAAGACGTCGGGCTGGGTGCATCGCGCCACGCTGGCGCGCAACGGCGTCGCGATGCTGGCGGGCGTGCAGTACGACCGCATCGACGACGCGGGCCTGCACATCACCGTGGGCGGAGAGGCCAGGCTGCTGGAGGTGGACAACGTCGTGATCTGCGCCGGGCAGGAAAGCCTGGCGGAACTGATGCCGCCGGAAGGGCAGCGGGGCGGGCCGGCGTTCCACAAGATCGGCGGCGCCGCGCTGGCCGCCGAGCTGGATGCGAAGCGGGCGATCCGCGAAGGGGCGGAGCTGGCGGCGCGCCTGTAACACGAACCGCCGGCGCGTCGTTCAGCGCTTGCTGCCGCCCTTCTTACTCTTCTTGCTGCGGTAATCCGACGCCGGCTGCGCCGTCTGGTCACCCTGGCGCGGCGTGTTGAGGTCGCTCTGCCGGGAACCCGCCGGCGATTCCAGCGAACCGCCTTTCTGCTGCTGTTCCATGCCGCCGTAGCCCGACTGGCGCGAGGCGTTCAGGCGGTCTTCCTCGCCGCGTGCCTGCATGCGCTGGGCACTCTGGCGGGCGCTCCAGCCGGCCTGCTGGGCGCCGGCGCCGCCGCGCTGGCTGCCCAGGTTCTCATCGATACCGCCTTGCAGCGAGCCGCGGGCGCGCAGGGATGCGCCCTGCTGTTCGATATTCGCCGACTGGACGTTGGCCCCGCCCGGCGCCACCCAGCCCGGTGCGCGCGGCTGCTGGCTGCCTTCCGCGACGGGAACGATTTTTTCCTTGGCGATGCCGCGCGAATGCGTGGTGTCCGGTCCTTTTTGTTTGGTCATTTGATCCTCCTGTGGGCTGCGCATGCTGATGCGCTGACAGGAGGATCATGCGCGCGGGGAACGCGCTATTCCAGAGGAAGAGGGAGCGCACCTTTGTAGGACTGGAACTACCAACTTATCCTTGTGAAACAAGGATTTATGATAGCTCAGCCGTGCGCCCCTGCCTATTTTTTGCGCACGACGACGCAGCCGATCGAATAGCCGGCGCCGAACGAGCAGATGACGCCGTTGGCGCCGCTGGGCAGGTCGTCCTGGTGCGAGTGGAACGCGATGATCGAACCGGCCGACGACGTGTTCGCGTAGCGGTCGAGGATCACGGGCGCTTCTTCCGGCGTCGCGTCGCGGCCCAGCAGGGTGCGCACGATCAGCTGGTTCATGCTCAGGTTGGCCTGGTGCAGCCAGAAGCGCGAGATGTCCTCGATCCGGAGACCCGCGCCTTCGACCGTATCGCGGATCATCGCGGCCGCCATCGGGCACACTTCCTTGAACACCTTGCGGCCCTGCTGGCGGAACAGTTTATCCGGCTGGCCGATGCCGTCTTCGTCGAAGCGGTTCATGAAGCCGAAGTTGTTGCGGATATTGTTCGAGAACTTCGTCTTCAGCTTCGAATCGAGGATCTCGAACTGGTGGGCGCTCGTGGCCGTGTCGGCCGCTTCGATGACCATCGCGGTGCACGCGTCGCCGAAGATGAAATGGCTGTCGCGGTCGCGGAAGTTCAGGTGGGCGCTCGTGATTTCCGGATCGAGCACGAGCACGGCGCGCGCCTGGCCCGTCTGGACGGCGGCGGCCGCGGTCTGGATCGCGAACGTGGCGGACGAGCAGGCCACGTTCATGTCGAAGCCGTAGCCGTCGATGCCGAGCGCTTCCTGCACCTCGACGGCCATCGCCGGGTAGGCGCGCTGCATGTTGCTGGCGGCGACCAGGACCATGTCGATGTCGGCCGGCGTGCGGCCCGCGCGGGCCAGGGCCTGGCGCGCGGCCGCGACGCAGATCTCGGCCTGCAGCGACAGTTCCTCGTCGCCGCGTTCCTTGATGCGCGGCGTCATGTGGGTCGGGTCGAGGATGCCGGCCTTTTCCATCACGTAGCGCGACTTGATGCCGGACGCCTTTTCGATGAAGGCGCTGCTGGACGGTTCCAGCGCGGTGACCTCGCCGGCCGCGATCCTGTCGGCGTGCTCGGCGTTGAACAGTTCGACGTACTGGTTGAAGGCCGTCACCAGCTCATCGTTGGAAATCGAATTCGGTGGCGTGAACAGGCCGGTGCCGCTGATGACGACAGATTTCATAGTTAACTAGCTTTCATGGACGATAACGGGAGGCAACTCTCCCCGAATCTGCCGATTCTACACAATCGTACTGACGGTGGGAACCGAGGGTCTATTCGACAGGAAGCCTGTCAGTACGGGCGTTGTGCGGGATCAGTGGGCTTGCTGGGCGAGCGACGGCGGCGTTGCCGCGCGCTTGGACAATTGCACCGGCAAGCCCTGCAGGTGATGCAGTGCCTGGGCCAGCTGAAAATCGTCGGCGCTGCCGAATTCGAGCGGCTTGCGGGCGCGCGCGGCCGCGAGGATGCGCATCTGCTCCTCGATGTCGTCGTGGTTCGTCGCATCCTCGGCCGCGCGGCTGGTGTCGTTCTTGAGGTGGTGCTGCAGGTCGGCCTCGCGCATGCGCAGGGCGTTCAGGCCGTCGCCGTCGGCGTTCTCGTCGACGGGAATGTCGGGCACGATGCCGCGCGCCTGGATCGAGCGGCCGCTGGGCGTGTAATAGCGCGCCGTCGTCAGTTTCACCGCGGTGTCGCCGGCCAGCGGGCGGATCGTCTGCACGGACCCCTTGCCGAACGTCTGGCTGCCGACGATGGCGGCGCGTTTATGGTCCTGCAGCGCGCCCGCGACGATTTCCGATGCCGATGCCGAGCCCGTGTTCACGAGGACGACCATCGGAATCGTTTTGAACAGGTCCGGCACCTTGTCGAGCGGATCGTTGCCGCGGCTGAGCAGGTAGTACTCGGGGCTGCCGTAGAAGCGGGCCTTCGAATCTTCCAGCTGGCCGTTCGTCGAGACGATCTCGGCATTCTTCGGCAGGAACGCCGCGGACACGCCTATCGCGCCCTGCAGCAGGCCGCCCGGGTCGTTGCGCAAATCGAGCACGAGACCCTTCAAATTGGGCTCCTCGCGCGCCAGCGCGGCCAGTTTCCTGGCGAGATCCTCGACGGTCGGTTCCTGGAATTGCGATATGCGCACCCAGGCGTAGCCAGGCGCGACGATCTTGCCTTTCACGCTTTTCTGGACGATTTCGTCGCGCACGATCGTGAACGACAGCGGCGACGCGGCATCCTTGCGCAGCACGGTGAGCACGACCTTCGTGCGCGGCTCGCCGCGCATGCGCTTGATGGCCTCGTCGAGATCCATGTCCTTCACCGCCGCGCCGTCGATGTGCGTGATCAGGTCGCCCGCCTGGATGCCGGCGCGGGCCGCAGGCGCATCCTCGATCGGGGTGACGATGCGGACATAGCCTTCCTCGCTCTGGTTGATCTCGATGCCCAGGCCGACGAATTTGCCTTCGGTCCCTTCGCGCAGTTCGCGGTAGGCTTTGCGGTCCAGGTAGGCCGAGTGCGGGTCGAGCGCGCCCACCATGCCGGAAATGGCCTGCGTGAGGAGCTTGCGGTCTTCGACGGGCTCGACGTAGCCGGCCTTGATCGTGTTGTAGGCATGCGCCAGCTGGTGCAGGCCTTCGATGGGCATGCCGTCCACCGGCTTGTGGGCCAGGGCCGAGTATTGCATCGTGACGCCGACCCCGAGGATCACACCGAGGGTGACCAGGGCAACGTTCTTGAAGCTGGAGCGCATGGGCGATGAGCGAAAGGAGACTGCGGTCCAGTATAACCGTCCCGCGGCCCGGGTGCGACGCCCGGACCGCGGGAACGCCGTCAGGCGACGGCGCGCTTGCCGGCGGGCAAGGTGCCGCGGCTGTTGATGATGCGCGAAAACAACGTCAGTTGCCCGTTGGTCGTGTCGTCCCAGCTGAAACCTTCGGCATAGCGGCGGGTGGCGGCGTGGTCCGGGTAGTTGCGGCGCAGTTCCGTCAGCGCTTCGGCGATGCCTTTCGCCGTGCGCTCCTTCATCAGCACGCCCGCCTCCGGCCTGGCCACGACTTCCGGCGTGCCCCAGACGTTGCTGGCCACGACCGGCGTGCCGCAGGCCATCGATTCCAGCAACACGTTGGCCCAGCCTTCGCGGCTGGACGCGAGGATCATCGCATCGGCCGCGTTGTAGTAATGCTTGAGCTCGGTCTGCGCGACGGCGCCGAGGAATTTGACGCGGTCGGCCACGCCCAGGCTGGCGGCCAGCGCTTCCAGCTTCTTGCGCTCCGGGCCGATGCCGGCAATGAGCAGTTTCACGTCCGGCAGCATGGGCAGCGCGCCGATCGTGAGGTCGTGCGCCTTGCGCGGGTCGAGCACGCCGACGGAAATCACCGTGAAGCCGTCGATGCCCAGTTGCGCGCGCGCGGCCGCGCGGTCCATCGGGACGAAGCGCTGCAGGTCGACGCCGTTGCGCAACGACACGATGCGGTCGCCCGGAATGCCGAGGCCGATCATCTCTTCGCGCAGCGCCTGGCACACGGTGATCATGCCGGCCGCGTTGTTTGCCGCCCACATGAGTTGCTTTCTCGGCAGCGTGAACTGCGGAATCAGGTTAATGTCGGTACCGCGGGCCGTGATGACGACGGGCTTGTTGAAATACTTACCCAGCATGACCGCGGCGACGCCGTCCGGATAAAAATAGTGCGCGTCGATGACGTCGAAGTCGTAGCCCTCGTCGATGATGCGCCCGATCTCGCGCTTGCAGGCCTGGGCCATCAGCCACGGTGCCGCCGTCATCCCGACCTTCGGAATGACGAGGTAGCGGGGGTGCGTGACCTCGATGTCGTAGCGCGTCTCGGCCGCCGGCACCTTGGAAAAGGCCGCATAGTCGCCGAAGCGCGGGTGCTGCGACGGGAACCAGGGCACGGGCGCGACGACTTTCGATTCGACCTGGCCGCTGGCGAGCAGGTAGCGCAATCGGGTCTCGACAAAGATGCCGTGGCTGGGTTTGACCGTGTTCGGGAAGAGGGAACTGAATGTAAGGAGCTTCATCGACGATGTGCGCGGGGCGGGAATAGCGGAGCGTAGCATCTATTATGTAATAGATTGCAATTACTTGGCTTTTCTAACGGAACGTGCCCTAGTTTAATAGCAAAAAAGCAAACGTGTAACGTGCTCGCCAGAAATCTGTGATAAATTCGTCTAGTTATTAGTCCGGCGGCAAGTCCTCCGGCCCACCCTCTCATGAGGCGATCCGGCATGTAGCGCCGGGCGTCCCGTGGTCCCTTACCTCAATCTGTAGAAGATCATGAAAATTTCAGTTATCGGGACTGGTTACGTCGGACTGGTGTCTGGCGCCTGCTTCGCCGACGTCGGCAACACCGTGCTGTGCCTGGACGTCGATACGCGCAAGATCACGATGTTGAAGGACGGGATCATCCCGATCCACGAACCCGGCCTGGACAGCCTCGTCCAGCGCAATGCCGCCGCGGGCCGCCTGCTGTTCTCGTCGAACTACGACGACGCCGTCAGCCACGCCGACATCATCTTCCTGGCCGTCGGCACGCCGCCGGACGAAGACGGCAGCGCCGACCTGACCCACATCCTGTCGGCCGCGCGCAGCATCGGCGAGCGCCTGACGAAGCCGGCCGTGATCGTCGACAAGTCGACCGTGCCCGTCGGCACCGCGGAAAAAGTGAAACGCGCCATCGCCGGTGAACTGGAGAAGCGCGGCGTGAACGTCGCCTTCCACGTCGTCAGCAACCCCGAATTCCTGAAAGAAGGCGCCGCGATCGACGACTTCATGAAGCCGGACCGCATCGTGGTCGGTTTCGACGATGGCGACGCGGGCAAGCAGATGCGCCAGCTGTACGCGCCGTTCAGCCGCAACCACGAGAAATTCGTCGAGATGGACATCCGCAGCGCCGAGCTGACGAAGTACGCGGCGAACGCGATGCTGGCCACCCGCATCAGCTTCATGAACGAGCTGGCGAACCTGTCCGAACTGCTGGGCGCCGACATCGAGGCCGTGCGCCTGGGCATCGGCATGGACCCGCGCATCGGTCCGGACTTCCTGTACGCCGGCATGGGCTATGGCGGTTCCTGCTTCCCGAAAGACGTCAAGGCGCTGATCAAGACGGCGTCCGACCACAAGCAGCAGCTGCACCTCCTCACCGCCACCGAGAAAGTCAACGAGGAACAGAAGAACGTGCTGTTCACGAAGCTGGTGCGCTTCTTCGGCGGCGAAAACAACCTGAAGGGCAAGACGATCGCCCTGTGGGGCCTGTCGTTCAAGCCGAACACGGACGACATGCGCGAAGCGCCGAGCCGCATCCTGATCAAGTCGCTGTTCGACGCGGGCGCCAACGTGGTCGCGTACGACCCCGTCGCCAGCACGGAAGCGAAGCGCGTCCTGGTGGCCGAGCATGGCGAGGACCTGTGCAACACCCGCCTGCGCATCGTCGAGTCGGCCAAACAGGCCGTCGAAGGCGCGGACGTGCTCGTGCTGGTCACGGAGTGGAAGGAATTCCGCGCGCCGGACCTGCCGTTCCTGGCCGAGAACCTGAAACTGAAGGCCGTGTTCGACGGTCGTAACATCTACGATCCGGACGCGTTCGGCGCCGCCGGCCTCGTCTACGAGGGCATCGGCCGCCGTTCGGGGAAAGCGGAACAATGACCGAAGTGAGCAAGGGAACCATCCTCGTCACCGGCGCCGCCGGCTTCATCGGCAGCGCGGTGGCGGTGCGCCTGACGGCCATGGGTCATACCGTGGTCGGCTGCGACAATTTCAACGATTACTACGACCCGGCGCTGAAGCACCACCGCGTCGAGGCGTTGTTGAAACCGGCCGGCGTGCCGTGCGAGACCGTCGAGCTGAGCGACGGCGAGCAGGTCGCCGCGCTGTTCGAGCGCGTAAAACCTGCGCTGGTCGTGCACCTGGCCGCCCAGGCCGGCGTGCGCTATTCGCTGAAGAACCCGGCCGCGTACGTACAGGCGAACCTCGTCGCCTTCGGCCACATGCTGGAAGCCTGCCGCAACCACAAGGTCGAGCACCTGCTGTACGCGAGCAGCAGCAGCGTCTACGGCGCCAACGCCAAGACGCCGTTCAGCGAGGACGACGTCACCGACGCGCCCGTGTCGCTGTACGCCGCGACGAAGAAGTCGAACGAGCTGATGGCCCATTCGTACAGCCACCTGTACGGCATTCCGACCACCGGCCTGCGCTTCTTCACGGTGTATGGACCGTGGGGCCGCCCGGACATGGCGTACTTCAGCTTTGCGCGCAAGATGCTGGCGAACGAGGCGATCCCCGTGTTCGCCGAGGGCAAGCTGTACCGCGACTTCACTTATATCGACGACATCGTCGAAGGCGTCGTCCGTCTGCTGTTCAAGCCGACGAAGCCCGAGGGCAAGCCGCCGCACGCCATCTTCAACATCGGCAACCAGACGCCGGTGCAGGTGCTGGACTTCATTCGTACGCTGGAAGGCGCGTTCGACGTCAAGGCACAGCTGGACTTCCAGCCGATGCAGCCGGGCGACGTGCCGGCCACGCACGCCGATACGAGCAGGCTGCAGGACTGGGTCGGTTACAAACCCACGACGTCGCTGGAGACGGGTTTGCGTGAATTTGCACGGTGGTATAATCGGGCGATACGTGAAAATGTTTCCTACCTGAAATGAAAAAAGTCCTCATCCTCGGCGTCAACGGTTTTATCGGCCACCATCTCTCCAAGCGCATCCTGGAGACGACCGATTGGGAAGTGTACGGCATGGACATGAACTCCGAGCGGATCGCGCATCTGCTGGATCATCCGCGCATGCACTTCTTTGAAGGCGACATCACCATCAACAAGGAGTGGGTCGAGTACCACGTCAAGAAGTGCGACGTAATCCTCCCCCTGGTGGCGATCGCGACGCCGTCGACGTACGTGAAGGAGCCGCTGCGCGTCTTCGAACTGGACTTCGAGGCGAACCTGCCGATCGTCCGCTCGGCCGCCAAGTACAAGAAACATCTGATTTTCCCGTCGACGTCGGAAGTCTACGGCATGAGCCGCGATGCCGAATTCGACCCGGAGAATTCGGAACTGGTCTACGGCCCGATCAACAAGCCGCGCTGGATCTATGCCTGCGCCAAGCAGTTGATGGATCGCGTGATCTGGGGTTACGGCATGGAAGGCCTGAATTTCACGCTGTTCCGTCCGTTCAACTGGATCGGTGCCGGCCTGGATTCGATCCACACGCCGAAAGAGGGCTCGTCGCGCGTGCTGACCCAGTTCCTGGGCCACATCGTGCGCGGCGAACCGATCCAGCTGGTCGACGGCGGCCAGCAGAAGCGCTCGTTCACCTATGTCGACGACGGCATCGACGCGCTGATGCGCATCATCGAGAACAAGGACGGCAAGGCCACCGGCAAGATCTTCAACGTGGGCAACCCGGTCAACAACTATTCGATCCGCGAACTGGCCGGCATGATGCTGGATCTGGCCGCCGAGTACCCGGAATACCGCGAGACGGCCAAGCAGGTGAAACTGGTCGAAACGAGCTCGGGCGCTTACTACGGCACCGGCTACCAGGACGTGCAGAACCGCGTGCCGAAGATCGAGAACACGGTGTCGGAACTGGGCTGGAAGCCGCAGGTCTCCATGCGCGACGCGCTGGTCAAGATCTTCGATTCGTACAAGGACAAGCTGGGCGACGCCGAGCAGCTCAATAACTGATCTGCGTTCGACGCCGTTGAAAAGGCTGCCGCGGCAGCCTTTTTTATTGTGTGGACGTAAATACAAATTCGTGGTTCCTGTAAATCGGTGTATCCCCCGACAAACACGGCGTAAGTATTTGTAAAGTGCCCGGACAGGGGGAGGGGCGGGGCATATAGTTCTCATCAGTTTTTCTCTCTCTCTCCACTCTTGAAGTGGTCTTTGCCCACGGTTCCCCCACCGTGGGCTTTTTTATGCCTGGAGCGCTTTTCGATGATCAAAACGCCGTTTATTCGAGCTTTCCTGTGTGTTCTCGCCATCGGCAGTGCCGCCCCCGCGTTCGCCGTCCCGCTGATGGACATGCGCGTGGAAGACCTGCTGTTCATGTCCGCCGACGTGAAAAAATCCCTGAACCTGACGCCGAACCAGCAAACGCTGTGGAACCAGATGGAAGGCCGTTCGCGCTCCATCCTGCGCGAGCGCCAGCGCCGCCGCGAGGCGCTGCAGGAACAGGCGAAGACGATGCTGGCGAAGCCGGAAGTCGAATTGCGCGACCTGAACCGGGCCGTCGAGGCGGAAGCCGTGGCGACCAACACCGAGGACAAGCAGCTGCGCGAAGCGTGGCTCGAAGTGAACGATGCACTCGACGACAAGCAGCGCGCCCAGGTGGCAACGTTCGTCGGCGAGCAGTTGATGCGCGTGGTGCCGGAGGGGCGTCCGGGCGGCGAACGCGGCAATGAGCGTGGCAACGGCGGCGGGCGTCCGGGCGGCATGGGCGGGCACGGCCGCGGTGGGATGGGCGGCGGCATGGGCGGCCCCGGCGGCGCGTCGATCAATCTCGGCGGCTGAGCCGTGCATTCTATGTATCGTTAAGTAAAAATCCGCCACGCTGCGCTGCTTTGACTATCCTTCCCCGCTAGAATTGGTGCCGCTGCGCAACCGATAACAACGATAGTCATGAGCAAACTGATCCCGATCGCCTGCCTGGCTCTGCTGGGCACGGCGGGACCTGCATTGGCCCAGTCCGGCCACACCTCCGACCCAATCCAGCAAGTGAACGTGAGCGGCGCGCGCGCCGACGACACGGAGACGCGCCGCCTGTCGACGGCCGCGAAAATGGTGTTCGGGCGCGAAGAGCTCGACCGCAACGGCGACACGAGCATCAGCGAAGTCTTGAAACGCCTGCCGGGCGTGACCCTGGGCGGGCCGCCGGGACGGGGCGGCGGCGGCGTGCGCATGCGCGGGCTGGGCAATGGCTATACGCAGATGCTCGTCAACGGCGAGCGCCCGCCGCCGGGCTTTTCGCTGGACGCGCTGGCGCCGGACCAGGTCGAGCGCATCGAGGTGATGCGCGGCCCCGTCGCGGAGCACAGCACCCAGGCGATCGCGGGCACCATCAACATCATCCTGCGCGAGGGTTATCGGCAGAAGGACGTGCAGCTGCGCGTGGCCGACAGCATCGAGCAGGGCCGCCACGGCGTGAACGTGGGCGTCGTCGTGCCGGGCCAGGCGGGCAGCCTGACATGGAACCTGACGGGCGCCGTCAACCAGGCGCGCCAGCACAACGACAGCGATACCGTCAACCTGAATACGCGGCGGGACGGCAGCGTGCAGCGCGAACAGCGCATCCACGACGAAGGCGGCGGCGTCAACGACTCGCTGTTCCTCACGCCGCGCTTCGCCTACAAATTTTCGAACGGCGACACGCTGACCTTCCAACCGTTCCTCGTCGCGCACCGCAACCGCAGCGGCGGCGACAGCCGGCTCGATCAACCCGTCGGCACGACCGCACCGGAATACGCGCATCAACGCTCCGATTCGACGTCGAACTCCACGTTCGTGCGCGGTTTCGGCAACTGGCTGCACCGCATGGATGGCGGCGCGCGCCTGGACGTGAAATTCGGCTTCGCCGGCGGCCGCAGCCACAGCGACGTGCTGCGCGACACGTTCGATGCCGCGGGCAGTCCGTTGCTGCGCTACGTCGACAGCGACGCCACGCGCGACGGCAGCCTGAATACGGGCGGCAAGTACACGCGCCCCATGGGCAAGGGACACCTGTTCGCGGCCGGCTGGGAGATCGAGGGCGGCCACCGCAGCCAGGAGCACGTGGCGGCCGGCGATTCGGCCGCGCTGTTCGACGACGGCGGCGCGGCGCTCGCGGCCGATTCGCGCCGCGTCGCCGCGTTCGTGCAGGACGAGTGGGACGTCACGCCGCAGTTCTCCACTTACCTCGGCCTGCGCTGGGAAGGCATCCGCATCACCAGCGATCGGGTCCGCAACCTGTCCAAGGTGTGGAGCCCCGTGCTGCACGGTGTGTGGCGCATCCCCGAACACGATAAAGACCAGGTCCGGGCGAGCGTCACGCGCAGTTATAAAGCGCCGGGGCTGAACGACCTGATCGCCGTGCCGACGATCTCCACGTACAACGACGCCACGCGGCCGGACCGCACGGGCAATCCGAATTTGAAGCCGGAACTCGCGACCGGTATCGACGTCGCGTACGAGCACTACGTGGGCAGGAGCGGCATCCTGTCGGCCAGCGGATTCGCGCGCAACATCGACGACCTGCAGCGCCGTACGACGGTGCTGGCGCAGACGGCGTCAGGGCCGCGCTGGGTGTCCACGCCCATCAACATCGGCAAGGCACGCACGCGCGGCATCGAGCTGGAAGCGAAATTCCCGCTGACGGACCTGTACGTGGGCGCGCCGAACGTCGACGTGCGCTCCAACTACAGCCGCTACTGGTCGAACGTGGAAGGCATCCCCGGCCCGGACAACCGCCTCGAC
Organism: uncultured Massilia sp.; assembly: GCA_966212555.1. Classification (GTDB taxonomy): domain Bacteria; phylum Pseudomonadota; class Gammaproteobacteria; order Burkholderiales; family Burkholderiaceae_D; genus Telluria. The sequence goes on from CBIHRX010000001.1 coordinate 56,148, forward strand.
CAGCAGCCGAAGCAGACGGCCAACGTGGGCGCGGACTGGCGCCTGAAAGGCCTGCCGCTGACGATCGGCGGCGGCTTGAACTGGACGCCCGCGACGTTTGTCCAGACCACCGTCAACGAGACCGCGTACACGGGCATGAAGCGCCAGTTCGACTTCTATGGCCTGTATAAACTGAACGCCAGCGCGCAGGTGCGCCTGTCCGCGAACAATCTCGATCCGCGCCTCTACGACAGCGCGCGCAGCGTCGACACGGGTACCCTCGTGCAAAGCGCTGCGACGGCGACCCGTACCCATACCACCCTCGGCATCCGCTACGAAATGAAGATGTAGCGCCGCCACCCATGGCCACAAGCCGCGTTTTGCAGCACAAAGGACCTCTCGTGAAACGATACCTTCTCACTACCCTGACTCTCTCCATGCTGGCCGCCTTCGCATCCGCGGCGGACCGCGCCGGCATCGACACGCAATACATCGACCCGAGCGTACGCGTGCAGGACGATTTCTTCACTTACCTGAACGGCAAGTGGCTCAAGACGACCGAGATCCCCGCCGACCGTTCGAGCTGGGGCACGTTCATGAAGCTGCGCGAGGACACGCAGCCGCAGCTCCTCGGCATCATCGAAGCGGACCAGAAGGACCCGCACAAGAAGGCCGGCACCGACGCGCAAAAGATCGCCGACCTGTACACCAGCTTCATGGACGAGAAGAAGCTGGAGACGCTGGGCTACAAGCCGCTGACGGGCGAACTGCAGCGCATCCGTACCCTGAAGGACAAGAAGGGCGTGCCCGACCTGATCGCGCACTTGTCGAAGATCGGCGTCGCGACGCCGTACGGCATCGGCGTGGCGCAGGATGCGAAAGCGTCGACGAAGTACGCCACCTACATCCGCCAGGGCGGTCTCGGCATGCCGGACCGCGATTACTACCTGAAGGCGGACGACGCGAAGATGGCCGCGACCAAGGCGAAGTACGAACAGCACGTCGCGAAGATCCTGGCGCTGGCCGGCGACAAGGATGCGGACGCGAAGGCGAAGGCCATCGTCGCGTTCGAGACGGAACTCGCGAAGGTGCAGTGGACGAAGGTCGAACTGCGCGATCCGAACAAGAACTACAACAAGATGGACGTGGCGCAGCTCACCGCGCTGACGCCGGGCTACGACTGGAAGACGGCGCTGGGCGCCGCCGGCGTGGGCAACAAGGCCGATTACGTGATCGTCGGCCAGCCGACCTACCTGCAGGGTTTCGACAAGCTTCTCGCCGCTACCGACATCGAGACCGTCAAGGCCTATTTCCAGTGGCAGCTGCTGCGCGAATACGCGCCCTACCTGTCGAAGGCGTTCGTCGACGCGGACTTCGATTTCTACGGCAAGACGCTGACCGGTGCGGACGTCAACCGTCCGCGCTGGAAGATCGGCGTGTCCGTCGTCGAAGGCGCGCTGGGCGAGGCGCTGGGCCGCGAATACGTGGCCAAATACTTCCCGCCGGAGCGCAAGGCGCGCATGGAGGAACTCGTCAAGAACGTCCTCGCCGCGTACAAGGCATCGATCGACCAGCTGGACTGGATGGGCCCAGAGACCAAGAAGGAAGCCCAGGCCAAGCTGGCGAAGTTCGCGCCGAAGATCGGCTACCCGAACAAGTGGCGCGACTACGCTCGCCTGAGCGTCAGGAAGGATGACCTGGCCGGCAACGTGATGCGCGCCGCCACGTTCGCGTACAACCGCAATATCGACAAGCTGGGCAAGCCGATCGACCGCGAAGAATGGGGCATGACGCCGCAGACGGTGAACGCCTACTACAACTCGCGCATGAACGAGATCGTGTTCCCGGCCGCGATCCTGCAGCCGCCGTTCTTCGATGCGGACGCGGACGACGCCGTGAACTACGGCGGCATCGGCGCCGTGATCGGCCACGAGATCGGCCACGGCTTCGACGACAAGGGCAGCCAGTCGGACGGCGAGGGCAACCTGCGCAACTGGTGGACGGCAGAGGACCAGGCGCGCTTCAAGGCCAGGACCGACATGCTGGTCAAGCAATACGACGCATTCGAACCGCTCCCGGGCTACCATGTCAACGGCGCCCTCACGCTGGGCGAGAACATCGGCGACAACGCCGGTCTCGCCATCGCGTACAAGGCGTACAAGATCTCGCTGCACGGCCAGCCGGCGCCCGTCATCGACGGCCTCACCGGCAACCAGCGCTTCTTCATGGGCTGGGCCCAGGTGTGGCGCTCGAAGATGCGCGAGGCGCAGCAGATCGTGCAGGTGAAAACCGACCCGCACTCGCCGGGCCAGTTCCGCGCCAACGGCACGCTGCGCAACCAGGCCGCGTTCTACGAGGCGTTCGGCGTGAAGGAAGGCGACAAGATGTATTTACCGCCGGAGCAGCGCGTCACCATTTGGTAACAAAAACGGATCGCCATCAGCGATAATCAGGGACGGCGGTACCCCCGCCGGCCCCACCATCCCACCCATAACAACCCGAGGGAGATGAAGAGATGATGAAGAAGCACACCCTGTTGAGCGCCCTGACCCTGGCGCTGCTTGCCAACGCCGGCCATGCGGCGGAAGGCGCCGCCGCCAAGAACACGGCCGTCAAGAAGGGCCAGACCCTGTCGGCCGGCATCGCCACCGAATACATCGAACCGTCCGTACGCCCGCAGGACGATTTCTACGATTACCTGAACGGCAAGTGGATGAAGACGGTCGAGATCCCGGCCGACAAATCGAGCTGGGGTTCGTTCGCCAAGCTGCGCGACGACACCCTGCCGCAGCTGCGCGGCATCATTGAAAAAGCCGCCGCCGGCAACCCGGCCAAGGGCACCGACGCCCAGCGCATCGGCGATTACTACGCCAGCTTCATGGACGAAGCGAAGCTGGAGCAGTTGGGCATCACCCCGTTGAACGGCGAACTGGCCAAGATCGCGGCGCTGAAGGACAAGTCCGAGCTGCCCGCGCTGCTGGCGCACCTGGGCAAGATCGGCGTGAACGTGCCGTACGACTTCGGCATCCACCAGGACAACAAGGATTCGACCAAGTACGTCGCCGACATCTACCAGAGCGGCCTGGGCATGCCCGACCGCGACTACTACCTGAAGGCGGACGACGCCAAGCTGGCCGACGCGAAGGCGAAGTACCTGACGCACGTCGAGAAGACGCTGGCGCTGGCCGGCGACAAGAACGCCGCCGCCAACGCGAAGGCCATCGTCGACTTCGAGACGGAACTGGCCAAGGTGCAGTGGACCAAGGTCGAACTGCGCGACCCGATCAAGGCCTACAACAAGGTGCCGCTGGCCGACATGGGCAAGGTCGCGCCGGACTACGACTGGAACGGCTACCTGCAGGCCACCGGCATCGCCGGCAAGACGACCTACGTGATCGTCAGCCAGCCGACCTACCTGAAAGGCTTCGCCGAGATTTCGAACAAGACCTCGCTGGACACCTGGAAGGCCTACCTGACGATGCACCTGGTGGACGCGTACGCGAGCTACCTGAACAAGGCCTTCGTCGACGAGCGCTTCGACTTCTACGGCAAGACCCTGTCGGGCGTGAAGGAGATGGAACCGCGCTGGAAGCGTGGCGTCGGCGCGATCGAGCGCTCGCAGGGCGAGTCGCTGGGCAAGCTGTACGTGGCCGAGTACTTCCCGCCGGAGCGCAAGGCGCGCATGGAAGCGCTGGTCAAGAACCTGCTGGTCGCCTACAAGCAGAGTATCGACAAGCTGGACTGGATGTCGCCGGCCACCAAGAAGGAAGCGCAGGCCAAGCTGGCCAAGTTCACGCCGAAGATCGGCTACCCGAACAAGTGGAAGGATTACTCGGCGCTGGTCGTGGCGCGTGACGACCTGGTGGGCAACGTGATGCGCTCGCGCGACGTCGAGTACAACCGCGAGCTGAACAAGCTCGGCAAGCCGATCGACCGCGACGAGTGGGGCATGACGCCGCAGACCATCAACGCGTACTACAACCCGGAGATGAACGAGATCGTGTTCCCGGCCGCGATCCTGCAGCCGCCGTTCTTCGACGCCAACGCGGACGACGCGGTCAACTACGGCGGCATCGGCGCCGTGATCGGCCACGAGATCAGCCACGGCTTCGACGACCAGGGCGCCCAGTACGACGGCGACGGCAACCTGCGCGACTGGTGGACCGCGGCCGACCACAAGAACTTCGAGGCCAAGACGAAGATGCTGGTCAACCAGTACAACCAGTTCGAGCCGATCAAGGGCTACCACGTGAACGGCGAACTGACGCTGGGCGAGAACATCGCCGACAACTCGGGTCTCGCCATCGCCTATAAAGCCTACAAGATCTCGCTGAAGGGCAAGAAGGCACCGGTGATCGGCGGCCTGACGGGCGAACAGCGTCTGTACATGGGCTGGGCCCAGGTGTGGCGCACCAAGATGCGCGAGCAGCAGCAGATCGTGCAGGTGAAGACCGACCCGCACTCGCCGGGCCAGTTCCGCGCCAACGGCACGCTGCGCAACCAGCCGGGCTTCTACGACGCCTTCAAGGTCAAGCAGGGCGACAAGATGTACCTGGCGCCGCAGGAGCGCGTGATCATCTGGTAATGCCGTAACGCCGGCTCGCGCCGTAACGCCGTCCCTGCGATGTGGGGACGGCGTTTTTTGTTAGCGGTCGCAAATACAACACAGATCAAACTTGATGCTCTTAAAGCTTGCAAATATGCTAAAGTTCGCGACGCTCTCCCATCGTTGACCTTTCCCGACATTCATGCAAGCGGTTTCCCCAAAACCCTCGTTCCGGTTCCTTTGCCTGGCTTATCTGTGCGCCGTCCTCGTCGGCGCGCTGGCCGTATTCGTGGCGAAGTCGTACCAGTCCGGATTTTCCGGGGCGGACGAACCGTCGCACTTCCTCAACGGTTATTTTGTCGCGGACTATATGGCTCACCATTTCGGCAGCAATCCGATGGGCGCGGCCACCGATTTCTACGTCCACTATCCGAAGATCTCGATCGGACACTGGCCCCCCGCCTATTACGGCATCCTCGGCCTCGTCTTCCTCGTGCTGCCGCCGACTCTGCCCGCGATCTTCGCCGTCAACGTCCTGTTCGCCGCACTGCCGGCGATCGGCGTTGCCGCGGCGCTGTCCATGCTGGCCGACCGCCGTGCCGCCCTGGCCGGCGCGCTCGTCTATGCGGTGACGCCGCTGGTGCTCGAAGGCCACGTCATGTTCATGGCCGACCAGCCGCTGACCGCCTGCCTCGTCGCCGCCACCGCCGTCTGGATCGCGTTCAGCGTGCGTCCCCGCTGGGGCAGCGCGCTGGTATTCGCGCTGCTCGCCGCGACCGCCGTGCTCATCAAGGGTAACGGCTGGCTCGTCGTGTTCCTCCCCGTGTTCCACATCCTGCTGACGGCCAACTGGAAACTGCTGCTGTCGGTGCGGCTGTACGTCGCCGCCGCGCTGGCGGCCGCCATCGTCGTGCCGTGGTACATGCTGACGGCGAAGATCGCCGCCGACGGTTTTAATTATCAGGCCGGCCTGCCGTATGCGACGAAGGCGCTGCTGTACAACCTGCAGGCCCTGGGCCGCAACGTGACGCCCGTCGGCGGCCTGCTGGCCCTGTACGCCATCGTGGCCGAGTTCCGCGCACGCCGCGCCGATCCGGCCCGCTGGACGATCGTCAGCGCCGTGATCAGCCTGCTGCTCGCGACGTTGCTGCTGCAGTCGCTGGTGCCGGTCGACATCGTCGAACGCTACATGGCGCCCGCGCTGCCGGCCGTGGTCGTGCTGGCCGTTCTCGGCGCCGTGCGCCTGCTCGCACACCTTCGCGCCGGCATGGCCGCACCCGCGTTCGCCGTGCTGGCCGTCGCGATGGCCGTGCCGGGCATCGTGCACCTGGTCCAGCGCGCGCCCAAGGCCGATACCGGGATCGCCGCCGTCACGGACCGCCTGGCCGCCGCGAAGCCCGTGCTGACCGTCATCGACGGCAGCGCGTCCACCGAAGGCTGGTTCATCGCCGACATGGCCGTGCACGACAGCGCGCTGCGCGGCTACGTCGTGCGCGCGTCGAAGCTGCTGGCCGACTCGAATTTCATGGGCACCACCTATTCCCTCAAGTACCGCGACACGGCGGACGTGCTGGCCGAACTGCACCGGCTGGGCGTGCAGCACGTCGTCATCGTGCGCGAGGGCGGCAAGGACGCATTCCCGCACAGCGCCCAGATGCGCGCGGCGCTGGCGCGGGCCGATTCCGGCTTCCGTCTCGGCCAGAGCCTGCCGCACCAATACCGGTCGGGCGTCACCGAAGTCTACGACGCCGTCGCCCCGGCCCGGCCCGACATCGCGGCCGTCCGCAACATGGGCCTTCCGGCCAAGGCGACGGCGCTCACCAAATTGCAGTAATCACCGTTCATCCGTCACAGTAACAGCACCCGCAGCGAGGACGCAGCATGCCTTCCACACTGAAAACCAACGTATTGCCGATCGAAGCGGCCCGTGCCGCCTATGCCGGCCTCGACATCGCGGTGATCCTGCCGTGCTATAACGAAGAGGCCGCCATCGGCGCCGTCGTCGAAGGCTTCCGGCGCGAACTTCCGCAAGCGCGGATCTACGTCTACGACAACAACTCGAAGGACCGCACGTCCGAGGTGGCCGCCGCCGCCGGCGCCATCGTGCGCGCCGAAACCCTGCAGGGCAAGGGCAACGTCGTGCGCCGCATGTTCGCCGACATCGACGCCGACATCTACCTGATGTGCGACGGCGACATCACCTATGACGCCGCGAGCGCGCCGGCGCTGATCGCCAAGCTCGTCGAGGAAAACCTGGACATGGTCGTCGGCTGCCGCGTCGATTCCGAGGAAGCCGCCTACCGCGCGGGACACCGCTTCGGCAATGCCCTGTTCACGGGCTTCGTCGCGCACCTGTTCGGGAACCGCTTCACCGACATCCTGTCGGGCTACCGCGTGTTCTCGCGGCGCTACGTGAAATCGTTCCCGGCCCTGTCGAACGGCTTCGAGACCGAGACCGAACTGACCGTGCATGCGCTGCAGCTGCGCATGCCGATCGGCGAACTGGACACGCCGTACGGCGCGCGCCTGGAAGGATCCACCAGCAAGCTGTCCACGTACCGCGACGGTTTCCGCATCCTCTTGATGATCACGAAGCTGTTCAAGAACGAGCGGCCGCTGCTGTTCTTCTCGATCCTGTTCGGCCTGATGGCCCTGGTGTCGATCGGCCTGTCGATCCCCGTGATCGTCACCTTCCTCGAGACGGGCCTGGTGCCGCGCCTGCCGACCGCCGTGCTGGCCGCCAGCATGATGCTGCTGGCCTTCCTGGCGCTCACCTGCGGCCTCGTGCTCGACACCGTCACCCATGGCCGGCGCGAGATGAAGCGCCTGGCCTACCTGACCGTGCCGTCGGTCGGCGCCACGCGCGAGAAAAAGGCTTGAAGCAGTTCTTCCGTTTCTGCCTCGTCGGTGCGCTGGGCTTCGTCACCGACTTCGGGGTCCTGTACGCCGTCGTCAAGGGACTCGGCCTCGGTCCCACGAGCGGACGCATCGTGTCGTTCCTCGTGGCCGCCACGGTCACGTGGAAGGTCAACCGCCATTTCACGTTCGTGAAGGAGGATGCCGGCTCCGTGCGCGAGTGGCTGCAGTATCTCGCGTTCACCGGCGTGGGCGGCTTCATCAACGTGGCCGTCTACCAGGCCTGGCTCTGGTTCACCGACCACAGCACGCTGAACCTGTTCCTCGGCGTCGTGGCCGGGTCGGCGGTGGCGCTGATGTTCAATTTCGTGATCTCCAAGCGCGCGGTGTTTGCCGAGCGGCGCGTGCCGCAATAAAAAAAGGCCGCTTGCAACGCGGCCTTTCTTCCTGGAGCGATCGAATCGCTTACTGCGTCACGCTCGAGTAGGAGCAGGACTTGACCTGGCCGCGTGCCGGATCGCCGAACACGGTGTTGGTGCAGGCCACCGGACCGGTCACGACCTTCGAGGTGTAGATCGTGCTGGTGCCGTAGCGGACTTCACGCTTGCCGCTGAACGAGCAGGTGCCGCCTTCGGTTGCGCAGGCCGTGAACGTCGGCGTGCTGGTCTCCGGCGCGGCCGTCGTGGTCGTGCCGGCGTAGCTGCAGGTCTTGGCGACGCCGCGGATCGGATCGCCGAACACGGCGGTCGTGCACGGGGTCGAAGCCGTGATCATCTTCGACGTGTAGACACCGTTCGCGCCGAAGCGGACTTCACGGGTACCGCTGAACGAACAGGTCGAGCCTTCGTTGCCGCAAGCGGTCCAGGACGTCGTCGTCGTCGTCGGTGCCGTGAGCGATTCGTACGCGCCGATGTCGATCTGGCCGACCACCGGACGCGCTTCGCCGGCGGCGACATGCTTGTATTGCGCGACAGCCTTCAGCGACACGCCCTTCGCGGACACGCCCGGATCCGAACCGGCATCGATCACCAGCGCGCTGCCGGTCGGATGCAGGTCGTACGCGGCGCGGTTCGCGAAGCTCGGCGAGGCCGAACGGTAGTTCGTCTTGTCGACCGTCGATGCCTGCGTGCTGAAGGTGCCCACGCCGGCATAGATGTTGTTCTGCGCGACGGCCGGGGTCGGCACCTTGCCGCTGACGAACATGAACGTACCGCCGCTGCCCATCTCGTTCAGGAACGTATTGTTGATGACGTACAGGTCGCTGCCGGCGTTGACGGCGCCTTCTTCACCGTAGGCCAGCATCGCCGAGTTCGAGTTCGATGCCGGCTGCTGGATGATGTTGCCGATGATGTAGGACGTACCGGCGTTCGGCAGGTCGATCTCGTACGACGGCTTGCCGGCGGCGGTGCTGCCCGTCTCGCCCGGGTTCAGGCTCGAGAAGCGGTTGTACGCGATCAGGTTGGTGTCCGCGCGCGACTTCAGGTTGTGGCCGACGTTGGCGTCGTGCGAGAAGTTGTAGCGGAAGGTCAGGCTCTTCACGTGGCCGATGTACAGGTTGTGCGACTGGCCGTCGCCTGCGCCGTTGTGGCCGAATTCGGTGTTCTCGATGACGACGTCGCTGTTCGCGTTGGCGTTCGCCAGGATGCCGTTCTGGTTGTCGTGGATGAACGAGTTACGCAGCGTGAAACCGGCCGCTTCGAGGCGGAATGCAGCGCCGTTCGCGTCGGGCACTTTAGCGCCGTACATTTCGACGTTGTCCACGGTCAGGTTGTTGCCGTCGACGACCCAGATGCCTTTGCCACCGGCGTTCTTGCCGGCCGCGTCGATCTTCGGACGGCCGTTGACGCCGCGGATCGTCAGGTTGTGGCGCATGATGTAGCAGACGTCGCCGCTATACGTCGTGTTGCCGGTGATTTCGATCACGTCGCCATCCTTGGCGGCGGCAATCGCGGCACACGGCTTGGCGTAGGTCTTGCCCGGGCCAACCGCCAGCGTCGCCGCGGATGCAGTGGTCACACCTACGAACGCCATCAGGACGGCAGCAGCCAGGTGCGATGCGGAGAATTGGATGTTGCTCGATGCGATTTGTTGCATGTCGATGTCCTCGTAAGCAGATTGCCTGTCAGCAGTTGTGCCTGCTGGAAAGTTGCAGAATACGAGGTTTGAGATCGACGGTTTGTAACGAAGTGTAACCGAAAATAGCTGAACGGCAAGCCTGAAAAGAGGCTAATTATTGTTCCTTTTAGCCTTATTTAGTAGAGCAAAAGAACATTTTGTGATCGCTTTTTCTAGCATTCGATGCAAGAAAAAGGAAGCTTGAAACGGCCTTTTTACGGTTTTTCCCTATGGAATGTAATTTCCAGTGGAAAATTTATCGACAGAGCCAAAGTGACAATATGCATATCTGACTGGCAAGTGCCGAGCCGGTGCTTGTTGTCGGGGTGACTACAAAAAAAATTTTTCGAAATCAAGCGGATGTTGCGTTCACGCCGCATTTTTTTCGAAAAAATTTTGCGTCGATGACCAGCACGTTCGTGGAATGTACAGAAAAAGTTCAGGTGTGGAAACTATTTTCTGGTAAAAAGTTGTATCCGGGGTAATTCCGGACAATTAATGCGACTTTGGCGCCACAAACACGCGAACAGAGCCAAAAAAAACGCGGCACGAGGCCGCGTTTTTCGTGTGGGGGAAACCCCGGGGATTATTTGTAGCTGCAGGACTTGGCGATCCGGTAGGCTGGGTCGCCAAAGACGGCATTCGTGCAGGCAACCGGACCGGTCACGGTCTTGGTCACATAGAAGCCGTTGGCGCCGTAGCGCACCTGGTGCGTACCCGTGATCGAGCAGGTACCGCCTTCGGCTGCGCACACCGTCCAGCCGGTATCGGTGGCGGTCGGCGCGGTCGGGGTCGGCGTCGTGGTCGTGGTCGTGGTCGAGGTGCCCGAGGTCGCGATCGTGTTGCTGGAGTAGCTGCAGGTCTTCAGCTGGCCTTTTGCCGGGTCGCCGAACGCGGAATTCGAGCAGTAGACGGAACCGGTAAAGGTCTTGGTCGAGAACGACGTACCTGCGCCGTAGCGGACTTCACGGGTGCCGCTGAACACGCAGGTGCCGCCTTCGCCGGCGCACGGGATCCACGACGGGCCGGTCGCCGCGGCCGACGTCAGGGTCGAGAGTGCGCTGGAATAGCTGCAGGTCTTGGCGACGCCGCGGATCGGATCGCCGAACACGGCGCTCGTGCACGGGGTCGAGCCGGTGATCACTTTCGACGTATAGATGCCGTTGGCGCCGTAGCGGACTTCACGGGTGCCGCTGAACGAGCAGGTCGAACCTTCGTTGCCGCAGGCGGTCCAGGTCACGGCGGCGGTGTTCGCGGCGTCGCCCGTCACTTCATAGGCGCCGATGTCCAGCTGGCCGGCCACCGGACGCGCTTCGCCGGACGCATTGGCTTTATATTGTGCGACCGGGGTCAGCGACACGCCCTTGGCCGACTTGCCCGGATCCGTACCGGCATTGATCACGAGCGCGCTCGCGGTCGGATGCAGGTCCCACTTGGCACGATCGACGAAGCCCGGGGCCACCGAACGGTAGTTGTTCTTCACGATGGAGCTCGCTTGCGAGCTGAGGGTACCGATGCCGCCGAAGATATTGTTCTGGATCACGGCCGGGGTCGGGACCTTGCCGCTGACGAACAGGAAGGTGCCGTCGCCGTACTCGTTCAGGATCGTGTTGTTGATGACGTACAGGTCGCTGCCGGCGTTGACCGCGCCTTCCTCGCCGTAGGCCACGATGGCCGGGTTCTGGTTGGCGGCCGGCTGGACGATGACGTTGCCGATGAGGTAAGACGTACCGGCGTTCGGCAGGTCGATCTCGTACGACGGCTGGCCGGAGGCGGTGCTGCCCGTTTCGCCCGGCGGCGTGCTCGAGAAGCGGCTGTACGCGATCATGTTGGTGTCCGCGCGCGATTTCAGGTTGTGGCCGACGTTCGCATCGTGCGAATAGCTGTAGCGGAACGTCAGGCTCTTCACGTGGCCGATGTACAGGTTGTGCGTCTGGCCGTCGCCGCGGCCGTTGTGGCCGAATTCGGTGTATTCGATGAGGATGTCGCTGTTCAGGTTGGCATTGGCCAGGATGCCGTTCTCGTTGTCGTGGATGAACGAATTACGCAGCGTAAAACCCGCGCCCTGCAGGCGGAAGGCGGCGCCGTTGCCGTCCATGACCTTTGCGCCGTACATTTCGACGTTGTCGACGGTCAGGTTGTTGCCGTTGACGACCCAGATACCCTTGTCGGCGGCGTTCTTGCCTGCGGCGTCGATCTTCGGACGCCCGTTCACGCCGCGGATGGTCAGGTTATGGCGGTTGATGCTGCAGGCGTCACCGCTGTACGTCGTGTTGCCGGTGATTTCGATGACGTCGCCGTCCTTGGCGACCGCGATGGCGGCGCAAGGTTTCGCATAAGTCTTGCCCGGACCGACCGACAAGGTGGCTGCGGACGCGGAAGTCACACCTGCGAAGGCCATCAGGACGGTGGCAGCCAGGAGTGAATGGTTACGCAAAGTGTGCATGAGATTCCTCGTAAAGTTTCTGTGCGGGAAGTAATTCCCACGGGCAAGATGCAGAATACGAGGTTTCCGATCCGCATTTTGTAACGGCGTGTAACAGGAATTGTTCAATTAAAAAGACCTGGAACAAAACGATCGGTGCCTTGTCCAGGACTATGCATGCCAAAAATTCCATCTTGATGACGTCTTGAACATTTTATTCGGTCCGAGGGTGTTTGTGTTTCCTCAACTCAACTTTTATTCTCCCTATGAAACGCCGAGTTTTGGAAGCAACAAACCAATAGTTAAAAATTTATAAGAGGTCTTGGCGTTTATGCACGAAGCGCCGGAGTTCACTTTTTTGCGGAAAATCAGCAGAAAAAACGCCGATGGACGCGGAATGTTGCGTAGAAGCGTCAGTGCCTCAGCCGGCGGCTGCCGGCCGGCATGAGCGCCTCAGCGGCCGGCGCCGCTCGTCCACGGATCCGCTGCGGGACCCGCTTTCAGGACGAGCTCGTTGACCAGCGGCCGCAGCGTGAAGCCGGCGCGGTCGATGAAGCCCGGCTTGTCCATGCGGCGGTTGTCTTTCTGCACGGCGCTGCCCTGCGTGCTCAAGGTGCCGGGACCGGCAAAAACATTGTTCTGGATCAGGGCAGGGGTCGATACCTTGCCGCTGATGAACAGGAACGTGCCGCTGCTGAAGTCATTCAGGAAGGTGTTGTTGATGACGTACAAATCCTGGCCGGGATTCGTCGCCCCTTCTTCGCCGTAGGCCACGATATTCGGATTGTCGTTGATGGCCGGCTGCTCGATCACGTTGCCGATGATGTAGGACGTACCGGCGTTCGGGAGGTCGATTTCGTACGACGGCTTGCCGCTCGCCGTGCTGCCCGGCCGGCCCGGGGGCGTGCTCGAGAAGCGGTTGTACGCGATCATGTTGAACATCGCACGCGACTTGAGGTTGTGGCCGATGTTGGCGTCGTGCGAATAGTTGTAGCGGAAGGTCAGGCTTTTGGCGTTGCCGATGTACAGGTTGTGCGTCTGGCCGTCGCCGTGGCCGTTGTGGCCGAATTCGCTGTGCTCGATCACGACGTTGCTGTTGCGGTTCGCACCCATCAGGATGCCGTTTTCGTTGTCGTGGATGAAGGCCCGGCGCAGCGTGAAGTTCGTACCCTCCAGCCGCAGTGCCGCGCCGTTGCCGTCCATGACTTTCGACCCCAGCATCTCGACGTTCTCGACGGTGATGTTGTTGCCGGTGACGACCCAGGTGCCCTTGTTGCCGTGCTGGTGTCCGGCCGCGTCGATGACCGGACGGCCCTGCACGCCGCGAATGGTCAGGTTGCTGCGGGCGATCGCGCAAACGTCACCGCTGTACGTCCAGTCGCCGACGATCTCGATGGTGTCGCCATCCCTGGCGGCGGAGAAGGCGGCGCAGGGGGCGACGTAGGTCTTGCCCGGACCCACCGAGAGAGTGGCGGCGCCGGCGGAGCCGGCGGCGGCGAGCAAGACTGAAGCGAGAGAGAGGCGGGCGATGGAGGCGTACAACAATGACATTTTTTCGGATTATTTTGCGGCCGCGACCATGTAGTCCACGGCGGCTTTCACGTCGGCATCGGGTGCCGTGGAACCGCCCTTCGGCGGCATCATGCCGGCCTTGCCCTGGAAACCCTTGATGGCATGCTCGTACAGCGTGTTGGTGCCTTGCGCGATGCGCGGAGCCCACGCGGCCTTGTCGCCGATCTTGGGCGCGCCGGCGATGCCCGCCGTGTGGCAGGCCGTGCAGGCCGTATTGAACAGGGCCTTGCCGGCCTCGTTGTTGCCGGCCACCGCCGGGGTCGCGATCGCGCCTGCGACAGGCGGCGTACCCGGCGTCGCGGCCGGTTGGGCCGGTGCCGGTGCGGCTGCCGTGGCCGGAGCTGCCGCGGACGTGCCCGCCGCATTGGCCTGGGCCGGCGCCTGGGCGCCTGCCGCCGGCGCTTCCGGCTCCTTGAACTTGGCGCCCGACTGGTTCGCCATGTAGACCACCGCGCGGGCGACTTCGATGTCGTCGAGGTCGGGATTGCCGCCCTTGGCCGGCATGGCGCGGATGCCTTGCACGGCGTGCTGGACGAGGGTGTCGTAGCCCTGGGCGATGCGGGCGCCCCAGCCCCCGGCGTCGCCGACCTTCGGTGCGCCGGCCGCGCCCGTGCCGTGGCAGGCAACGCAGGTGGCGTTATACACGGCCTGGCCCGATTGCAGGACCTTGGGTGCGTTCGCATCCTTGAACGCAAACCCTTCCTCGGCTACCGGGCGGACGCGCGCCGCGACGGCCTGCGCGCTCTGGCTTTCGGACCCGGCGCCACCCAGGGGCTTGTTGGTGGCAAAGATCACCAGCAGGATGATGCCGATGACGATGACCAGGAAAAAACCAGCCACAGCGATGATCAGTTGCTTGGGGGTCCGGATGAAGGATTGGTGTTCGTTGTGCGCGTCGCTCATGATTTCCTTAATACAAATTAAAAAAACCTGCTTCTGCCCTGCGAAATACGTTGAATACTTATTTATATGCAATGCCGCCGGGCGATTATAGACCCAAAGACACTTGGTGGAAACGCAATTTCCC
>CBIHRX010000002.1:0-69297 GCA_966212555.1 uncultured Massilia sp.
TCAGGGCGTTGAACAGGGTGGACTTGCCGACGTTGGGCAGGCCGACGATGCCGCATTTGAGACTCATGGGAAGCTTTCAGGGTCGAATTACGAAACCTCGTATTGTACCTCCGCTTGCCTGCAACGACCGCAAACTGGCCGCGAACCGGCCAGTTTACGTCGCTTAAAGCGGACGAATCCGTGCAATATCCGGTTTGTTCACAAACGCCGCGAACTCGTCACGCAGCCGCTCGCCCTCGTCCATCGCCCGACTCCATGCGCGGATACGGGCATCGTGATCCAGCCCATAAAACTTGAAATCGCTGCGGTCGATGATTTTTCCGCGAGGCATCTTGGCAAGAAAATCATGGCTCGGTGCCACGATCAGCACGTTGTCCAGCCAGCCGCGATTCGGTCCGCGCGCGGCGCGGCGCCATGGCAGCGCCTTGTCCAGCCAGCCCGGTACGATGTGCTCGGAGAAATGGGGATACAGCACGATGTCGCTCGGCGCCTGCTCCGCCACCCGGGCATACGGCAGCGCCAGATTGTAGTCGATGATGCCGCCGTCCCAGTAGTGGCCGGGCGGCGCGCCGGCGATGTCGCGCACGGGCTTCATCAGCATCGGCAACGTGCCCGAGGCCAGCAGGCCGGCCGCGAGATTGTCCGGCGTGAGCGGCGAAAAATGCGTGGCGAAGCTGTCGAAGCGGTCGCGCAGCCAGGGCGCGTGCGCGCGGCGGTCGCCGAGCACGACGCGGTCCATCAGGTGCGCCAGCTTGTCGCGTGAAAACAGGTTGTGCAGCGCGGCCGCGGCAAATCCGCGCATCTCGGCGTGGCGATGACCAGGCGCCGCGAGGGCACGCTTGCCGCGCACCGTCAGCACGTGCAGGCGGTGGTGCGGATGGTTGACGATGTCGTCCTCGTGGCCGCGCACGAATTCGTTCAAGAGTCCCTGCACGACGGCGTCGATCTGTTCCTGCGTCGGCCTCGTACTCGTGTAGCGCTGGCCACTGTAGAGCTCCCCCAGGCGCGCGAACGCTTGCACCGGATCGCGCTGACAGGCCGCCGCCATGCGCCAGGCGCCGATCGACGAGCCGATCAGCACACGCTCGCGCGGCGCACGCGGGAACCACTCGCCGAACACCCACTGGTCGAGGGCGCGGAACACGAGGCCCTTCGGTCCGCCGGCCGCGGCGGGCACGACGGCGATGTCTTCCGCGCGCAAGCCATGTGTGCGGATCCGGGCCAGGGCCAGCGGGCCCGCGTGGAAAGTCAGTGCAGTCATCTCGAAATTATCGCAGGAAGAGCACGATTGCGTAGGCTCAAGGGTCAACGGATCGCCCTCCGTACCATGGTCCGGTCGCCCTCCCGTCGTGCCCTTTGGAGCCAGCATGACCAGTAGATATTGTGCCCTGCTAATGCTGATGATCGTCATGCTGCTGGCGCCGTTCGGCCACGCGTGCGCCGGCACGGGCATCGATCCTTCCATCGTCGTCGAGCGTCACGTGCGCCACTACGTCGTCGAGCCGGACGGCACGTACCGGCTCACCGTGGACGACATGCGCACCATCGCCGGGCCGCGCGCCCTGCGCGACCAGGGCCGGTTCGCCATCCGTTATGACTGGGCGCTGGACGAACTCGTATCGGTGGAGGCGTACACGCAAAAGCCCGGCGGGCAGCGCATTCCCGTGCCGTCAAACGCCATCCGGGACCAGCGGGACGCGTCCGCAAGAACCGTCGTGTTCCCCGACGTGGCGATGGGCGACCAGCTCGTCGTGCACTACGTCGTCCGGCGCCGTGCACCGCCGCTGCCCGGCCAGTTCGAAGACGTGGCCGTCATGCCGTTTCACGTCCACAGGAACACGGCGCTGGTCTACGACATGCCGGCATCGCTGCCGCTGCATGCGGACGCCGTCGGCTTCGTGCCGGTGCCGGCCGACAGTCCCCCGGGCCGGCGACGCTACCAGTGGCGCTACGTGAACGGGAACGACGCGCGTGTCGAGGCCGGGGCCGTCAGCGTGCTGGACGACGGCCACCGCCTGGCCGTGTCGACTTTCGCCGATTACCCGGCGCTCGCCGCCGCCATGCGCGACGCCGCGGCCGGCAAGGCCCTGCCCTCCCCCGCCATCGCGACACTGGCGCACCGCCTGGCAGACGACCTGCCCGACACGCGCGCCCGCGTGCTGGCCCTGTCCGACTGGGTCCGGCAACACATCCGCCACGCGGACGCCGGCACGCCTCATCCGGCAAGTACCGTGTTCGACACGCGCCACGGCGACGACAAGGACCACGCCACCCTGCTGCAGGCGATGCTGGCAGCCATCGGCATCGACAGCACGCCCGCCCTCGTCAACGGCGGCAACGCCTACAAGCTGCCGGACGTGCCCGTGCTGGCCGTGCTCGACCACGTGATGGTGTACGTGCCGGCGCTGGACCTGTTCGTCGACCCGGCGGCGGCCTCCGTCCAGGCGGGCTATCTGCCGCCCGCGCTGCTGGGCAAGCCGGTGCTGCTGCTCAGGAGCGGCACGTTCGCGATGACGCCCGTGCTGCAGGCGCAGAAGGTCCGCGCGGTGGCCACGGTCGAGGTCGACCGCGACGGACACGTCACCTTCGACGTGGACCGGACCCTGTCCGGCGCGCTGGCCGAACCCTTGCGCACGATGGCGCGCGACGTTGCCGCGGCCGGGCGCGAGCACACTGCAAGACCCAACCTGCGCGATGTGAAGCAAAGCGGCGGCGACGACGACACGCTGACGCTGTCCGGCACCGACGACATTGGTGCCCTGCGCGCGGGGCGGACACTGGCAACACACCACCGCGCCTGGAGTGCCGTGGATGCCACCGTGGCTGGCCTGACGCAGGAACGCGAGCGGCACCACGACTTCGTCTGCCCGGCCATCGATGCCGAGGACGAGATCCGCCTGCGCCTGCCGCCAGGCCTGCATGCCGCATCGCTGCCGGCGCCGGCCAGCGTGATCACCGGCGGCATCTTTTATCGCGCGAGCTATGCGCGCGCCAATGACGGCGTACTGGTCACGCGCCGCCTGACCTTCCGCCACGGACGCGCCACCTGCACGCCGGAAGACAACCGCGCCATGCGCCCGGCGCTGGAACGCATCCGGCGCGACCTGCGCACCCGGATTCCCGTCGCTGCGGAGGATGCGGCAGCCAGCAAGGCCTGGCCATCAGGCCGCAGCGTCACGCGCAAACGCATCCCGCCACCCGCACGCGCGCAGCCTGGCCACGGCCTCGTCCGTGAGGTCGAAGCGCAGGTCGACGCGATCCCGGCCCGAACGGTAGCCGCCGGGCCAGCGGGCGATCTCGACGAAGCCGCAACGCCGGAAAAAGCCGGCCGTGTGCGGATGCGTATCGACCGTCACATAGCGGGGCCGCAGCTTGCGTCCGGCCATGTGCAATAGCCGATAGGCCAGTAGCGCACGGCCGATGCCCGTCCCGTGGCGGTCGGCCCGGACGAGGCCGAACACGAGCGTGCCGAGGTCGTAGAACGCGGACAATTCGTAGCCGCCGAAGCCGACGATCTCCCCCGCCTCCACCACGACGAACAGCGGACCGTCCGGGTCGTCCAGCGCGGAACGCAGCCAGGATTCCTCCGACGCCGGGAAGTGGTCCGGCACGTTGGAGCGAAAGGCCGCCAGCACGGCCCTGCGGTCGTCCGGACGGTAGCGGCGGATAGTGATCTTCATGGGCGCAGCCTAGCATGGCTGAACCGTCGCGCGCCTTGTACGCCAGGGCAATGGCCGTTACATTAGTGCCATGCAACCCGATGAAACCATTACCGTCGAAGACGCCGTGCAGGTGCTGGCCATGGTCGGCGACCTGTCCATGGGCCTGCCGCCGGATCACTCCATCCGCACGGCGCGGCTTGCCGCGCGGCTGGCGGAAGAAAACGGCGATGGTCTTGACGCCTGTACGAGCACGAGACTGGTGGCGCTGCTGCGCTGGTCGGGCAGCACGGCGACGGCGGCCGGGTTCGCGCACCTGCTGGGCGACGACGTCCGGGGCCGCCATGCCATGGTCACGCGCACGCTGTCCGGCCACGGCAGCCTCACGTTCGCCAACGTGACGCCGCTGGCGCAGATGCAGTGCGAAGTGGCGGGCGATATCGCCGTGCTCCTCGGGTTGCCGGGGGACGTCGAAAACAGCCTGCGCCACCTGTTCGGCAGCCACCACCGCGGCGACATGCAGGACGTGCTGTTCGCCCCGAACATCCCGCGGGCCGTGTTCTACGCGCGCCTGGCCGGCGACCTGGAAGTGCTGGCGCCCGCGCATGGCACGGACGGGGCCCTGCGCCTGATCGGCGAACGCGCCGGCGTGAAATACCCGGCGACGCTCGTGCAGCGGCTCTCGCCGCACGCGCAGGACTGGCTCAACATGCTGGAAGAACCGTCCTGCGCGGCCGATTATCCCGGCCATGACCGGCGCGTGCCCTTGTCCATCGTGGCCGATGTCATCGAACTGAAACTGCCGTGGCTCACGGGCTATTCGCGCCGCGTGGCCGCGCTGGCGCGGCGCAGCGCGTCGCTGGCCGGCATGATGGCGCTGGAAGAAAGTCCGCTGGTGCGGGCGGCGCTGCTGCACGGTATCGGCAGGGTGGCCATACCGAACGTCGTGTGGGAGCGACCGGGCAAGCTCGATGCGGATGACTGGGACCAGGTCCGCAAGGTGCCGTTCTGGACGGCGCGCGCGGGCACGCAAATCCCGGCGATCCAGAACGAGGCCACGCTGGCGTCCTTCATCTACGAGCGCCTCGACGGCTCAGGTTATTTCCGCAAGGCGCGCGGGGACGCGCTGGGCATGCAGGAACGCCTGCTCGGCGCCGCCGCCGCGTTTGTCTCGCTGTGCTCGCCGCGGCCGTGGCGCCCGGCGCATGGAGAGGCGGCCGCGTCCACGCTGATGACGGCACAGGCGGCGGCCGGACGTTTCGATCGGCAGGCCTTGGAAGCCGTCCTCGCGGCGGCGCGCGGTGTGGAAAAATCGCGGCCCGTGCGCGACCGCCTGCTGTCCGACCGGGAACTCGAAGTGCTGCGCCACATCACCCGGGGCGAAACGAGCCGCGAGGCGGCCCGCGCCATGCGCATCACGCCGGCGAGCGTCCGCATGCACGTCGACAATATCTTCCAGAAACTGGAATCGGGCTCGCGCCCAGCCGCCACGCTCAAGGCGCTGGCGCGCGGGCTCATCTAAGGCTTGTGAACGCCGGGGTCAGACCCCGTTTTCAGGAAATTGCCAAAAATCGGGGTCTGACCCTATGCCAGTCACTTAAGCCACCAACTCGTCGTTCCCGCGCAGGCGGGAACCCAATTTCCCGGGCTACGGACGCAAAGCTTGGATCCCCGCCTGCGCGGGGAGTCATTTCCGGCAATGCCGGGAATGACGGTTTTTTTCCCCTTAACTGACTGGCATTAGGGTCTGCCCCCGGTTGCGGCAACGTCAGTCGGTGTGCAACTGCATCGTCGCCGCACTCATCTTGCCTTCGCACACCATCGGGATGATGCGCAGGCTTTTGTCGATGGCGTCCTCGATCAGGGTCTGCTCTTCGCGGCGGGGGCGATGCAGCACGAAGTCGGCGACGCCCTGCTGCAGGTTCAAGGTGCGCGGGTGGCCGATGCCCAGGCGCAGGCGCCAGTAATCCTGTGTGCCGAGGGCGGCCGTGATGTCCTTCAGGCCGTTGTGGCCGCCCGAGGAACCGCCGCGCTTGAGCTTGGCGGCGCCGGGCGGCAGGTCGAGTTCGTCGTGCACGACGAGGATCTCTTCCGGCGCAATCTTGAAGAAGCGCGCGATGCCGCCCACCGATTGGCCGGAGCGGTTCATGAAGGTCAGCGGCTCGAGCAGCCAGACGTCCTTGCCCGAGATCGATGTCTTGGCGACCATGGCGTTGAAGCGCGATTCGCGCTGCAAATGGCAGCCGGGCAAGGAGTTGGCGAGGTTGTCGACGAGCCAGAAGCCGGCGTTGTGACGGGTTTGTTCATATTCCGGGCCGGGGTTGCCGAGGCCGACGATCAGGCGGATGTGCATAAAACGTGAAAATCGAGCGTAAAGCTCGATTATCACGTAAAACCCAGCCGCGTTAGCGCTTATTTGCTGGCCGCAACGGCATCCAGGATCACCTTGGCGACGTCCGCCGGGCGCGACTGCTGCGGCACGTGGCTGGTCGGCAGTTCCGTCGTCTTCGCGCCGATGGCCTTCGCGAAGCGGCGTTCCAGGTCGGGCTGGATCATTCGGTCGTTCTTGCTGACGATGTACCAGCTCGGGTGGTTCTTCCACGCGGCGACGGTCGTCTTTTCGCCGAACGCCTTCACTGCGATCGGGCCCTGGGTGGCGGCCATCACGGCGGCATGGGCGGCGGGCACGTCCTGCGCAAAATCTTCCTTCAGGACGGCCGGCGACAGGCTGGCGAAGCCGGCCTTGTCGACCGTCAGCTTGGTGATGCCCGGTGCCGGCGGCAGGTCCTTGCCGAGGTCGGCGGTGGCCTGGCCGGCGTCCGGCGCGAAGGCCGCCACGTAGACGAGGCTCGCGACCTTGTCGCCCGCGCCCGCTTCCGTGATCACGGTGCCGCCCCAGGAGTGGCCGACCAGCACGACCTTGCCCGGCTGGTTGTCGATCGCGCGCTTGGTGGCGGCGACGTCGTCGGCCAGCGAGGTCAGGCTGTTCTGCACGGCCGTCACCTTGACGCCCTTGGCCTGCAGCAGCGGAATCACCTTGGCCCAGTCGGAGCCGTCGGCGAAGGCGCCGTGGACGATGACGACGGACGGCTGCTCCGCGGCGGTGGCGGCCTGGGCGGCACCGGTGCCGGCGGCGGCGATGGCGGCGGCGGCGGCGACGTTGCGGAGGACGGTGGTGATCGATGCTTTCATGATGGCTCCTTTGGGTGGTTCGTTGTTGGGGTGTCGATGGAAGCCAGTGTAGAGAGACCGCCCGATGCGCGGTATCGGTTGAACGACCGACCCCGACCTTGCCGCCGCGCGCCATCGTCGTTACAGTACCGGGATGCAAATCGACAACACCGTCACCGTCGAAGACGCCGTCCAGGCCCTGGCCCTCGTCGGCGACCTCTCCATGGGCCAGCCGACCGATGGTTCCATTCGCGCGGCACGGCTCGCGGCGCGCCTCGCGCAAGCGGACGGCGCGACACCGGAAGGTTGCTGCCATGCGCGGCTCGTCGCCCTGCTGCGCTGGTCCGGCTGCACGGCAAACGCCTCCGGCTTCGCGACCCTGCTCGGCGACGACGTCGGCGGCCGCGACGCCATGCTCACGCAGACGCTGCCCGCGGACAATCCGTTGACCGTGCAAAGCGTGACGCCGCTGGCGCGCATCCACTGCGAAGTGTCGGGCGACATCGCCGGCCTGCTGGGGCTGCCGGCCGAAGTCGAAGCCGGGCTGCGCCACGTCTGGGAACATTACGATGGCAATGGCTTGCCAGAACGGCTGTGCGGATCGGCCATTCCAACCATCGTGTTCTACACGAGCCTGGCCGGCGACCTCGAGATCCTCGCGCGCACGCATGGGCTGGACGAAGCGCTGCAGATGATCGCCCGGATGGCCGACCGCAAGTATCCGGCGCCGCTCGCGCGCCTGCTCGCCGATCATGCCCCGGCGTGGCTGGACGAACTGGACACGCCGGCGCCGGCGGCCGTCGACCCGCTGCTGGCGCGGCATGTGCCGCTGTCCATCGTGGCCGACATGATGGAGTTGAAGCTGCCGTGGCTGGCGGGTTACTCGCGCCGCGTGGCCGAGCTCGTGGAAGCGGCCGCCGCGCGCGCCGACCTGTCGCCCGCCCAGCAGCAATGCCTCGGCCGCGCCGCGCTCATCCACGGGATGGGCCGCGCAGCGGTGTCGAACACGATATGGGAGCGTGAAGGCAAGCTCAGCGCCGCGGACTGGGAAAAGATCCGGCTCGTGCCGTACTGGACCGCACGGGCGGGCGTCCAGATCCCCACGCTGCGTGCCGAAGCCGCGCTCGCGTCGCACGCCTACGAACGGCTGGACGGCAGCGGCTATTTCCGCAACCTGGACGCCGACGCGCTCGGCCTGCCGCACCGCCTGCTGGCGGCCGCGTGCGCGTATGTGGCGTTGTGCATGCCGCGGCCCTGGCGTCCGGCGTATTCGCCTGACGATGCTGCACGTGTGCTGGGGGAACAAGCACAAAGCTTCGATACGAACGCTGTACGCCACGTCATCGAGGCCGCAGGAGGAGCGGCCCCCACAGCCCCCGCACGCAAGAGCCTGCTGTCCGACCGCGAAATCGAAGTCCTGCGCCGCATCAGCCTGGGCGAAAGCAACAAGGAAGCGGCAAGGGTCATGCAGATCAGCCCGTCGACGGTGCGCACGCACGTGGAAAGCATCTTCCGCAAACTGGAGTGCTCGTCACGGGCGGCAGCCACACTCAAGGCGCTGACCTTGGGATTGATCTGAAAAACAAAAAACCCGCCGGACTCGCGTCGCGACGGGTTTTGTGACGCGGAGTAAAAATTACTCTGCAGCGGCTTCGGCCGTTGCGGCACCGCGCGGGATCGACGACGTGGCGACGGTCTGGTCCTTGCCGTGCGCGACGATGGTCACGCCTTCCGGCAGGGTCAGCTGCGACACGTGGACCGACTGGCCGGCTTCCAGCGTCGACAGGTCGACGGTGATGAATTCCGGCAGTTGGCCTGGCAGGCAGGACACGTCCAGCTCGTTCAGCACGTGCGACACGATGGCGCCGCTCAGCTTGACTGCCGGCGAGATCTCGGCGTTGACGAAGTGCAGGGCGACCTTGGCGTGGATCGGCTGCGAAGCGTCGACGCGCTGGAAGTCAGCGTGCAGGACCAGTTGCTTGTATGCGTGCATCTGGAAGTCACGCAGCAGGACTTTCTGCGTCTTGCCGTCCAGTTCCAGATCCAGGATCGAACCGTGGAAAGCTTCTTTCTTGAGCGCGTGGAACAACGCGTTGCCATCCAGGGCGATCAGTTCCGGGGCAGCGGCGCCACCGTAGATGATGCCCGGGGTCTGGCCGGCGTTGCGCAGGCGGCGGCTCGCTCCGGTCCCCTGCTGAGTACGTGCAAATGCGACTACTTTCATGGTGTTACTCCAAAGTGTGGGCCCGAATGCCGGCCTGTGCCGGCCCGGTTGCCCGGATTGTGATGTCCCCGCGACCAGGGACATCGGTAAAAGAGCGCACTCGCGTACGCTCAAGAAATTCTGTGGCTGGTTTTTGGTGGGCTCGGGGAGCCCACCCTACGGCAATCGATACGTAGGGTGGGCACCCTGTGCCCACCATTGCGTCATCGATCAGTCGACGAACAGCGAGATGACCGAGTCGCCCTTGACGATACGCTTGAACGTCTCGGCCAGCAGCGGTGCGCAGGTCAGCTGGCGGATCTTGCCGCAAGCCTGGCCGGCCGGGCTCAGCGGGATCGTGTCGGTGACGACGAGTTCGTCCAGCGGCGAGTTCGAGATGCGCTCGATCGCCGGGCCGGACAGCACCGGGTGCGTGCAGTACGCGACGACTTTCTTCGCGCCACGCTCTTTGAGGACTTCGGCGGCCTTGGTCAGCGTGCCTGCGGTGTCGACCATGTCGTCCATGATCACGCAGTTGCGGCCTTCGACTTCACCGATGATGTTCATGACTTCCGACACGTTCGCCTTCGGGCGGCGCTTGTCGATGATCGCCAGGTCGCAGCCGAGGCGCTTGGCCAGCGCGCGGGCACGCACCACGCCGCCGACGTCCGGCGACACGACGAGCAGGTCGTCGTAGTTGCGCTTCTGCAGATCGCCCAGCAGCAGCGGCGATGCGTAGATGTTGTCGACCGGGATGTCGAAGAAGCCCTGGATCTGGTCGGCGTGCAGGTCCATGATCAGGACGCGCTCGACGCCGGCTTCCTGCAGCATGTTCGCGACGACCTTGGCCGAGATCGCGACACGCGCGGAACGCGGACGGCGGTCCTGGCGGGCATAGCCGAAGTAAGGAATCGCCGCGGTGATGCGGCCTGCCGAGGCGCGCTTGAGAGCGTCGACCATCAGCATGATTTCCATCAGACTGTCATTGGTGGGAGCGCAGGTCGATTGCAGAACGAAGACGTCCTTGCCACGAACGTTCTCGTTGATTTCGACCATGACTTCGCCGTCGGAGAACTTCGAGACCACGGCTTTGCCGAGAGGAATGCCGAGGTTTTTTGCGACCCCTTCTGCTAGCGCCGGATTGGCATTGCCGGTAAAAACCATCAGGTTTTCGTAAGCCATGGGAGTCCCAGAGATGTAAGAGCGTTGAAAGAACTTGAAAAGCAGCTAATCGTCGGATGATTAACGCTGAACCACAAAAAAAAATGAGCCGCTCATTGGCGGCTCCATTTTTATCTGCCTGCTGGAGCACGTGTCATCATCAGCTCAGGCAAAGAAACTTTGGCAGGGGAACAAGGATTCGAACCTTGGTATGCCGGAATCAAAATCCGGTGCCTTAACCAGCTTGGCGATTCCCCTACGCTGAAACTTACAGCTTGTCGCTGCACTCGATTATTATATCGTCGAATGCGTCGACAGGCAAAATTTTATTCTACAACTCGTTGATTTGCAAGAGCGATTTCATCGGATGCCGTTGCAACGCCTTGGCTTTCCACGCTTTCCACCGGGCCGGCACCTGAGTCAGTACCTGTTCAGCTTCATGCTCTGTGGAAAATGCGCAAAACACGCACGATCCGGAACCAGTCATCCTGGCCGCTCCATGACTTCCCAACCATTCGATCGCCTCGGCTACCGGCGGGAACAGGCGGGCTGCCACGTCCTGCAAATCATTTTTCCCGAAACCAATCAAGTCATTCGACTCGACATGTCGTCTGGAAAAGTCCGATATTGTGATGGCTTTCGTGTCTCTTGTCAAATCGGGGGCCGTAAAAATTGCAACGGTGGGGACGGCAACGCCCGGTTCGATGACGACATACCAGCAATCCGGCCCCGGCACGGCTTGCAACGCCTCGCCCACCCCTTCGGCGAATGCCGTCTCGCCAAACAGGAAAAACGGGATGTCGGCGCCCAGCGGCAGGCCCAGCGCGATCAGCTCGGCATCCGTCAGGCCGGCCTGCCATAAATGATTGGCCGCCATCAGCGCCGTGGCCGCGTCGGATGAACCGCCGCCGAGCCCGCCACCCATCGGCAGGCGTTTCTCGACGGCGACATCGATGCCCGGCGGCAGGCGACCGTGGCGGCGTGCATATTCCGCCTGCAACGCGCGCAGGGCTCGCACTATCAGGTCCTGCTCTTCCGGCACACCGGGCACGTCCGTCGTGCGCACGATGCGGTCGTCGCCGCGCACATCGAAGTGCAGCGTGTCGCTGCGATCGATCAGTTGAAAAACGGATTGCAGCAGGTGGTAGCCGTCGGGCCGGCGGCCGACGACGTGCAGGAACAGGTTCAGCTTGGCCGGCGCCGGGCAGTCGTGCAGACGTGCACGCAAATGAGTCGCGGCCATGTCACGCCACCGGATCGATGACGATGCGGATCGTCAGCGCGTCGCCGACGGCCGTCGTGCTGCGCTCGGCATCGATACGGCGCGGCATCGGAGTGCCGCCCGGGCCGTTCTGCCATTCCACGAAGCGCAGGCGCCAGCCATCGTTGGTGACGACATTGTCATGCGCGGGGGACGCCGCAAAACGCTTGCCGCCCGCGTCGACGGCATAGCCTTGCAGCCAGTCGCGCAGGCCGCTCACGGGCAGGGTCCAGCCGAGCGACTTGGCCGTCAGCGTGTCGATGTCCTTTTCCACGCGCGGCTCGCGGCCGGATTGTTTTAACGTCGCGGTGTCGGGCGTTACCGTGATCTCGGCGACGGTCTGGCCCAGCGGCGAGAACAGGGAGACGTCGATGCGCCCTGGGCGCTGCACCCACGTGAAATTGCCGTTGATCGATTGCGGCTGACCATCCTTCTGGTAATTCGCGGCCAGGCGGCCGTTCAGGTCGATGGTGTCGCGGTAAGCGCCTACCTGGGCGGTCGGATTGGCCAGCGGAACGTTGGCGGTGGTGGCGCAGCCAGCCAGGGCAGCAGCAAACGCGGCTGCGGAAACGAGACGGAACAGTGGGTGCATCGGTATTAAATCGTTATTTCACAGAGTCTGGTGAAGGCGCGCCAGCGTACTCTTGAGCGCATCGTTCTTCGGATCCTTGGCCTGCGCCTCGCGCCACAGCTTGCGGGCATCTTCCTTCTGGCCCTTCTTCCACAGCACTTCGCCCAGGTGGACGGCGATTTCCGGATCGTTGCGCAGCGTATAGGCCTTGCGCAGATGGGTCTCGGCCTCGTCCAGCTTGCCGAGGCGATAATTCACCCAGCCCATGCTGTCGAGGATGAACGGGTCGCCCGGCGCCATTTTCAGGGCCTTGGAAATCAATTGATGGGCTTCCTTGAGGCGGATGTTGCGGTCGGCCAGCGAATAGCCGAGCGCGTTATAGGCCTGCATATTGTCCGGGGACTTGGCGATCACTTTCCGCAGCGACTTTTCCATCACGGCCGTCTTGCCCATCTTTTCGGCCATCAGGGCGTAGTCGTACAGGAAATCCATATTGTCCGGGAAGCGCTTGACGCCCTGCTCCATCAGCTTGAACGCGTCCTTGGGCTGGCCCGCGTCGCGCAGGATCTGGGCTTCGACGAGGACGATCTGCGCCTGCTCCGTCTTGTCGTTCGTCTTCAGGGTGCCCAGCAGCTTGCGCGCGCCGGCGACGTCGCCCTGCTTCGCGGTCAGCTGGGCGCGGCGCAGCTCGGCGCCGAACTGGACCTTCGGATCTTCGCTGTCGAGCCGGTCGAGCCAGTCGGCCGCGGCCTTGTAATCGCCCCGTTCCTCGGCGATCTGGGACAGGATCATGACGGCCTTCGTCGGGTCGCGCTCGTCTTCCGGCGCCTTGTCCATCAGGTCCACGAAACGGGTGAAATATTTCTCGGCGGCACTGCGGTCGTTCATCTGCATCGACAGGATGCCGAGCGCGTACAAGGTGCCCGGATTGTCGGGCTGGGCCTTGTCGAGCGTGAGGAATTCCTGGCGCGCGGCCTCGTACTGCTTTTCGTTGACGAGCAGGCGCGCGTACGCGGAACGCACTTCGCGCGCCTCCGGGTGAGCCGCGAGGAAATCCTTCAGCACCTTGATGGCGCCGCCTTCGTCCTCGCTCACTTGGGCCAGCGTCAGCGCGGCGATCTCGGAATCGGGTTTCAGTTGCAGGGCCGTCTGCGCCTCGCGCTTCGCGGCCGCCTTGTCGTTGCGCGCCAGCGCGGCCTGGGCCAGCACGACGTGCGTTTCCATCAGATTGCCGTCCGGCGCGACGAGGCGCTCGAGCATGGCGACCGCGGCTTCCTTGTCCTTGGCGCGCAGCAGCAGTTGCTGCATCTGGAACATCACGAGGCCGCGCGCGGCCGGGGTCGCGTCCGCCAGACGCTGTTTCAAGATACTTTCGGCCTCGCCGAGGTTGTCGGAGAGGATGACCAACCCCAGATAGTACTGGCTGGCCTCTTCGGAGTCCGGTGCGTACTGGCGCCACAGCTTCACGGCGGCGAGCGCGTCGTCGGCCTGCTTGGCGGACAGCGCCATCTCGGCGGCGCGCTTGGCCAGGCGCGGGTCCTTCGTCTGCTGGGCCAGGCTCATCATCGTCAGGTACGGCCCCTGCCAATCACCGTTCTTGTAGGCCATCTCAGCCTGCATGAGCTGGGTCATCATGGCCGGGGTCATCTCGACGTTGGGAAGCTTTTCGTCCTGCTCGCCTTCCTTCGCCTGGTCGGGGTGGTCCCGGGCTTCGGCGGCGGCGAGCGGCTGGTCGGACAGGTCCTGGGCCGGTTGCTGCTGCTTGGGAGCCACAGCGCAGGCCGACAGCAGTGCGGAGAGGGTTACAATGGCGAAAGCGTTTTTCAAGGCAAGTCCCACGTCGTCGAGATTGTCCGATTCTACGCCATGCACCCGCCGCGCGTGCGCCGCTGCAACACGAATTTACATTCCTCTCACGTTGTCAATCATTCATGCCTGAATTACCAGAAGTCGAAGTCACCCGGCGGGGTGTTGCCCCGCATCTGGAAGACCGCATCGTCGAAGACGTCGTACTGCGCCGCGAAGGCCTGCGGTGGCCGTTTCCCCCTAATTTGCGTGAGCTGCTCGCGGGCCGCCGCATCCTCGGCACGGGCCGGCGCGGCAAATACCTGCTGCTGAAGTTCGAACACGGCACCTTGATCGTCCACCTGGGCATGTCGGGCCATTTGCGCGTGCTGCCGGAAGGCGTCGAATTGAAAAAACACGACCACTTCGACCTCGTCGTGCGCGGCCCGGAAGGCCGGCGGGTCCTGCGGCTGCACGATCCGCGCCGCTTCGGCGCCGTCCTCTGGCACGGCCACGATGACGGCGAACTGGAGCAGCACGTGCTGCTGCGCGACCTGGGTGTCGAACCGCTCGAAGCCACCTTCTCCGGCGCCCTGCTGCACCAGGCGACGAGAAACCGCAGCGCGCCGATCAAGCAGGTGCTGCTGGCGGGCGACATCGTCGTCGGGGTCGGCAACATTTATGCGTGCGAAAGCCTGTTCCGCGCCGGCATCAACCCGAAAACGGCCGCCGGCAAGATCAGCCGCGCCCGCTACGACAAGCTGGCCGAAGCGATCCGCGACATCCTTGCCGCCGCGATCGTGCAAGGCGGCAGCACCCTGCGTGACTTTATTGCCGTAAATGGTCAATCGGGCTATTTCCAGCAGACATATTTCGTCTATGATCGTGCAGGAGTTCCTTGCCGCAACTGTGGCACGCCGGTCCGCCAGATCAAGCAGGGCCAGCGGTCCACCTTCTATTGCGCGGTCTGCCAGCGGTAAGGTCATCGACGAGGCGCGGGATACACATCATGCAGGATTTGCAACAGTATGCGAACTGGCGCGCGCAGGCCGCCCAGGCGCTGGAACAGTATCGCGGCTGGGCCCAGGAGGCCGAGCTGCTGGACGGGGCGGCGGAACAGCGCGTCGCGCGCGCGCTCGCACGGCTGCGCGACGACCGGCTGTCGGTCGCGTTCGTGGCCGAGTTCTCGCGCGGTAAATCCGAGCTGATCAACGCGATCTTCTTTGCCGACTACGGGCAGCGCATCGTGCCGTCGAGCCCGGGCCGCACGACGATGTGCCCGACCGAATTTGCGTGGGAGCCGGCCGTCGTCCCCTGCATCCGCCTGCTCCCGATCGAGACGCGCGCCGAGCGCCTCGCGACGGGAGACTATCGCGACGTCCCGGATGCGTGGACCGTGCTGCCGCTGGACTTGTCCGCGCCCGAGCGCATGCACGAGACCTTCCAGCAGGTGAGCCTCACGCGCCGCGTCACGCCGGGCGAAGCGCAGCGCTACGGCCTGTACGATCCGGACGATCCCGACCTTGCGGCGACCCTGGGTGCGGATGGTCTCGTCGAAATCCCGCGCTGGCGCCACGCGCTGATCAACGTGCCGCATCCGCTGCTCCAGCAGGGCCTCGTGATCCTCGACACCCCGGGCCTGAACGCGATCGGCACGGAGCCGGAACTGACGCTGAACCTGATTCCGAACGCGCACGCCGTGCTGTTCATCCTGGCCGCGGAGACGGGCGTCACGAAGAGCGATATCGACGTGTGGCGCACGCATATCAATGCCGGCCCGGGGCGCATCGTGGTGCTCAACAAGATCGACGCGCTGTGGGACGAGCTGCGCACGCCGCAAGATAACGACGCCGCCATCGCGCGCCAGCAGCACGACGCCGCGCGGCTGCTGGGCGTGGCGGACGCGCAGGTGTTCCCGGTATCGGCGCAAAAGGCCCTCGTCGGCAAGATCACGGGCGATTACGCCCTGTTCGAAAAGAGCCGCGTGGGCGCGCTGGAAGCGGCGCTGTTCCACGAACTGATCCCGGCGCGCCAGGACATCCTGCGCCGCCAGTTGCAGGACGACCTCGCGACCCTGACCGGCGCCCAGTCCGCCCTGCTGGCCGCGCGCGGGCGCGACCTCGTCGAGCAACTGCAGGAGCTGCAAAGCCTGCGCGGCAAGAACCAGGGCGTGATCGCCCACATGGTGCGCCGCGTCGAGATGGAAAAGAAGGAATTCGACGCCAGCCTGTTCAAGCTGCAGGGCACGCGGGCCGTATTCACGACGCTGTCGACGGAGCTGTATTCGATCATCGGCATGGACGTCGTGCAGGACCGCGTCGACGCCGTGCGCACCGCGATGGAAGCCGCGCGCTTTTCGACCGGCATGCGCGCGCCGGTGCGCACGTTCTTCGACCAGGCGCGCGCCAGCCTCGCTGCGGCAGACAAGAAGATCGCCGAGATCGCGGCCATGATGGAGACGATGGTGCGGCGTTTCTCCACCGAGCACGGGCTCGCACTGGCGCTGCCGGCCGCACTGTCGCTGGAACGCTACCGCCGCGAGATCGACGCCATCGAGGCCATCTACGTGAAGCAGTTCGGCACGGCAACCCTGCTCATCACGAGCCGCGGGACGCTCCTCGAACGCTTCTTCGACACGATCGCGTCGCGCATCAAATTCGCGTTCCGCGAAGCGAACGGCGACGCCGAGGCGTGGCTGAAGGTGATCATGGCGCCGCTGGAAGCGCAGATCCGCCAGCACCGCGACCAGCTGCGCCACCGCCAGGCATCGATCCAGCGCATCCTGGAGGCCACCGACAGCCTGGAACAGAAAATCGCCGCCTTCGAGGCGGCCCAACACGACCTGGAGCAGGTCAAGACGCGGCTGGTGCATTTATCCGGCGTCGTCGCGGATGCCTTGCGCGCCGACCTGCCCGAATTGCGAGCCGCCTGAAGGTAGAGTCACTGAGCATGAAACGCAGCACCGACACCGAAATCCTGTCCGACCCGAGCTTCTCGCGCGCCGTCATCGACTGGCAGCGTGCCCACGGCCGCCACGCCCTGCCCTGGCAGAACACGCGCGACGCCTATCGCATCTGGCTCTCCGAGATCATGCTGCAGCAGACGCAGGTGACGGCGGTGCTGGGCTATTACGCGCGCTTCCTGGAGCGGTTCCCGACCGTGCACGACCTCGCCGCCGCGCCGGCGGAAGATGTGATGGCCCACTGGAGCGGCCTCGGTTACTACACGCGGGCGCGCAACCTGCACGCGTGCGCCAGGCGCGTCGTCGCGGACTACGGCGGCGTGTTCCCGAGCGATCCGGCGCTGCTGGCCGACCTGCCCGGCATCGGCCGCTCGACCGCCGCCGCCATCGCCGCGTTTTCCGCCGGCGCGCGCGCCGCCATCCTGGACGGCAACGTCAAGCGCGTGTTCGCGCGCGTGTTCGGCATCGACGAATACCCGGGTATCAAGCCGGTGGAAGACGCGCTGTGGCGCCGCGCCGATGCGCTGCTGCCGGAAGGCGACGGCATCGAGGCATACACGCAAGGCCTGATGGACCTGGGCGCCACGCTGTGCACGCGCGGCAAACCGGACTGCGACCGCTGCCCGCTGCGCGACCGCTGCGTGGCCTTCGCCACCGGCCGCACGTCCGTGCTGCCCGTGCCGAAGCCGAAAAAGGCGACGCCGGAACGGCGCGCGCTGATGCTGGCCGTCGTCGACCACGGCCAGGTGCTGCTGCAGCAACGGCCGGACTCCGGCATCTGGGGCGGCCTGCTGTCGCTGCCGGAATACGACGGGCACGTGGCGCTGGACGATGCGGATGACGTCTCGACGTCGACGCTGGCCGGCGCCGCGGGCGAATTCGGCACCGTGACCGAGGTGGAACCGCTGCTGCCGCTCGTGCACGGCTTCACGCATTACCGCCTGCACATCCAGCCGTACCGCATCGGCTTGAACAAACGCGCGGACACCCCCGCCGGCCACGTGTGGTGGGACCTGGCAACCATCGCCGACGCGCCGCTGCCGGCGCCGATCAAGAAACTGCTGGGGCAGTTGGCAGCCCCGTCGCTGTTCTCCTGATCAAATTCCCAAAACCGGGGTCAGACCCCGGTTTTGGGCAATTTCCAAAAATCGGGGTCTGACCCCGGTGTTTTCTCCTGACAGGAATTGACAGTGGCCCGTCCTAGACTGGCCGCACTGTCAACCACCGAAGGAGATCACCATGCTGACCCCGACCTACACCATCCTCTACGTCGCCGATCCGCAGGCAAGCGCACGCCTGTACGGCAAGCTGCTGGACGCGCAGCACGTCGAAAGCTCGCCCACGTTCGTGCTGTTCCCGCTGGAAAACGGACGCATGCTGGGCTTGTGGAAGACGTCCGACGCAGTGCCGGCCGCCGACTTCCACGGCAGCGGCAGCGAGCTCGCGTTCCGCGTGCCGGACGATGCGCAAGTCGATGCGCTGCACGGCAAATGGCGCGAGGCCGGGCTGCGCATCCTGCAGGCGCCGACCCAAGTGGATTTCGGTTATACGTTCACGGCCGCCGATCCGGATGGACACCGCCTGCGCGTGTTTGCGCGCGGCGAGTGAACGCCATCAGAACGTATCGAGCGAATAGATGCGCCGGTGTTCCTTGATCGCATACCGGTCCGTCATCCCCGCGATGTAATCCGCAATCTTGCGCGCCTGCTTCATGGTATCGCCGGACGCCACCTGGTAATCCGGCGGCAGCAGCACGGGATCGGTCATGAAGGCGTCGAACAGTTCGTGCACGATGCGGCTCGCCTTCACGCGCATGCGGTTCACCTGGTAATGGCGGTACAGGTTCGCGTGCAGGAAGCGCTTCAGCGCCGTCGTCTCTTCGCGCATCTTCTGCGAGAAGCGGATCAGCGGCGGGCCGGCCCGCACATCGTCGATGCTCTGCGGCGCGGCCTCCGCCAGCAGCTCGGCCGACGTCGCGGCCAGGTCGGCCGTCATCGCCGTGATCATCAACCGGATCGTCTCGTACAGCTCGCGTCGCCCCTGCAGGCCCGGATACTGCCGCACGACCTCGCGGTGCAGGCGCGCGAACAGGTCCACCTGTTCCATCTGCTTCATCGTGAGCAGGCCCGAACGCAGGCCATCGTCGATGTCGTGGTTGTTGTACGCGATTTCGTCGGCGAGGTTCGTCAGCTGCGCTTCCAGGCTCGGTTGCGTCCTGTCGATGAAGCGCTGGCCGAGTTCTCCCAGCTGGCGTGCGTTCGTCAGCGAGCAGTGCTTCAGGATGCCTTCGCGTGTCTCGAACGTCAGGTTCAAGCCGTCGAAGGCGCCGTAGTGCTCCTCGAGATGGTCGACGACGCGCAGGCTTTGCAGGTTGTGCTCGAAGCCGCCGTGGTCCTTCATGCAGTCGTTCAGCACGTCCTGGCCGACGTGGCCGAACGGCGTGTGGCCGAGATCATGCGCGAGCGCCGTCGCTTCGACGAGGTCTTCGTTCAGGCGCAGGCTGCGCGCCAGGGTGCGCGCGATCTGGGCGACTTCGATCGAGTGCGTGAGGCGGGTGCGGAACAGATCTCCCTCGTGATTCAGGAAGACCTGGGTTTTATACTCGAGCCGGCGGAATGCGGTCGAGTGGATGATGCGGTCGCGGTCGCGCTGGAATTCGCTGCGCGAGCCCGGCGCCGCTTCCGGGTGCCGACGCCCACGGCTCTTCGACGACTGCGCCGCGTAAGGAGCCAGGTGGGCGTCGAAATCGATCATTGGATACAGGCCTTTAATGTCGCGTCGAGCAGTTCGCGCGGCGCGTTGGTGATGCTCGGGCTGCCCAGCGGTTTCAGGAGGATGAACTTGATGGCGCCGCCCTCGTTCTTCTTGTCGACTTCCATCAGCTCGATCCAGCGCTCGATGCCCAGGTCCGGCGCAACGACCGGCAGCCCGGCCGCCTTCACCAGCGCGCGCACGCGGTCGACCGCGGCATCGTCGATGAGGTTCAAACGGCGCGACAGGTCGGCCGCCATCACCATGCCGCAGCCGACGGCCTCGCCGTGCAGCCAGGCGCCATAGCCCAGGCCCGCCTCGATGGCGTGGCCGAACGTATGGCCGAAGTTCAGCACCGCGCGCAGGCCGCCTTCGCGCTCGTCGCGGGCGACGACGTCCGCCTTGATCTCGCACGAGCGCGCGATCGCGTGCGCAAGGGCCGCGTGGTCGCGCGCCACCAGTTTCCCGATGTTCGCCTCGATCCAGTCGAAGAAGGGGGCGTCGAGGATGGCGCCGTGCTTGATGACTTCCGCCAGGCCGGCCGACAGTTCGCGGTCCGGCAAGGTGTCCAGCGTGGCGGTGTCCGCGATCACGGCGCGCGGCTGATAGAACGCGCCGATCATGTTCTTGCCCAGCGGGTGGTTGATACCCGTCTTGCCGCCCACCGACGAATCGACTTGCGCGAGCAAGGTGGTCGGGATCTGCACGAACGGCACGCCGCGCATGTAGGTCGCGGCCGCGAAACCGGTCATGTCGCCGATCACGCCGCCGCCCAAGGCCACGAGCGTCGTCTTGCGGTCGCATTTATTCGCCAGCAGCGCGTCGAACACCTCGTTCAGGCTCTCCCAGTTCTTGAACTCTTCGCCGTCGCGCAGGATGATGGACACGACCTCGCGCCCGGCCGCGCGCAGCGGACCGGCGATCTTGTCCAGGTACAGCGGCGCGACCGTCGTGTTGGTGACGATCGCCACCTTGCCGCTGCCGCCGATGTGGCGATTCAAAAGGGAAGCGTCGTCCAGCAGGCCGCGTCCGATCGCGATCGGATAGCTGCGGTCGCCCAGCTCGACGTTAAGAGAGATGCATGCCTGTTCGTTCATTGTCGTCTTTGCGTTGGCCAGTTCGCGTGCGGCGTTGTTCGCCTCGAGCTGGTCCAGGATTGTCTGAACCATCGATTGTACGTTAGGTCGGCCCGTGTCGATGACCATGTCGGCGATCTCGCGGTACAGCGGTTCCCGCTGCGCGGTCAGGTCTTCCAGCTTCTTGCGCGGGTCGGCCGTCTGCAGCAGCGGGCGGTTCTTGTCGTGCGCCGTGCGCGCCAGGATGCTGGAGACGCTCGCGCGCAGGTAGATCACGGTGCCCCGCTCCGCCAGCAGCGCGCGGCTGGCCGCGTTCAGCACGGCGCCCCCGCCCGTGGCCAGCACGATGCCGTTCTGCCCTGTGAGTTCGCGGATCACGTCGGCTTCGCGGCGGCGGAAGCTGGCCTCGCCTTCGATCTCGAAGATCCACGGAATCGTGGCGCCCGTACGCGCCTCGATCTCGTGGTCGGAATCGATGAAGGTCATGTCCAGGCGCCGCGCCAGCAGGCGGCCGATGGTGGTCTTGCCGGCTCCCATCAGGCCGACGAGGAAGATGTTGTTGTTCTTACAGTCAGACACGTGTACGCGTTCAAATAAAAACGGCCAGGTTTCCCCTGGCCGCTTTGTTGCAATCGGGCATCCCTTAAGAAAACTTATGGGCAGGTGAACGACAGTTTAAACGGAATACTGGTTACGGAGCCAGCGGGCGTCGTGACCGTGACGTTGAACGTGGCCGTGGACGGTCCCGTGCAATTGGTCGGGCTCGTGCTGCCGACGCTGAACAGGTGCGTATAACCCTGCGGGATGCTGCCCACCGTCAGGCCGGTCGGATCGTCGACGGCGCTGTTCGTATGCGGCGCGACGTTCGGCACCGTGGCGGGCGTCACCGGCGCGGCCGTCCCGCCCAGCAAGGCCGTGATCGCGACGGTGGAATTGGCCGGCATCGGGTTGTTGTTCACGTCGTTGAACTGCAGCCGGAAGCTCTTGGTCGCGCTGGACGGCAGCGTGCCCAGGTCGACCGTGCCGCCCGCGAGCGGGGTCGTGTTGCCGTCCATGTAGACATATTTGACGGCGCTGCCGCTCATGAAGATCGAGGTGCGGGCGTAGACGGTATTGGTGCCGTCCGTCGAGCTGGCGCAGATCGTGGCCAGGCCGGGGCGCGTGGCATCCGGCGTGACGGCATTGCACGGCGTGGCCGGCGTACCCGGGATCGCGACGCGCGGCGCCTGCGTGCGGAACGCCACCGAGCACACGCCGTTGACGGTGTTGCAGCCGCCCTTGTCGGACGAACCGACAGAGCCCATGTTCGTCTGGAACACGACCGGCGTGCCGTCCGGGACCGGGTTGCCGAAGGCATCGGCCACCATCACCTGCACGGTCGTGGCGGCCGGGTTGTCCACGCTCCAGCCCTCGACGTTGAACGAGCCCGAGCTCAGCGAGAACGCGCGCTGCGCCGGCAGGCCGGTCGTCACGACGATCGAATCGGACAGCGTCGAGATGTCCGGACCGCCGTTGGTGCCGGTGCCCTTCAGCGTGGCCTGGACGCGGAACGACATCGGGGTCGAGCCCGAGTTGACCGTCGTGACCACGCTGCCGGTGGCGTCGGTCGTGTCGCTCGCCTTGTTGATGACGACGTCGGCGCCTGCGGGCACCGGCGTGAAGTCCACGCGCTGGCCGGCCAGCGGGTTGCCGAAGATGTCGACGACCTTGTACGTCAGGATCGCGGTTTCGGTGCGGCCGTTGCCGCCGTTGCCGCGCACGACGATCGACTGGGTGGTCGGCGTCGCGCCCACGAACTGCACCGACGCGGCGGCCGGCGGCGCGATCGTCAGCGTGGCCGATGCCGACTTGGCGACGCCGGCGGCGGACACGGTAATGGTGTCGTTGTTGGCACAGCCCTTGTCGCGGTAGACCGTCTGCACGGTGCCGTTATTGGTCGGCACGGTCGCGGCCAGCGTCGCCTTGCCGGCCGTGACGCAGGCGGAGCTGAAGCTGACGTTGACCTGCTGGTCGGTGTATTTGCTGGCGCCGTTCAGCACGTCGACCGACAGCACCGTCGAGCCGTACGCCTGGATATTGGCCGGGCTCGCGGACAGCGTGCCGAAGCTCAGCGTGGTGGCGCCGACGGAATAGTTCGCGGTGCCGCTCGCGGTCGTGCCGGCCACGCTCGACGTGGCGGTCACGGTGCCGGCGCCGCCCGCGGCCAGGCTGGCGGCACGCATGCTGATCGTGGCGACGCCGTTGACGTCGGTGAGCGCGGTGCCGGCCGTCGGCGAGAACACGGCCAGCGTGTTGTCGGTCGCGAAGGTCACGATCGCGTTCGGCACGGGCTTCTTGTTCGCGTCCAGCACGGTGGCCTTGACGGTCAGCGGCGTGGCGCCGGTGAGCGCGTTGCTCGACGCGCCGGCCGCGTTCGTGAAGCCCACGGCGACGGTCGGCGCCGCGGGCGTGGTCGTGCCGGTGCCGGTGCCGGTGCCCGTGCTGCCGGAGCCGGTGCCGCCGCTCACGGCGCCCGGGTTGCCGCCGCCGCCGCCGCACGCGGTCAGCACCATGGCCATCAGCAGGCCGGCCACGCGCACGCCGTGGCGCGCCGCGGATTCATTCTTGAAGTGGTTCATGTGATTGTTTCTTGTTGATTATTCTGTCAGTGGCCGTTCTGCAGGCGCTCGGCCACGATCTTCGGCGTGATGAAGACGAGCAGTTCGGTCTTGCTGTTCTGGCGCGACGTCGACTTGAACAGGTTGCCCACGACCGGGATGTCGCCGATCAGCGGCACCTTGTTGTCGCTGCGGGTCTCGGTCATCTGGTAGATACCGCCCAGGACCACCGTGCCGCCGTTCTCGACCATCACCTTGGTCTTCACGTGCTGGGTGTTGATGGCGAAGCCCGATGCCGTCGACTCTCCCTTGGAATCCTTGGCCACGTCCACGTCCAGCACGACGTTGCCGTCCGGGGTGATCTGCGGCGTGACTTCCAGCTTCAGGTTCGCCTTCTTGAACGTGACCGACGTGGCGCCGCTGCTCGTGGCCTGCTGGTACGGCAGCTCGACGCCCTGCTCGATGATGGCCGGGACGTTGTCCTCGGTGACCACGCGCGGGCTGGAAATGATCTTGCCCTTGCCGTCCGCTTCCAGCGCGGACAGTTCCAGGTTGAGGAAGCGGTTCGCGGCCGACGAGAACAGCGAGAACGCGATCGACGGCGCATTCGTGCCGTTGATGCCGGCCGCCGGCAGGTTCACGAGGGTGGAGTTGGTATAGCCGTCGCCCGTGTCCGGCGTCTGGCCCGTGATCTGGCCCACGCCCGTCAGGTTGCCGCCGATGGCCACGCGCTGGTTGCCGCTGACCTGGTAGCCCGAGTCGCCGCCGCGCAGGGTGCGCAGGTCGGCGAAACCGAGCTTGGCGCCGAGGTTGCGCGAGAAGCCGTCGTTCGCTTCCACGAGGCGCGCTTCGACGAGCACCTGCTTGGTCGCGATGTCGGTCTTCTGGATCAGCTTGCGGATGTCCTCGATCTTGGACGCGATGTCGGTCACGAACAGCTGGTTCGTGCGCGGGTCGATGATGGCGCTGCCGCGCTTGGACAGCACGCGGTTCTTGCCGCCGCCCTCGCTGCTGGCGCTGCCGTTCTGGTCGAGGCCGAACACGGTGCGGAAGGCCTCGGCCTTCTGGTAGTTCAGCTGGAAGATCTCGGAGCGCAACGGTTCCAGGTCGGAGATCTGGGCTTTCTGCTCCAGCTCCAGTTTTTCCTTGGTCAGCAGTTCTTCCTTCGGCGCGATCCACAGCACGTTGCCGTTCTTGCGCATGTCGAGGCCCTTGGCCTGCAGGACGACGTCCAGCGCCTGGTCCCACGGCACGTCCTTCAGGCGCAGCGTGAGGTTGCCGGTGACGGAGTCGCTCGTGATGATGTTCAGGCCGGAGATGTCGGCGATCGCCTGCAGTGCCTGGCGCACTTCGACGTTCTGGAAGTTGAACGACAGCTTCTCGCCCCGGTAGCCCGCGCCCCCGGCGCCGCCCGCCGGACGGTTCGGATCTTCCTTGACGGGCTTGACGTCGATGACGAGCTGGGTGTCGCTCTGGTAGACGCTCTGCTCCCAGTTGCCGTGGGCTTCGACGACCATGTGCGTGTTCTCGCCCCGCGGCGTCGTCGTGATGCGCGACACGGGCGTGCCGAAGTCGGTCACGTCCAGGCGGCGGCGCAGGGTCGGCGGGACGCCCGTCTTGAGGAAGTCGACGAGGATCTGCGGCCCCACCTGGCGCACGTCGACGGCGACCTGGCCGTTCGGCAGGTCGACGACGATGCGGCCTTCGCCGTTGGTGCCGCGGCGGAAATCGAGGTCGCGCAGCAGCGGCACGCTGGCCGGTGCGACGGTCGCCGCGCGGACCGGCTGGCCGGACGTGTCGGCAGAATGCGCGGGCGCGGGTGCGCCCGAGCCTTCGACGGTGACGATGACGTCCTTGCCGTCGATGGCGGCGGCGTAGCCCAGCACGCGCTTGAGGTTCAGCACGAGGCGCGTGCGTTCGCCCGCCTGCACGACGTTCACGCCGCGCACGTCGCCCAGGTTGATGTCCTGGACAGTCTTGCCGGTGGCGTTGGCGGTGGCGCCGAAATCGAGCGCGATGCGGGCCGGATTGGTGATCGAAAAGCCGATCGGCAGCTGCTTCGGCGGCGCCTTCATGCCCACGCGGATGACGACGTTGCCGCCCTGCTGATTGGCGCTGATCGACTCGATCGCGTTGTCCTGGGCCCAGGCGCACACCGTGGCCAGTGCCAGCAGCATGCCGCCCGCGGCGGAAAGGAATCGGGTCATTTACGGTTCTCCTTGGTTTGCAGCTCCAGCTTCGTCATGCGCCCGGTCCATTCGCCGGCGGCGTCCTGCACCGTTTCGCGGATGTCGACGGCGTCCTCGCCCACGTGCGTGACGACGCCGAAGTTCTGGCCGATGCGCTGGCCGGCCTTCACCTGGTACAGCGAGCGGTCGACCTGCAGCAGCGCGAAGCGCGTGCCGCCCTTCTCCATCATGCCGACCATCTGCATGGTGTCGAGCGGGAAAGTCTCCAGCAATTCGCGCGGGCGCTGCAGGTCCGGCTGGTTCGGGTTGTTCGAGGTCGCGGCTGCGCGGGCCAGTTCGCCCAGCAGCTTGTTCGGTTCGAACGGGTCGACGGCATCCTTCGCGCCGTAGGCGTACGGCAGGAAATCCTTCGGTTCCGGCAGCGGTTTCACGGCCGGGCGCGTGTCGCGCTTGACCTGTTCCATCCAGTCGCGCACTTCGCGCACGTCGGAATCGCCGCAGCCGGCGAGCAGCGTGGTCGCCATCAGGGCGCCGATCGCGATGCGCGCGCTCATGCCTTCTCCTTCTTGGCGGTCTTCTTCGCCTTGCGCGCCTTGGCCTGCGCGTCCAGTTCGTCCTGGTCGAGGTAGCGGAAGGTCTTGGCGATGGCGTCCAGCGACAGCGTGCCGTCCTTGCCGGCCGTGAGCGCCAGGTTGTTCAGGGTGACGATGCGCGGCATCTTGGCCATGTCGGCCGCGAATTCGCCGATGTCGTGGTAGTGGCCCGTGACCTTGATGGCGATCGGCAGCTCCGCGTAGTAATCCTTGACCAGGACCTGGCCCGGCTTGAACAGCTCGAACTGCAGGCCGCGGCCGACGCCGGCCTGGTTGATGTCGGACAGCAGCGCGGCCATCTCGGCCTTGCTCGGCAACTGCTTTTCGAGGCGCTCGACGTAGCGGTTCACCTGCTGCTGCTGGGCTTCCAGCGCGTCCAGGTTGATCGCCTGCGCCATCTTGACCTTGTAGTCGTCGCGCAGCTTGAGTTCCTGCGCGGCCAGGACGTCCTGTTCCTCGAACTGGCCGCTCCAGTAGAAGAAGTAGCCGAGGCCGAGGACG
The DNA here is from genome assembly GCA_966212555.1 of uncultured Massilia sp. Classification (GTDB taxonomy): domain Bacteria; phylum Pseudomonadota; class Gammaproteobacteria; order Burkholderiales; family Burkholderiaceae_D; genus Telluria. The sequence goes on from CBIHRX010000002.1 coordinate 26,481, forward strand.
GCCGCCATCACGCCGGCCGCGCACAACAGGCGCGGCGCCAGCGGCCACAGGCCGGGATGGCGGCCCTGCAGGCCCTCGAACTGGGATGCCAGGTCGGCGAAAGACTGTTTCAGATCGATGTTCATGACTTGGTGCCGCCAGTCTTTGCATTGGACGGTTTCGCGTCCTCGTCGTCCGCGCGGGCGCGCTTGATCGCGACGTTCAACGTGAATTCGACGACCTTGCGGCCGGTCTTGCTCTGCGCGAGCGTGGCCGCGCGCACCTCGGTCAGGTCCGGGCGCTCCAGCCACGGCGAGCTGCCGGACAGGTTGCGCAGCAGCTCCGCCACGCGCTCCTGCGACTGCGCGTAGCCGTTCAGCAGCACGCGCTGGCCGTCCTGCTTGAAGCTTTTCAGGTACACGCCGTCCGGCGTCTGGCGCACCAGTTCGTCGAGCAGGTAGACGGGCTGGTTGCGGTCGCCCTGCAAGTCCTCGACGGCCTGCTGGCGCGCCTTCAGCGCCTCGATCTCGGCCTTCAGGCTGGCGATCTTGCTGATCTTCTTGTCCAGTTCCGCGTTGGCGTTCTTGAGCACCAGGTTGCGTTCGTTCTGGGTCGCGATGCGGCTCGCGTTGTACGCGCCCACGAGCAGCACGAGCGCGACGCCGGCCAGGCCGCCCAGCGCCATCAACGCGACGAACGCGGCCTGTTTCTGCTTGCGCTTCGCTTCCCGGTGCGGGAGCAGGTTAATGCGGATCATCAGCCGAACCTCCGCAGTGCCAGGCCGCAGGCCACGAGATAGCCGGGGGCGTCCGTGCGCAGCTGCTGCTCGCGCACGGCGGGGCCCAACTGCATGCCGAAGAACGGCGCCACAAGGTTGGTCGCGATGCGCGTGCGGCCGGCGATGATGTCGGGCAGGCCGGGCAACTGGGCGCTGCCGCCGGCGAGGACGATCTGGTCGATGCGCGTGTACGGCGTCGAGGTATAGAAAAACTGGATCGCGCGCGTGACTTCCAGCGCGGCGTTTTCCAGCCACGGGCCCAGGAGGTCGGCGCGATAATTGTCCGGCAGGTCGCCCGTCTTCTTGCGCGTTTCCGCGTCCTCGAACGACAGGCCGTAGGCGCGCACGATGTCCTGCGTGAGCTGCACGCCGCCGAACGGCTGCTCGCGCTCGTAGACGGTCTCGCCGTTCTGCAGCACCGAGACGTGGGTCGCGTTGGCGCCGATCTGGAACAGCGCGACGATGCGGTCCTGCGGGCCCTTGTCGTTGTCCAGGAGGCGCTGCAGCGCGGCGCGCGCGGCGTACGATTCGATGTCCATCACGATGGCCGTGAGGCCGGCCGCTTCGGCGATGGCCACGCGGTCCTCGACCTTTTCGCGGCGCGCGGCGGCCAGCATCACTTCCATGTCCTCGGGCGAACTGGCGACGGGGCCGATCACGTCGAAGTCGAGGCTGACCTCGTCCAGCGCGAACGGGATGTACTGGCTGGCCTCGGACTCGACCTGCACTTCGAGCTGGTCTTCCGGCAGGCCGGCCGGCAGGATGATCTTCTTGGTGATGACGGCGGCCGGCGGCATGCCGAGCGCCACATGCTTGATGCGGGTGCCGCTCTTTTGCACGACGCGGCGCACGGCGTCCGACACCGCGTCGATGTTCTCGATGTTGCCGTCGACGACGGCGCCGCGCGGCAGCGGTTCCGCCGCATGGCGCTCCAGCCGCAACTCACCCTTGCCGCCGTCCGACAGCTCGACCAGGCGCACGCCGGACGTACTGATGTCGAGCCCGACCAACGGCGGGCTCTTTTGTCCGAACAAGGAACCTAGACTGATCACGAGCGCACTCCCTCTCTGCTGCTTCTTTGAACGCCCGCTTGGGGAACTATTGAAATGGTAGAAATAAAGTGCATATATATCAGGCACCGACTTGAATCGTAGCAATACTGATGTTTGAGGACAAGAAATTTCTACACGGGAACATATTAGTGCGCAGCGTGAAAACGACACTCTTTTCGCTCTGATACCAATCAATCTTGCCGCTCTTTTCACACCTATTGTCCACTTGTCTAGCCGTGCCTCAGATACAAGCGTGACTTATAATGAAATGGATCAATAAAGCGACCGACATTACGCATGAAAGCATCCCAACCCGGGGCCAGCCCCTCTCCGCAGTCTCCTTCGCCGAAGCACACCCCCAAGCGCATCCTCCTGACCCTCCTCGCCACGCTGGCCGGCCTGGCCGTCTGCGGGGTGCTGGTAGTCGTGTTCGCGCTGGCGATGGCGTACCCGAACCTGCCGGCCCTCGACACCCTGACCGACTACCGGCCCAAGATGCCGCTGCGGATCTTCACGGCCGATAACGTCCTGATCGGCGAGTTCGGCGAGGAGCGCCGCACCCTCGTCCACTTCAAGGACATCCCGGACGTGATGAAGAAGGCCGTGCTGTCCATCGAGGACGACCGCTTCTACGAACACGGCGGCGTGGACTACTGGGGCATCCTGCGCGCGGCCGTGCACAACGCGACCGGCGGCGCGCGCCAGGGCGCCTCGACCATCACCCAGCAGGTGGCCCGCAACTTCTTCCTGTCGTCCGAACAGACCCTCAAGCGCAAGGCGTACGAGGCCCTGCTCGCGTACAAGATCGAAAAGAACCTCACCAAGGACCAGATCCTCGAGGTCTACATGAACCAGATCTACCTGGGCCAGCGCGCGTTCGGCTTCTCGTCGGCCGCGCAGATCTACTTCGGCAAGGACCTGAGGGACATCTCGGTCGCGGAAGCGGCGATGCTGGCCGGCCTGCCCAAGGCGCCGTCCGCGTACAACCCGGTCGTCAATCCGAAGCGCGCGCGCATGCGCCAGCAGTACATCCTGCAGCGCATGCACGACCTGCGCTACATCACCGACGCCCAGTACGAACAGGCGAAGAACGAGGAACTCAAGATCAAGACGGACAGCACGGCGTTCGGCGTGCATGCCGAATACGTGGCCGAGATGGCGCGCCAGCTCGTGTACGAACAGTTCAAGGAAGACACGTATACGCGCGGCCTGAACGTGTTCACGACGATCACCAAGGCCGACCAGGACGCCGCCTACCTCGCGCTGCGCCGCGGCGTGATGGATTACGAGCGCCGCCACCCGTACCGCGGCCCGGAAAAATACATCGAGATCCCGTCCGCCAAGGGCGAAGCCGACGAAGCCATCGAGGCGGAGCTGGCCGAGCATCCGGATTCGGACGACATCGTCGCGGCCATCGTGCTGTCGGCGTCGCCCACGCAGGTGAAGGCGGTGCTGGCCTCCGGCGAAGAGATCGCGATCACGGGTAGCGGCCTGGCATTCGCCAAGGACTGGCTGTCGTCGAAGGCGGCCGAGACCCGGCGCGTGCGCCGCGGCGCCGTCATCCGCGTGACGCAGGACGGCGGCTCGTCGTGGAACATCACGCAGCTGCCGGAAGTGGAATCCGCCTTCATCGCGGTGAACCCGGACGACGGCGCGATCCGCGCGCTGGTGGGCGGCTTCGACTTCAACCGCAGCAAGTTCAATCACGTGACGCAGGCGTGGCGCCAGCCGGGATCGTCGTTCAAGCCGTTCATCTATTCGGCGTCGCTGGAACGGGGCTTCTCGCCGGCCACCCTGATCAACGACGCGCCGATCTCGTTCGACGCGGGTGCGACGGGCGGCCAGGCCTGGGAACCGAAGAACTACGACAACAAGTACGAAGGCCCGATGACGATGCGGCGCGGCCTGACCAAGTCGAAGAACATGATCTCGATCCGCATCCTGAACAAGATCGGCGCCCGCTACGGCCAGGAATACGCGACGCGCTTCGGCTTCGATCCCGATAAAAACCCGCCCTACCTGACGCTCGCGCTGGGTGCCGGCGCGACGACGCCGCTGCAGATGGCCGGGGCCTATTCCGTGTTCGCCAACGGCGGCTACCGCATCAGTCCCTACCTCATCTCCAAGGTGACGGATGCGGACGGCAAGGTGCTGTCGGAAGCGCGCCCGGACCGCGCCGGCGTCGACGCCAACCGCGTCATCGACGAACGCAATGCGTGGCTGATGGACAGCATGTTGAAGGACGTGGCCCGCTACGGCACGGCCGCCAAGGCGTCGCAGGTGCTGAAGCGCACGGACATCGCCGGCAAGACGGGCACGACGAACGATTCGATCGACGCCTGGTTCGCGGGCTACCAGCCGCACCTGGTCGGCATCGCGTGGATCGGCTACGACCAGCCGCGCAACCTGGGCAACAAGGAAACGGGCGGTGGTTTGGCGCTGCCGATCTGGATCGGCTTCATGCAGAAGGCGCTCAAGTCCGAACCGGTGCTCGATCGCCCGGTGCCGCCGGGCCTCGTGCAGTACGGCGATGAGTTCTATTACGCCGAGAATCCGCCGGGTACGGGCGTGCAGTCGCTCGACGTGGGGCCGGTGGCCCCGGCGGCCGAGCAGAAGTCGCGCGACGCAGTCAGGAACGAGTTGTTCTGATATTCACGCGCTATGGTGGGCACAGGGTGCCCACCATACGGCCGTAGGGTGGGCGGCCTCCGCCCACCGGACGCATGCCGATACCGATCAGCGCAGCTTGACCGGCGCGCCGCCCTGCTGGGTGGCGAAGTCCGACAGCGACGTGAAGAACTCCGTGTCGTCGCGCGTATTGCGCCACTCGTCGCCCACGCGCTTGTAGTGAAAGCCGCCGGCGCGGGCCGCGATCCACATTTCCTGCAACGGCGCTTGGCTGTTGACGATGATCTTCGAGCCGTTGTCGACGAACTCGATCTCGAGCACGTTGCCGCTGCGCTTGCACTCGACGTCGACGATATCCTGCTCGAACAGGCGGTCGAACGCCTGCTCGATGTCGTTCAGGGTGGACTCGGCCAGGGCCAAAAATTCGGATTCGGTCATGCTACACTCCAAGGTCTGCTAATCAAACCGTGATTCTAATCGTGAAGTCCCCATTTGCGCTCCTGACAAGCCTGGCGACCCTGATGGCGCTGTCGGCCTGCGGCCAGACCGGTCCGCTCTACATGCCCAAGCCGCCCGCCCGTACCCCTGCCGCGCACACCAGCGCGGCACCGGCCGGCACGACGAATACTCCCGCCCCCGCTACCCAGATCACGCCCCCGGCCCCCGCTGCCGGCGTGACGGTCCCGGTCGGCACTTCCAACGCCAACAATACGCAAGCCCCGAACCAGCCTTCGCCGGCCAGCCAACAGTAAGCACATCATGTCGCACTTCACCTACCAAGACGGCGTCCTGCACGCCGAACGCGTTCCCCTGTCCGCCATCGCCACCGAACACGGCACCCCGACCTACGTCTACTCGAAAGCCCAGCTGCTGGAAAACTTCGCCGGCTACGCGCGCCCGTGCGCGGGCCGCGATGCGCTCGTCTGCTATGCGATGAAGGCGAACTCCAACCTGGCCATCCTCGACCTGCTGGCCCGGGAAGGCGCCGGCTTCGACATCGTGTCGGGCGGCGAACTGCTGCGCGTGATCGCGGCCGGCGGCGACCCGGGCAAGGTGATCTTCTCCGGCGTGGGCAAGACCGCGGCCGAGATCGCGCTGGCGCTGGAAAAGGGCATCCTGTGCTTCAACGTCGAGTCGATTCCCGAACTGCACCGCATCAACGACGTCGCGGGCCGCATGGGCAAGCGCGCGCCCATCTCGCTGCGCGTGAACCCGAACGTCGACCCGAAGACCCACCCCTACATCGCCACGGGCCTGAAGGCCAGCAAGTTCGGCGTCGCGTTCTCGGACGCGCTGGACACCTACCGCACGGCTGCGCAGCTGCCGCACCTGGACGTCGTCGGCATCGACTGCCACATCGGCTCGCAGCTGCTGGACGACGCCCCGCTGCTGGAAGCGCTGGACAAGCTGATCGAGCTGATCGACGCGCTGGGCGCCGAGGGCATCCACCTCCACCACGTGGACGTGGGCGGCGGCCTGGGCATCGACTACGGCACGGGCGAGGACTCGCCGGTGCCGATCGCCCACTACGTCGAGCGCGTGTTCGCGCGCGTGGACGCGTGGCGCGCGGAACGGCACGGCGGCCGGCCGATCAAGGTGATCTTCGAACCGGGCCGCTCGATCGTGGGCAATACGGGCGTGCTGCTGATGTCGGTGGAATTCCTGAAGCCGGGCGAGGAAAAGAACTTCTGCGTCGTCGACGCCGCCATGAACGACATGGCCCGCCCGACCCTGTACCAGGCGTGGATGGACGTCAAGCCGGTCGTGCAGCGCGCCGGCGACGCCGTGACCTACGACCTCGTCGGCCCCGTGTGCGAATCGGGCGACTGGCTCGCCCGCGACCGCGCGCTGGCCGTCGAGCCGGGCGACGTGCTGGCCATGATGGCGGCCGGTGCCTACGGGTTCACGATGGCGTCGAACTACAACACGCGCGGCCGCGCGGCCGAGGTGCTCGTCGACGGGGACCAGGTGCACGTGATCCGCCGCCGGGAGAATCCGGCGGAGCTGTTCGCGCTCGAGACCATCGTCAAATAATCAACGTCGCCCCCGCGCAGGCGGGGGCCCAATTTCATTCCCTCCCCCGTGACCGATCGTCCGGCCACATCTGCGCCGCGCACGCGGCCGCCTGCTCGTTCCAGCGACCGCCCAGGTCGAGACAGCGTTCGAGCAGGCCATAGCGCGGCCGCCCCATGCCGAACACGAGCACGAGGGCCAGAACCACGACGATCACCAGCGCGAGGGGCCACTTCATGTCGTCATGATCGCACGGAAGCAGGCGTGACACGTTTTTCGGCACGCGTGCGGCTGAGGCTCCACCACACGCGCAACAGCAGGAGCACGCCCACGACGCTGCCCCACACGATGGGCTGCTCGAAGTTGTGCTTGCCGGCCTTCATCCACCAGTAGTGGAGGATCGCCAGCGGCGCGATCGCGTAGATGATCTTGTGCAGCCGGGCCCAGTTGCGGCCGAGGCGCCTGATCATCGCATTCGTGCTCGTCGCCGCCAGCGGGACCAGGAGCACGAAGGCGGCGAAGCCCACCGTGATGAACGGCCGCTTGAGCACGTCTTTCCACATGGCGGCGACGTCGAAGAAATGGTCGAACCACAGGAACGTCATGAAGTGCATGAAGGCGTAGAAGAACGTGAACAGGCCGGCCATGCGGCGCAGCTTGACCACCCAGTTCCAGCCCGTCAGGCGGCGCAGCGGCGTGATGGCGAGCGTGGCGCACAACAGGTACAAGGCCCAGTCGCCGCTGCCGTGCGTGAGGAATTCGACGGGGTCGACCGGCACCCCGGCCGCCGTCAGCCAGGCCATGCGCAGGAACGGCAGCAGCGCCAGCAGAAAGAGGACAGCCTTCAGGGCCTTGAATCGGGTCGGGGTCGGATTGAACGCCATCGCAGCCCCGCTCAGAAATTCTTTTTGAGGTCCATGCCCGTGTACAGCGAGGCCACCTCGTTATAGCCGTTGAACAGCAGCGTCTTGCGCTTGGGCGTGAACAGGCCGCCCTCGCCGATACGGCGCTCCGACGCCTGCGACCAGCGCGGGTGGTCGACGTTCGGGTTCACGTTCGAATAAAAGCCGTACTCGTCGGGCGCGATGCCGTTCCACGCCGTGCGCGGCTGGTCGCGCAGGAAGCGGATCTTGACGATGGATTTCGCCGACTTGAAGCCGTATTTCCACGGCACGACGATGCGCACGGGGGCGCCGTTCTGGTTCGGCAGCACCTGGCCGTACATGCCCACGGTGAGGAGCGCCAGCGGATGCATGGCTTCATCCATGCGCAAGCCTTCCACGTACGGCCATTCCAGCACGCGGCTCTTTACGCCCGGCATCTGGCTGCGGTCGGCCAGGCTCGTGAATTCGATGTATTTCGCGTTGCTCGTCGGTTCGACCTGGCGGATCAGGTTCGACAGCGAATAGCCGACCCATGGAATCACCATCGACCAGCCCTCGACGCAGCGCAGGCGGTAGATCCGCTCTTCCAGCGGCGCCAGTTTTATCAAGCGGTCGAGGTCGATCGTTTGCGGCTTCTTGACTTCGCCTTCGATCTGCACGGTCCACGGCCGCGTGCGCAGGGTGTGCGCGTTGGCGGCCGGATCGGCCTTGTCCGTGCCGAATTCATAGAAATTGTTGTAGTGGGTCGCGTCTTCGAACGAGGTCTGCTTCTCGTTCGTCGAGAACGCCGGGTTGCGCGTGGCGGGCACCTTTTGCACGGCGCCCTGTGCGAATGCTTCACGCGTGGCCATTTCCCACAGCGACGAGCCGACGACGGCCGATGCCGCCACTTTGGCGAGGAAGGCACGCCGGCCTTCGTAGACCTCGCGCGGCGTGATTTCGGACGGGAACGGCAGATCGATGCCGTTCGGATTTTTTCTGATCAACATGGCGGCTCCGGCTGTATGTAGTGTTTCTCTCGACATATGAACGTTACACTATCCGGCGCCGGAGGGTCGTCCGGGCGTCGATTTGTTACCAAATCCCGCCAACGGACATAAACGAACACATTACAGCTTGCCGTACGAATGCAGGCCCGACAGGAACATGTTCACACCCAGGAAGGCAAACGTCGTCACGACGAGGCCGATCAGCGCCCACCACGCCGCCGCGCGGCCGCGCAGGCCGGACATCAGGCGCATGTGCAGCCAGGCCGCGTAGTTCAGCCAGACGATCAGCGCCCACGTCTCTTTCGGGTCCCACGACCAGTAGCCGCCCCACGCCTCGGCCGCCCACAGGGCGCCCAGGATCGTGGCGACGGTGAAGAATGCGAAACCGACCGAGATCGCCTTGTACATCACGTCGTCCAGCACGTCCAGGGACGGCAGGCGGTCGGCCAGGATGCCGTGCGACTTCAGCAGGTAGGCCGAGCCCACCATGGCGGCCAGCGCGAACGTGCCGTAGCCGATGAAGTTCGCCGGCACGTGGATCTTCATCCACCAGCTCTGCAGCGCGGGCACGAGCGGCTGGATCTCGGCGGCGTCGCGCGCCACCGTGTACCACAGCAGGAAGCCGACGGCGGCCGAGATCACGAGCAGCACGAACGGGCCCAGCTGGCGCGTCTGGTAACGCTGCTCGTAGTACAGGTAGAACATCGCCGTGATCATCGAAAACAGGATGAACACTTCGTACAGGTTCGACACGGGGATGTGGCCGACGTCGGTGCCGATCAGGTAGGACTCGTACCAGCGCACCATCATGCCCGTGAAACCCAGCACGACGGCGGCCCAGCACAACTTGGAACCGACGCTGCCGCCGAACGGCGAACGGGTGAGCAGACCGAGCCAGTAGAACACGGTCGAGAACACGAACAGCGCGCTCATCCACAGGATCGCGGACTGGCTCGACAACATGTATTTCAGGAAGAATTTCTGGTTCGCCGCATCGAGCGTGCCGCCGTACAGCTGCACGGCCCACAGCGCCAGCAGCGCGACGAGCGGCATCAGCCACCGTACCGGCTTGAAGGTCCAGCCGACGAACGCGAAGGTCGGCGCGGCCAGCACCAGGATCGCCTGCTCGTAGACGTCCATGTAGGCGCCGAAGCGGCTGAGCGCGTACAGCGCGGCGGCGAGAAGGCCCGCGCCGAACAGCCAGTCGATGGCCGTCAGGCGCTTGAAGAAGCCCGGCGGGCGGGTGTACGCCGCGCCTTGCGCTTGCGATGCGGATGAAATGTCCATGGGTGTCTCCTGTTTCCTTGCTCTGCTAGCTTACGCCGATTGCGGCAATTTGGTCTTCAAGTCTTCGAATTCGCGCTCGAAATCGAGCGTCTTGCGCTGCGTGCTCATCGCCATCAGCGCGTGCGCGCCGCCGTCCGGCGCCGGTTTCACCCACACCCAGACACGGCGCTCGCGGATGTAGAACATCGAGAAGATGCCCAGCACCAGCAACAAACAGCCCACGTAGACCACTTTCTTGCCGGGCGAGCGCGTCACCTGCAGCACCGACGCCTTCACTTCCTTGAAATCGTCCAGCGCGAGGAATACGGGGGCGCCGTAGAAAAAGCTGTCGGACAAGGCGTTCGTCGCCTGCTGCAGGAAGCGGCCGTGGGCTTCCGTGGGCGTGGCGGGCTGCTCGCCGGCGCGCATGCGCGCGGCCTGCCACAGCTCCCACATGGCGCCGTTGAGCATCTTCATGAACACGGTGGCCGCCTTTTCCTGTTCCGCGGCGGGGATGCGTTCGAGGAATTTTGACACGGCCAGGTAGCCGCCCTGGTTGCCGTCGCCCGCGAAGATGGCGAGCGTCTTGGCGGCCGATTCCTGCAGCTGCGCGGACAGCGCCCCGCTCGCGTCGCCCGGCGGCAGCGCGCGTGCGGCATAGCGGCGGGCCGCCTCTTCGCGCAGCGACGGGTCGGCCAGCGCGGCGCGCAGGCGCATCCATTCGCGCAGGCCGTGGTCGTCGTCGGCCGGGATGCGCAGGAAACTGAATTGGTCGGACGGATTGCTGCGCACGCCGGCCAGGAACACTTCATGGCCTTCCAGGGTCACGGGTTGCATGTAGTTCAGGTATTCGCGGGCCTGGCCCGTCTTGTCGCGCAGCTTGTATTGCACGCTGGGACCGACGTTTTTCAGGTCCTTGTTGCCGGCGTTTTTCGCGGCCGAACCGGAGTGCTGCGACAAGGTCTGGGCGAACTGTTCTTCAAGACTCTTGCCCTTGGTGACGGCGCGCGCATCGTTGTTCTGGCTCGTGTTCTCGACGTTGAACGGCCGGAACCCCGACCACTCGACGGCGTACACGTCGGCGCCCTGCTTCAACTCGGTCGCATTGCCGACTTCGCCCTCGAACGCGAACGACTTGTCGCTCGTGCCCGTCATCGGCCAGCCCGTCAGCTTGAGCTTGCTGCCGCCATCCTCGAAGCTGGACTGGTAGACGGCGATGCCGCGGTAGATCAGCGGCTCGTTGACCTTGATGGTGGCGGGGAAGGTCTTGCCCGTCTCGTGGTCGCGGATCACGACTTCGCTGGCGAACAGCTTCGGCATGCCCGTCGAGTAGAAGTCGATGATGAATTTGCGCAGCTCGATGGTGAACGGCAGATCCTGCACGAGCACGCCGTCGGCCTGCTGGAGCAGCGCCGTGTCGCTCGCCTGGCCTTCGGGGATCATCGTGTTGCCGCGGAAGGTCGGGTTGCCGAGGCCCAGGCGGTGCTGCGCCGGGATGGCGGAGATGAGGCCCGTGCCCGCATACGGCGTCTTGCCCATGAACCATTGCTGGAAGCGGATAGGCAGGTTCGAATCGAGCAGGCCGCCCAGCAGGATCACGATGATGGCCGTGTGCGCGAAGATGTAGCCGAACTTGTTGCCGGCGCCCTTTTTCGCGGCGACGAGCACACCGCCCGCCTTGTCGACCATCTTCGCCTTGTAGCCGGCGTCGACGAGACGGGACGCCGTCTGCTGCGCGAGCGGGACCATGTCCAGCGGCGCGTTCCATTCGCTCCGGTGGTGGAAATTACGCAGCGATTCTTCGCGCACGGAATCGCGCCAGCTTCGCATGTCGCGGATCATTTTCGGCGCATTGCGCGCGATGCACAGGCTCGTGGAAACGATCAGGAACGCGAGGATCAGCAGGAACCACCAGGCCGAATACACGGTGTAGAGGCCGAGCTTGCGGAACACCTCGAACCAGAACGGCCCGAACTGGTTCACGTAATCGGGCATCGCCCGGTCCTGCTGCAGGATGGTGCCGATGATGGCCGCAATCGCGATCATGACCAGCAGGGTGATCGCGAAACGCATCGAGGACAGCAGTTCGACCGTTTCGGCCACGCCGCGCCGGCGCGTCTTCAGTTCAATTCCGGTGGTGCTCATCGACTTTCACTCTAGACACAACATTCAATGAGGATACAACAAAAGGGCGCACCGCTTGCGCGGCCGCCCTTCCCTGTTGTTTCCTGCTTTTATTTTATTGTAGGCCGATCATGCGGCTCTACATCTTTGCTTATGTATTACTTCAGGCCGGCGATATAGTCAGCCACGGCCTTCATTTCATCGTCCGACAGGCGCTTGGCCAGCGTGGCCATCTGTGGGCTGTTGCTGCGGGCGCCGGTCTTGAACGCTTGCAACTGGGCAATCGTGTAATCCTGGTGCTGGCCGGCCACGCGCGGATACTGGGCCGGGATGCCGGAACCGGTGGCGCCGTGGCAGCTCGCGCAGGCGGCCACGCCGCGGTCGGCGATGCCGCCGCGATAGATCTTGCGGCCCAATTCGAGCGTGTCCTTGTTGCGTGCGGCGCCCTGCTTGGGCTGCTGCGTGGCGAGGTAGGCGGCGATGTTCTTCTTTTCGTCCTCGCTCAGCATCTTGGCGTACGTCGTCATCACGGGCTGGTTGCGGGCCGGCGTCGTGAAGTCGACGAGTTGCTTGTGGAGGTAAGCGTCGACCTGTCCGGCCAGCTTGGGATTCGTGTTGATGGTCGAATTGCCGCCGGCGCCGTGGCACGACGCGCAGGCGGGCAGGCCGCGGGCGTTGTCGCCGGTGTCGTAGAGGGAACCGCCCTTGGCCGGATCGGCCTTGGCGGCGGCCGGGGGCGCGTGGGCCGCGTCCGCTGCAAGAGCGCTGCCCACGATGAGGAAACTGGCCAGCAAGGACTTCACGATCGCCGCACACGCGGCCGGTTGGAACACACGATTCATTCAAGCACCCTGAAAAAGTCAAAGATAAACTTGCAGTTGCAGTGCAGCGGTCATGCTCGTGCCCCCGCTTCGGCAATCCAGCCTTCAGGCTCGCCGGCGGCAGGTAACTCCCTATTGTACAATAGCCTTTGTTTCCTGCCCTCACCTTCGTTGTCTTTTTCGCTTCAGTCCCCATGTCCAAACTCTGGCAAGCCCGTTTTTTCACGACCGTCAACCAGTTGCGGGATCTTCCCAAGACCCAGGTGCCGGAAATCGCCTTCGCCGGCCGGTCCAATGCGGGTAAATCGACGGCGATTAATATCCTGACGAACCAGAAGGGCCTCGCCTTCGCGTCCAAGACCCCCGGCCGCACGCAGCACATCAATTTCTTCTCGATCGGCGGGGCGCACGTCGCCATGCACCGCAAGGATCCGACCAAGGTCGAGGAAATCGAAGGCCTGCTCGTCGACTTGCCGGGCTACGGCTACGCCGAAGTGTCGGGCGATGCCAAGCTGCACTGGCAAAAGCTGCTGGGCGACTACGTGCAGCGGCGGGAACAATTGGCCGCGCTCATCCTGATCATGGATTCGCGCCGCCCGTTCACCGAGCTCGACATCCAGATGCTGGAATGGTTCGCCCCGACGGGCAAGCCGATCCACTGCATCCTCACGAAGGTCGACAAGCTCAACCGCAACGAATCCGTCAATGCCTTGCGCCAGGCGCAGCAAGTGCTGGACAGCTATGTCGACGAGGAAGGCAACGGCTTTCCGTTCACCGTCCAGCTGTTCTCGGCCCTGAAGCGCATCGGCATCGAGGAAGCCAACGACAAGATCATCGAACTGCTCGGCCTGAACGACGCTCCGGCCGACGCCGAGCAATAACCTTCAGGAACCGACATGCCGATCATCACGCCTTCGCAATACCCCGCCGTGCGCATGCGCCGCATGCGCCGCGACCCGTTCTCGCGCGCCCTGATGCGCGAAAACGTCGTCACCGCCTCCGACCTGATCTACCCCGTGTTCATCCTCGACGGCCAGAACCAGCGCCAGCAGGTCGCGTCGATGCCGGGCGCGGAGCGCCTGTCGGTCGACCTGCTGCTGAAGGTGGCCGAGGAAGCGGTCGCGCTGGGCATCCCCGTGCTCGCGCTGTTCCCCGTCATCGAGGCGTCGCTGAAGACGTATGACGGCGTCGAAGCGACCAACCCGGACGGCCTCGTGCCGCGCGCCGTGCGCGAGCTGAAGCGTCACTTCCCGCAACTGGGCATCATGACGGACGTCGCCCTCGACCCGTACACGACCCACGGCCAGGACGGCCTGCCGGACGAAAACGGCTACATCGTCAACGAAAAGACGATCGCGATGCTGACGCGCCAGGCGCTGGCCCAGGCCGAGGCCGGCGTCGACGTCGTCGCCCCGTCGGACATGATGGACGGCCGCATCGGCGCGATCCGCATGGCACTGGAAGAGAAGGAATTCATCCACACGCGCATCATGGCCTACTCGGCCAAGTACGCGTCCGGCTACTACGGCCCGTTCCGCGAAGCCGTCGGCTCGGCCGCCAACCTGGGCAAGGCCGACAAGAACACGTACCAGATGGACCCGGCCAACAGCGACGAAGCCCTGCGCGAAGTGGCGCTGGACATCGCGGAAGGCGCGGACATGGTCATGGTCAAGCCCGGCATGCCGTACCTGGACGTCGTGCGCCGCGTGAAGGACGAGTTCAAGGTGCCGACCTTCGCCTACCAGGTCAGCGGCGAGTACGCGATGCTGCAGGCCGCGTTCCAGAATGGCTGGCTCGACCCGGACAAGGTCATCATGGAAACGATGATGTCGTTCAAGCGCGCGGGCGCGGATGGCGTGCTCACCTATTTCGCGATGGACGTGGCGCGGCGCCTGAAGGCCGCGGCGTAAATCAGCGGGGTTTCTGGTTCGCCGCGATCCAGCGCGCCAGTTCCTCGCTCGTCTGCCCGCCGTATTTGATCTTCCCGTTGGGCGCGATCATGGCGGGCACGGACTTGATGCCGAGCGCGAATCCCGTACCGAGATTTTTCTTGACCGGCGCATCGCAGGAAGCCTCCCCGACGGCTTTTCCCGTCATGGCGCGATCGAGGGCCTCGCGCCGGTCGGGCGCGCACCAGATATGCTCCAGCAGCGCCTGGTTCTGTCCACCTGAAAGCAGCGGATAGACGAAGACGTAGACCGTCGTATCGTCCAGCTTGTCGATTTCCCGGTGCATGGTGCGGCACGGTGCGCAATCCACGTCGGAAAAGATCGCCACGGTCCGGCTGCCGTTGCCGAATTTATAGGCAATGGCCTGGTCGAGAGGCAGTTGGTCGAAACTCGTCGAACCCGGCCCGCACATGCCGAACATGCATGCCAGGCTCACCAACGCATTGCTCATGTCGCCCCCGTCATTACGCACACGAGGCTAGTGTAGCAATGCGAAAACAGGGGAAGTCTCTCGGATTTCCACGGCGCGATCAGCGCGGCGGCTTGTATTCCGGACCTGGACGTGGCGCTCCGCCTGAGAAAGGACATGCCGGCCGTGCACCCATCGCACGGATGCCGGCATTCGTCGGCCCCGCCGGCGCCTCCATCGCAAGAATCTTGAACGCCCCCTCCGGCACGCCCTATGATGGCCCATCCTCATGTCAAGGAAGGGCAAGCAAGTGAAGCATTGGATTGCCGTCGGCGTGATCGCGGTACTGGCAACGGGGCTGAGCGTGGCGAGCGGCATGCGCCATGTGGACGCCGTGAGAACACCGGGCCTGCCCAGCGGCTGGGCCGCCCACAACGTGGTCGCGGGACTGGACGACATCGGCGTGGACCGGCCACGGGACGGCAGCCCGGCCGAGCTGGTCATCGTCAAGCAGGAAGACGCCCCCGCGGGGCGGCCGCTCACCGTCGTTCACACCATCGATGCGACGCCGTGGCGCGGGCGTACCATGATCGTCTCGTTGTATTCGCGCGCCGAGCTGGAACCCGAGGTCATGCGGCGCACGAAGGGCAAAAAAGACGTCGAGCTGCTCGTCGAATGCGACGGCAGCCGGACCGGCGCCAGGGTGTCCGTGGACGCCCTCTGGCATACCCGCCGCTGGATCGAGCATAACGTGCCCGTCAAGGTCGCACCCGACGCGACCCGCTGCAGCCTGGGCGTCGCCAGCCTCGTCAAGGCCGAGATCCGGCTGTCCCGGCTGCGCCTGAAGGACCGTGCCGCGGAACGGGAAGCCCTGCTGGCCAGGCGGTGGCCCGACCTGCCCCTGCCCGCCCAGACCGAATCGATCTTCCCCGCCGGCACCGCGGCGGCCGTCGCGACGCCGAACCTGGAGTTCAAGCAATGAGCACACTATCCTCAAGGCACACGTCGCCGCGCCCGTCTGGCGGCATTTGCGGCAGGCCGATTGGCCGCTGGTGCCACTGATCCTCGTCGGTGTCCTGTTCGGCGTGCGCGTGGTGGGCGCGCAATTCTACGCGTACTGGAATACCTGGCTGACCTGCTTTACGGGCCTGCTCGGCGCGTATGTGCTCGCCGCCTGCACGCGCATCGTCCTGCAAAGCGTCTGTTTCGATAACGGCATCGCGTGCTGGTGCGTACTCGTCGTGGCCGTGATCAACAGCTGGCTTCTGGGCAACGTGTTCGCTTACTACATCGACGATATGGGGGTGCCCACGGCGGTCTCTTCCCTGCCCCGGTTGGGCGCCCTGGCTGTCACCGTCCTGCTCGTCGTACCGGCTGAAGTCGCGGCGACGCGCTCCCGCTGGGCCCGGCGGGCAGCCGAGCAGGAGGCGCAGCGGATGCGCGAGGAGACGACGAAGCGCCAGTTGCTCGAAGCGCGCCTGGCGGCCCTGCAAGGCCAGATCGAACCGCACTTCCTCTACAACACGCTGGCCAATGCCCGCGCGCTGATCCGGCAGGACGCGTCCGCGGCCGAACAACTGCTCCACCACCTGAACCAGTTCCTGCGTTCGGCCATGCCCGACCTGCGCGCCCAGAGCACGTCGCTGGGGCAGGAACTGGAACGTGCCCGGGCCTACCTGGACATCATCAGGATGCGCATGGGCGAGCGCCTGCGCTTCGACATCGCCGCCAGCGAAGAAGCGCTTGCGTGCCAGATCCCGCCGCTGTCCGTGATGACCCTGATCGAGAACGCCATCCAGCACGGGATCGAGCCCAAGGTCGAAGGCGGGTCGGTGCGCGTGGCGGCCGTGTGCGCCGCCGGGCGTCTGCGCATCGGCGTGGAAGACGACGGCGCCGGCTTCCAGGCCGAACTGGGCGACGGCGTCGGCCTGGTGAACCTGCAGGAACGCCTGGCCGCGATGTACGGCGACGCGGCCGAGCTGCGTCTCGAGCCGGGCACGGACGGCGGCGTGTGCGCCACCAGTCGGCGAGGCGGCCGACGGCGTCACCGGTGCGCGCATGCTGTCCGGGCTGGCACCGCAGATCGCTTTTCTGGACGTGCGCATGCCCGGCCTGAACGGCGTCGAACTGGCACGCGTGGCCGCCGGCCGCTGCCACAGCGTTTTCCTGACTGCCTACAATGATTACGCCGTCGATGCGTTCGACCACGGCGCGGTCGACTACCTGCTCAAGCCGCTCGACCCGGCGCGCCTGGCGGTGACGATTGCCCGCCTGCAGACGGCGCTCGGCAAGCAGCCGGCCGACCTGTCCGCGCTGTCCGCGCCCATCAGGAACGGGCCGCTGCAATGGATACAGGCGTCGTACGGCGGGCAATTGCGCTTCATCGGCATCAACGACGTCCAGTGTTTTCATGCCGAAGCCAAGTACACCTGCGTCGTCACCGCGAAGTTCGAGGCGCATATCCGCACGCCGCTCAAGGATTTGCTGGGCCAGCTGGACCCGGCCAGGTTCTGGCCCATTTCGCGCAGCGCCATCGTCAACGTCGGCGCGATCGACAGCGTGCAGCGCATCGACGGCGTGCTCAGCGTGCGCCTGGTGAATTCGGTGCGCTGGCTGCCCGTGTCGCAGGCTTACCAGCACCAGTTCCGGCAAATGTAGGAGATCAATCGAACGACGCTTCGAATGCCTGCGCCAGGAAAGCGACCAGCGTACGCACGCGCGCCGACTGCTGCCGGTGCTGCGGATAGACCGCATAGATGTCCGCATCGGGTGTGACGTATTGCGGTAGTACCTGCACGAGCCGTCCGCTGTCGAGGTAGCGCGCGATATCCCATTCCGCACGCAGCAGGATGCCGTGGCCGTCGAGCGCCCAGTTGACCGCGGTTTCGCCGTCATTGGTCGCCAGGTTGCCGCGCACCTTGACGGTTTCGCCGGCGCCGTCCCGGTGCAGGCGCCACGTCCCGTGCGCGTCGTCGCCCTGGCGGATGCAGATGCAGTTGTGGCGCGCGAGGTCTGCGGGGCTCGCCGGCGTGCCGCGGGCCGCGAGGTACCCGGGCGACGCGCACAACAGGCGGCGGTTGCTCGCCAGTTTCTTTGCGATCACGCGCGCGTCGGCCGGCTCGCCGAACCGGATGCAGACGTCGAACTGGTCGTCCGTGAGGGGCGGCGGCCTGACCGACAAAGCCAGCTGGACGTCGACCTCGGGATACCGCAGCACGTACCGCGAGATGGCGGGAGCGACATGTAGACGGCCGAAACCCAGCGTCGCGTTCACCCGCAACTGGCCCTTGGGCTGGCCTTTCGACGCGCCCAGCAACTGGTCGAGGTCGGCGATGTCGTCCAGGATGCGCCGGGCGTGCTCGAGCAGCACTTCGCCATCGGGCGTCAGGCTCATGCGGCGCGTCGTGCGATTCACCAGGGGCAGGCCCAGCCGCGCCTCCATCTGCGCCAGGCGCTTGCTGACGGCAGCCGTGCTGACGCCGAGTTCACGCGCCGCGCCGCTCAGGCTCCCGCAGGTTGCCAGCGACACGAAAAACCCCAGCTCGGCTGGCTGTAAGCCCGTACTCATCCCGATTCTTGATCCCAGGTTAAAGATGCATTGAGTCTAGCCACGTTATTTCCGTTCGTCCACCGCCTACAGTAGCGCCACATCATCCACACAGGAGACAGGCACCATGAAGACGTATCGGATCGCAACCATTCCCGGCGACGGCATCGGCAAGGAAGTCGTGCCGGCGGGGCGCGCGGTACTGGAAACACTGGCCGCGGCAGGCGCCGGGTTCAACGTCGAGTTCGAGGACTTCGACTGGGGCGGCGACTATTACCGGCGCCACGGCGTCATGATGCCGGCCGACGGCCTCGACGCGCTGCGCGACAAGGACGCCATCCTGTTCGGCTCGGCCGGCGATCCGGACATTCCCGACCACATCACCCTGTGGGGCCTGCGCCTGAAGATCTGCCAGGGTTTCGACCAGTACGCGAACGTGCGTCCGACGCGCATCCTGCCCGGCATCGACGCCCCGCTGAAACGCTGCGCGCCGGACGACCTGGACTGGGTCATCGTGCGCGAGAACTCGGAGGGCGAGTACGCGGGCGTCGGCGGCCGGGTGCACCAGGGCCATCCGATCGAGGCCGCGACCGACGTGTCGATGATGACGCGGGCCGGGGTCGAGCGCATCCTGCGCTTCGCGTTCAGGCTGGCGCAGTCGCGTCCGCGCAAATTTCTGACCGTCATCACCAAGAGCAACGCGCAACGCCACGCGATGGTGATGTGGGACGAGATCGCGCTGCAGGTCTCCAGAGAATTCCCGGACGTCGCCTGGGACAAGGAACTCGTCGACGCGGCGACCGCCCGCATGGTGAACCGCCCCGCCACGCTCGACACCATCGTCGCGACGAACCTGCATGCCGACATCCTCAGCGACCTGGCCGCGGCCCTGGCCGGCAGCCTGGGCATCGCGCCGACCGGCAACATCGATCCGGACGGCCGTTATCCGTCGATGTTCGAGCCGATCCACGGTTCCGCCTTCGACATCATGGGCAAGGGCCTCGCCAATCCGATCGGCACGTTCTGGTCGGTCGCCATGCTACTCGACCACCTGGGCGAGTCCGGCGCGGCGCGGCAGGTGATGCGCGCGATCGAAAGCGTGACCGCGACGCCGTCGCTGCACACCCGCGACCTCGGCGGGACGGCGACGACCGCGGACGTCACGCGGGCCGTGTGCGACTTCCTGGCGGGGCAGGCGGTTCGTGCCGCATAACATGCCGAACCGGCCCTGAAAAACACAACATCCCCCAACTTGCGCCCCCCACGACGACCGTTCCCGCCGGCGCTTCGCGCCTACGATAAGGGGATCCATCGTCCCAACCGATCTTCGAGGAGCGTTCTTCATGGGGAAGCACATCTACAACATCGCCGTCATCCCGGGTGACGGCATCGGCAAGGAAGTCATGCCCGAGGGCTTGCGCGTGCTCGACGCCGCCGCCAGCCGGTTCGGCATCCGGCTCGAGTACAAGCACATCGAATGGGCCAGCTGCGACTACTACGCGGCCACCGGCAAGATGATGCCCGACGACTGGAAGGCGCAGTTGTCCGGCATGGACGCGATCTACTTCGGCGCCGCCGGCTGGCCCGCCGCCGTGCCCGACCACGTGTCGCTGTGGGGCTCGCTGCTGAAATTCCGGCGCGAGTTCGACCAGTACGTCAACCTGCGCCCCGCCCGCCTGTTCGACGGCGTACCCTGCCCGCTGGCCAACCGCAGGCCGGGCGACATCGACTTCATGATCGTGCGCGAGAATACCGAGGGCGAGTATTCGTCCGTCGGCGGCATCATGTACGAAGGCACGGAGCGCGAAGTGGTGATGCAGCAATCGGTCCATTCGCGCATCGGCAGCGACCGGGTGCTGCGCTTCGCCTTCCAGCTGGCGCGGCAGCGGCAGCGCAGGCATGTCACGGTCGCCACCAAGAGCAACGGCCTGGCCGTCAGCATGCCGTGGTGGGACGGCCGCGCCGCCGCGATGGCGGCACAGTACCCCGACGTGGACTGGGACAAGCAGCACATCGACATCCTGTCGGCGCGCTTCGTGCTGCAGCCGCAGCGCTTCGACGTGGTGGTCGCATCGAACCTGTTCGGCGACATCCTGTCCGACCTCGGCCCTGCCTGCACCGGCACGCTGGGCCTGGCGCCGTCGGCCAACCTGAATCCCGAACGCACCTTCCCGTCGCTGTTCGAGCCGGTGCATGGCTCGGCACCGGACATCTACGGCAAGAACATCGCCAATCCGATCGGCATGATCTGGTCGGGCGCGATGATGCTCGACTTCCTCGATGCCGACGGCGGCCCCGGGCGCCAGGCCCACGACGCCATCCTGGCCGCCATCCAGCAGGTGCTGCGCGACGGCCCGCACACGGCGGACCTGGGCGGCCAGGCCTCGACCACGGAAGTGGGCCAGGCCATCGCGGCGGCAGTGGCGGGGGCGTGATCATGGACACCGCCACGCGTTCCGCCTATCCGATCGACGTCGCCTTCCCGGACCTGCACCCCTACGCCGCCGGGAACGGCGGCATTCCCTACCTGTACACGTACGACAGCGGCGTGCCGGGTCCGCACGTGATGGTCAACGCGCTCACCCACGGCAACGAGGTGTGCGGCGCCATCGCCGTCGCGGACCTGCTCGGCCTCGGCATCCGTCCGCGCAGGGGCAGGCTGACGCTCGCCTTCGCCAACGTCGAGGCCTACCTGCGCTTCGACCCGGCCAATCCCGACGCCTCGCGCTTCGTCGACCAGGATCTCAACCGCGTGTGGACCGCGGCCATCCTCGACGACGCGGCCCGCGATTCGTCCGAGCTGCGCCGCGCGCGGCAATTGCGGCCCGTGCTCGATACCGTCGACGTCCTGCTCGACCTGCATTCGATGCACGAACGCAGCGCGCCGCTGTCGGTCTGCGGCCCGCTGGACAAGGGCATCGCGCTGGCGCGCCGGCTCGGCACGCCCGCCTGGATCGTCAGCGACGAAGGCCACCCGGAAGGCCGGCGCATGCGCGACTATGCGGGCTTCGGCGATCCGGACAGCGCCAGGAACGCGCTGCTGGTCGAATGCGGCCAGCACTGGGAAGCCGGCGCGGTGGACGTCGCCCGGGACGTCACGGCCCACTTCCTGCTGCTGCACGGGGTCGTCGAACCGTCCGACCTGCCGGCCGCGTGGCTGCAAACGCCGCCTGCCGCCACGCGCGTGGTGCGCGTCACCGAGCCCGTCGTCGCGTCCAGCATGGACTTCCGTTTTGCCGCCGACTTCACCGGCCTGGAAACCTTCCGCGACGCCGGTAGCGTGATCGGCTGGCGCGACGGCGAGCCGGTCACGACGCCGTATCCGGACTGCGTGCTGGTCATGCCGTCGCTGCGCCAGCTGCGTCCCGGCGTGACCGTCGTGCGGCTGGGACGACTGCTGGACTGACCCACGGCACAACATGCCGCCGCGGCGCGAAATACGCAATTTCCGCCGCTTTCCCGCCCGCCGTCCGCACACTCCTGTCGCACGGGCGGGCCTACCATGAAACGGTGCCGCAACGCTTGCCGGCCCTTCCCGCTTCCACACAAGGACTCATGATCATGACTCTGACACTAACCCGTACCGACCTGCTCAAGGAGCACAACTTCATCGATGGACTATGGCGCGACAGCAGCAGCGGCGCCCGCTACGACGTCGCCGACCCGGCCTCGGACGAGTGCTTCGCCGCCGTGCCCGCCAGCTGCGCGGACGACGCGTTGCTGGCCGTCGCCGCCGCGCAGGCCGCGCTGCCGGACTGGCGCGCCCGGCCCGCGCGCGAACGCGCCCGCTTCCTCAAGCGCTGGCATGCGCTGATCGTGGCCAACACGGAAGATCTGGCAAAACTCATTTCGCGCGAACAGGGCAAGCCGCTGGCCGAGGCGCGCGGCGAAGTGGCCTACGGCGCATCCTACGTCGAATGGTTTGCCGAGGAGGCCGTGCGGGGCTACGGCGACATCATCCCCGAACAGGTGCGCGGCAAGCAGCTGACGGTGACGCGGGAAGCGGTGGGCGTCGTGGCCGCCATCACCCCGTGGAACTTCCCGCTGGCGATGATCGCCCGCAAGATCGCGCCGGCCCTCGCGGCCGGCTGCACCGTCGTGGCCAAGCCGGCGGAAGACACGCCGCTGACGGCGCTGGCGCTCGTCAGTCTGGCGGAGGAAGCGGGGATTCCCGCGGGCGTGCTGAATATCGTGACCACGTCGCGCGACCGGGTGGCGGACGTGGTCGGCGCATGGCTGCATGATGCCAGGGTGCGCAAGATCACCTTCACCGGATCGACCGCGATCGGCAAACACCTGGCGCGCGAATCGGCCGGCACGCTGAAACGCCTGTCGCTCGAACTCGGCGGCAATGCTCCGTTCATCGTGTTCGACGATGCCGACCTGGACGCCGCGGTCGACGGCCTGATGGCGGCCAAGTTCCGCAACGGCGGGCAGACCTGCGTGAGCCCGAACCGCGTCTACGTGCACGATGCGGTCTACGCCGCGTTCACGCAAAAACTGGCCGCCCGCGTGGAAGCGCTGCGCGTCGGCCCGGCCACCTGGGCGGACGCGCAGATCGGCCCGATGATCAACGCCCGCGCGGTCGACAAGATCGACGCCCACGTGCGCGACGCGCTGGCCAAAGGCGGCCGGCTGGTCGTCGGCGGCAAGCGCCTGGCCAACGACGTCGCCTCCGGCCCCAATTACTACGCGCCGACCGTGATCGCGGAGGCCAGTCACGACATGGCGCTGGCCTCGGAAGAGACTTTCGGTCCGGTGGTGCCGCTGTTCCGTTTCGCGGACGAGGACGAGGTCGTCCGGCTGGCCAACGATACCCCGTACGGCCTCGCCGCCTACTTCTACTCGCGCGACATCGTCCGCGTGGCGCGCGTGAGCGAGCGGCTGGAGACGGGCCTGGTCGGCATCAACGAAGGGGTGCTGGCGTCGGAAGCGGCGCCGTTCGGCGGGGTGAAGGAATCGGGCTACGGCCGCGAAGGCTCGCGCTACGGCCTGGACGATTACACGCAAACCAAGTACCGCTGCCAGGGCGGCCTGGCGTAAGCCCGACACGCCGTCCGTCGTCTGTCCGCCTGCTCACCGCAAAGGTAAGCAGGCTTTTTTTCGCCCGGAATCCGGCGGCCAGAATTCGGGGTCAGAGCACATTTCGGATCAATGTCCGACTGCAAAACAAACGCTCGCACCCAAGACGATGGGCGGCCCCGCCGCCATGCGGCGTGGCCGGCCGGACGCCATGGGCTGACGTTCGACCTTACCTCAAGGATCTTGCGCGAAAAAGGGACCTGACCCCGAATTTGGGGCCCACAGACGCTCAGAAGATGTGGCGGATACCCCAATCCGCGCGGTTGGCGTGGTTGGGGTCGATGTGGCCGATGGAGGTGAACAGGGAAGTCCGCTTGGACAACGGATAGGTGTAGCCGATCGCATACTGCGCCGTGTCGGCGTTGCGCGCCGAGCGGTCGTTCAGGCGATTGTACGACGCGAGGATGCGGCCGCCGCCGGCCGGGATCGTCAGGCCGAGCAGCAGGTCGCTCGCGTCCACCGGCGCCAGGCCGGCGGCGTCCGTTTGCTGCCGGTCGAGGCCGAAATGCAGCTTGGCGACGCCGAAGTCATAATTGCCGCCGACAAAGCGCAACTTCGCCGCCCCCGTGCCGTTGGCGTCGTTGTTGTTCTGGTAGCCGTACGCCACCTTCAATTGGCCGACGGTATAGGTGAAGGCCCCGCTGATCTGCCGGTTGGCCGACATGCTGCCGGCCGTCTCGCCGAACGCATACGACACCTCGCCCTTCAGCCCGCCGACCTGTTTCGCGTAGAAGATGGCGTTCTGCGTGCGGATGTCGATCACGGCATAGATGTTACGGCCGAAGAAGGACTCGGCCGCGCCGGACATGCCGTCCTCGAAAGGATCGATCACGTCCGTCAGCAGGCAGTACGACGGCGTCCAGGTGCGGCCGAAGCGCACCGTACCGAAATCGCCTTTCAGGCCCACCCAGGACTGGCGGCCGAAGATGCGTCCGCTCTGGCCCGCGGTGCCCGTATCGGGGCTGAAGCCGTTTTCGAGCTGGTAGATGACGGACAGGCCATTGCCCAGGTCTTCCGAGCCGCGGAAGCCGAGGCGGGAACCCCACCAGCCGCCGGGGTCGACGCCCCAGCGCGTGGGCGCCACGTCCGACTTCGAATACACCAGGCCGATGTTGATCAGGCCGTACACGGTGACATTCGATTGCGCGAAGGCGGGGGCGGCAACGGCACTGCATACCGTCAGCGCAAGCAGGGATTTTTTCATGATTGTCTCCTTAAATTATGGTTTGGATGTGGCTCCAATTTAAGGCTGCTCCCGCAACACATTTCCTCGAAAGACGGCGGGCCGACAACATGAACACTGCGAAATCACCGTGCGCGACGGCGGAATATGCTGCGCTGTCCGGGGCCATTATTCGGCGCGCCGGTAAATCGCGGCGAGGTCGCCCAAATCCCAGTTCCCGCCGCTTAGAACCGCGCACACTTTCTCGTCCGGCCGGACAGCGAGTGCACCGCCCAGCAAGGCGCCGATACCGATGGACGCCGCCGGCTCCGCGATCAATTTCGCATCGTTGGCGAGCATGCGCATGCCCGCGACGATGTGCGCGTCGTCCACCAGCACGATCTCGTCCACGTACTTCTCGATGATGGGATACGGATTGCGGCCGGGGACACTGAGCCGCAATCCGTCCGCGACGGTGTCCTGCAACGGCAGCGAGGTGCGTTCGCCGTTGATCCTGCTGTGGAAGTACTTCGGCGTCAGCGCGGGCTCGGCGCCGATGACCCGCACCGACGGCTTCGTTTCCTTGATGGCGGTGGCGATCCCGGAAATGAGGCCGCCGCCGCCCAGCGGCACGATGACCGTATCGACGTCTTCCAGGTCGTCCAGGATTTCGCATCCGATCGTGCCCTGCCCCGCCATTACCAGCGGGTCTTCGAAACCGTGGATCACCGCGTACCCGTTTTCTTCGGCGATTTCATACGTCTTTTTCCAGCGGGCCGCGTTATCGCCGTCGAACAGGATGACTTCGGCCCCGAGCGCCCTCGTGTTGGCGATCTTGACGTCCGGCGCGGTGGCCGGCAGCACCAGGAACGCTTTCACGCCCAGCATGCGCGCCGCGTACGCGAGTCCCTGTGCGTGGTTGCCCGACGACGTGGCGATCAGGCCGTTCGCCACGGCCTCCCGCGGGAGCGAGAGCGCCGTATTCAGGGCGCCCCTGATCTTGAATGCGCCCGTGATCTGCAGGGTTTCCGGCTTGAGCCAGAGCTGGCAACCGAGGGTCTTTTCCATCTTCTCCGCACGTAGCAGCGGCGTGTGGCGGATGTGGGGTTTCAGCCGTTCCCGGGCTTCCCGGATGTCCTGGATGGTCGGGTAGTTACGCATGATGGCTTTCCGCAGGCTGAGAGAAGAATTCGAAGAAGGTGCCGACCCCGTTTTCCAGCGCATTCCGGTAGATCCGGGACGCGGTGGTGTTGTCCTGGATGGCCATGCCCGTGGAATCGAAAATCGTGATCTCGCCGTCGTTCTCCCGTCCCGGCTTTTTCCCCGCCAGGATCTCGCCGATCTCCCCGTGAATGTCGTCCTGCGTGATGATGCGCGCGTCCAGCGGATGCCAGGTTTCGCCCTTCGCGACGCACTGCGCAATGGAGTCGTTGACGATCTTCGCGTTGCGGAAGATCTCTGGGTCGAGTTCCTGCTTGCCGCGCTGGTCGGTGCCGATGGCCACGATGTGCGTGCCGGGCCGGACCCAGTCCGCTTCCACCAGCGTGCCTTTGCCGCGGGTCGTGGTCACGAGGACGTCGGCCCGGCGGACCGCGTCCTCCTTCGACGCCGCCATCACGACGGGAATCCCGAACTCCCTTTCGATATCGGCCTTGTACTTCGCCAGCGTCTCGGGGTGGTTGTCCCACGCGTGGATCGCCTCGATGGTCATGACCTCGCTGATCGCCCGGATCTGCAGCCTGGCCTGGATGCCCGTACCGATCGACGTGACCGTTTTCGCATCCTTCCTGGCCAGGGCTTTTACGGACACGGCGCCGGCCGCCCCGGTCCTGAGGCCGGTGATCAGGCTCCCGTCCATCACGCACGTCAGCGCACAGGTCCGCCCGTCGAACAGCAGGATGGTGCCCATGTTGGTGGGCAGGCCGTATGCCGCCGGGTTCTCGGGAAACCCGCCGGACGACGCCTTCATCGAAATCACCTCATTGGCCTGGTAGTAGCCGAGCTTGAAGTCGATTTCCCCGCGCGGGGGAGGCAGGTGGATCCCGATATAGTCGGGTTGTTCGACTTGCCCGCCGCTGAACGCCACGAAGGCTTCCTCCACGGCGGCGATGACTTCCTTCATGCAGATCAGGCCGCCGACGTCTTCCTTGTTGAGTAACAGTGTTTTCATGGTGTGCCTCGACGTCAGGCGGGGCGGTAGATCACGTACAGCTTTGCCACGTGCTCGAGGTTCTCCCAGCTGCACGACGCCCCCTGCTCGATGAGGAAGATGTCGCCTTTCGAGAACGTGCCGCTGCGGCCCGCTGCATCGACGAAGGTCACGCTGCCTTCCAGCAGGAACATCAGTTCCATGTGCCGGAAGAACATCGCGCGGCGCGTATAGGGCGTCGAGTCCCAGGTGCCGCAGGTGAATTCGCCATCGGCCGAACGGTAGTCGGTGTGATTGCGGCAGACCGGCGCCGGCGTGAGCAGCAGCTCGGCTGCCGGACCGCCCGCCGACGGGCCCATTTGCGGGTTTTCCTTGATCGGCACGATGGCGCCGTCGTCCGCCCGGCTCCGGTTGGAGCGGACGAAGATCAGCGACACCGGTCCTTGCGCCGACCAGGTGAACGCGGCGCCATGCTTGAGTACCGCGCTCTGGTTCGGTCCCAAGGTCAGCGTGGTGTCTTGCCACGTCAGGGTCAGGCTGCCTGCGTCGACGATGATGAATTCATCGGCCGGCAGCGACGGCACGGCGCCGCTGCCGGCGTCGAGCGTGATGACGCCCGCGGTCACGGGGCCCGGTGCCCAGTCCAGGACGCGGCGGCTGGACAGGAAGCGGTCAGCGCCGGCCGGCGCCGTCAGGGCGATGCCCTGGCGCGGATCGCGCGCGAACCGGCGCAGGTCGACGAAGGATGGTGGATTGGCCGGAACGGCCGCAGCTTGCAATACACTGGACATGATGGTTTGGGTACTCTGAAATCGTTGTGTGGAAGGTCAGGCCGCTTGCGCCGCCTGCGCGGCGAAACGACTGATGTGGTAGTGCCCGATCGGCGTGGACGTCGAGCCGGCGTGGATCAGTTCGGCCATCACGTCGCCCACGCCGGGCCCCAGCTGGAAGCCGGCGCCGGAAAAGCCGAAGGCGTAGTACAGGCCGGAGACGCGCGCGCTCGGCCCCATCACGGGCCTGCTGTCTTCCATATAGCCCTCGATCCCGCTCCAGACGCGGATGATCGATAGCCGATCGAAGGCCGGCACCACGCGCGCCACCTGCGGGAACTTCATGAGCGTCCGGTACGGATTGACGTGGGCGCGCCGCGCGTCGAGGTCCACCGGTTCGTGGCCGCCGCCGCCGATGATGATGTTGCCGCGGGCGATCTGGCGGAAATAGACGATCTCCAGCGGATCGTCCGACGACACGCCGATGGTCGGGCCGATGGCGTACGGCACCGGCTCGGTCACGGCCATCTGCGGCCCTTTCGCATGCATCGGCACCGGCTCGCCGAAACCGGCGCTGATGCGGTTGCCCCACGCGCCGGCCGTGATCAGCGCGACCGGTGCGCGAAAGGTGCGGCCGTCTTGCGCGGACACGACGAAATCGTCGCCCTCCTTCGCGACGTCGACGATCTCGGTGTTCTCGAACACCTGCGCGCCCTCGCGCACGGCGGCGCGCCCGAACGCGGGGGCCGCCAGGCGCGGGTTCGCATGCCCGTCGTACGGCGCGTAGGCGCCGGCCGTGATCTCGCGGCCGAGATACGGAAACCGCTCGCGCAAGGCGGCGGCGCCGATCATTTGCAGGCCCAGTCCGTAAGGCTCGGCGTCGCGCACGTATTTTTCCAGCCGCTCGGCATGCTCCTCGCGGTAGCCCACCCGGAGATGGCCGCTCACCATGAACTCGAGATCCTCGCCGATCAATTCGTCGAGCCGGCCCCAGATCGCGCGCGAGCGGTTCGCCAGCGGCAGCTGCTCGATGGGCCGCCCCTGCCGGCGCACGTTGCCGAAGTTGGTCCCGCTGGCCTGCTGGCCAACCAGGCCGCGTTCCAGCAGGATCACCGACACGCCCCGCTTGCGCAGGAAGAAGGCCGATGCGGCCCCCATGAATCCGCCGCCGACGATGACGACGTCTGCTCTCAGTGCGCTCATTCCTCTTCCTCCCGTACGGCGATCGCCAGCGGCTTCACGGGCGCCTGCCCGCGCAGCCGCCCGACCTGTTCGAGCGGCACGCCGGCCGCATGGGCGATGACTTCCGCGCCCGCGTGGCCGCAATACCGTCCCTGGCAACGTCCCATGCCGACGCGGCTGAACGCCTTGGCGCGGTTCGCTTCCGTGGCGCCCATGGCACCGACGACGCGGCGCAGTTCGCCGGCCGTGATCGCTTCGCAGCGGCAGACGATGGCATCGTCCGGCAAGTCCGCGGCCTGCTGCGCCGGCCACGGGAACGCCTGCACGAGGCCTTCGCGGAAACGGTCCATGCGGGCCCGCTCGGCACGCAGGCGCCGCAACTGGCCGTCGTCCACCGGCAGCCGGTTGTCTTTCAATACCGCCAGGGCTGCGAGGCGCCCGCCGATCTCGGCGCCGTCCGCGCCGAGGACCCGCACGCCGTCGCCGGCCAGGTACACGCCCGGCACGGACGTGCGCCCGTCCTCGCCCAGTTCGGGCAGCCACTGGCGCGTCTCGGCGTCGAAGCGGAAGGCGCAGCGCGCCAGGTCGGCCAGCTGCGTCTCGGGACGCAGGTGGTAGCCCATCGCCACCGCGTCGCAGTCGAAGGCGCGTTCACGGCCCCGGTTGTCGCGCACGACCACGCCCTGCACGCCGGTGTCGGGCGACCCCTTGATTTCCACGGGCGCGACGCCGGTCAGCACCTGCACGCCGGCCCGCTTCAATTCCCCGACGAGCGCCAGGCCGTTGCGCAGCACGGACGGCCGCGCCATCAGCTTCGGCAGCGCGGCCACGCGCCGCATGAAGGGCGAGGTATCGAGCACCGCCGCCACGCTGGCGCCCGCCTTGACGTACTGCGACGCCACCAGGTACAGCAGCGGCCCGGTGCCCATGAACACGATCCGGCGCCCGATCGCGCACGCCTGCGCCTTCAGCGCGATCTGCGCCGCGCCCAGGCTGTAGGTGCCCGCCTGGTGCCAGCCTTTTACCGGCATCAGGCGGTCGGTCGCGCCGGAACAGATCACCAACGCGTCGTAGGGCAAGGCCCGGGACGTGCGCTGGTCGGTGACGTGCAGCTCGCGCTGGAAGATGTTCCACGCCAGCGTCTCCGGCAGGTAGTCGATCTTGCCGCGCAGCGCGTCGAAGGTCGCGTGCAGCGAGCGCGCGCGTTCGGCCTCGGTGCCGTACAGCTTCGCGTACGGACGGGTGAAGTTGTCGGGCTGGCGCCGGTAGATCTGGCCGCCGTCGCGGCGGTTTTCGTCGACGACGGTCGGGCGCAGGCCGGCCGCGACGAGGATTTCGGCGCAGCGTACGCCCGCGGGGCCGGCGCCGACGATGATTACGCGAGGTTGGGCCATGTCGCCTCCGGTTGTGTCGTCACGAGATTCATGCCTTCCGCCACCACGGTGGTGCAGGCGCGCAGGCGGCGGCCGTCGGCGGTCCAGACCCAGCAATCCTGGCAGGCGCCCATCAGGCAGAAGCCGGCGCGCCGGCCGTCGCCGAATTCGGATTCGCGCAGCTGGCGCACGTTGTCGAGCATGGCGACCATCAGCGTGTCCCCGGCGAGCGCCTCGACCGGGTGCCCGTCGATCACGATGCGCACCCGCGTGCGGCCCGTCTCGGCCAGTCGTACGAAGCGGCTGCTCATGCGACGTCTCCTTCGACGACGCGCAGCGGCGCCTGGATGGCGCGCAGCTCGGCTTCCGGACGGTGGCACAGGATGCTGCCGCCGTCGGCGAGCATCTGGCGCGGCGGCGGCAGGCGGTTGCACATGCCGTCGACGCGCAGCGCGCAGCGGTCCACGAAGGCGCACATGCCGCGCGCCGGTCCGGCCGGCGTCAGCGACGGCAGCGCCGCCGGCGTGGCGCCCGCCACCTCTTCCAGCCAGCCGCGGCGCAATGCCGGCACGGACGAGATCAGGAGGTGCGAATACGGATGGAACGGCGGCAGCGCCTGCGCCTCGCGCTTGCGCGCCTCGACCTTGCGGCCGGCGTACAGGACGACGATCTCGTCGCAGATGGCGCGCACGGTGCCGATGTCGTGGCTGATGAACATGTAGGACACGTTCAACTCCTTGCGCAGCTCGGCCATCAATTCGATGATGGCGGCGCCGACCACGGTGTCGAGCGCGGACGTGACCTCGTCGCACAGGATCAGGTCGGGCTGGGCCGCCAGCGCGCGCGCCAGGTTGATGCGCTGCTTCTGGCCGCCGGACAGTTCGCCCGGCA
This sequence comes from uncultured Massilia sp., assembly GCA_966212555.1. GTDB lineage: Bacteria > Pseudomonadota > Gammaproteobacteria > Burkholderiales > Burkholderiaceae_D > Telluria. The sequence continues at coordinate 57,529 of CBIHRX010000002.1, forward strand.
GGCGGTCGGCCACCGCGGCCGGCAGGCGCACGAGGTCGAGCAGCTGCAGCACGCGCTTGCGGCGCGCCTCGCCCTTCATGCCGTGGTAGAACTCGAGCGGACGGGCGAGGATGCGTTCGATGCTGTGCTTCGGGTTGAGCGCCGTGTCCGCGTTCTGGAACACGAACTGGATGCGGCGGAACTGCTCGCGCGTGCGCCCCTCCAGCGTGGGCGCGAGGCGTTTGCCGTCGAGGAGGATCTCGCCTTCGGACGGCGCCACCATGCCGGCGATGGCGCGCGCCAGCGTCGTCTTGCCGGACCCGGATTCGCCGATCACGCCGATCGTCGCGCCGCGCGGAATCACCAGGTTGACGTCGTCCAGCACGCATTTGACGGGCGCCCCGCGCCGCGCCGTGCCGTAGGCCGCGTGCAGGCCGCGCACCTCCAGCAGCGGATGCTCGTGCGCGGTCTTCGGCTCGCGCACGGCCGCGGCCGCCGGCTTCGGGGCGATCGCCGCCAGCAGGCTCTTCGTGTAGGGATGGGCGGGCGCGGACAGGATCTGCGCGGTCGGCCCCGATTCGCGGATCTCGCCGTCGCGCAGCACCACGATGCGGTCCGCCATCTGCGCGACGACCGCCAGGTCGTGCGACACGTAGACGGCCGTGCTGCCGCGCTCCTTGACCACTTTCTTGAACGCGCGCAGCACCTCGATCTGCGTCGTCACGTCCAGCGCGGTGGTCGGCTCGTCCAGGATCACCAGGGCGGGATCGGTGATCAGGGCCATGGCCGCCATCACGCGCTGCAGCTGCCCGCCCGACACCTGGTGCGGGTAGCGCTGGCCGATCCGCTCCGGATCGGGCAGCGCCAGCGCGCGGAACAGCTCGACGGCCCTGGCCTCGGCCTCGGCGCGCGGCATCACCTTGTGGATCAGCGCACTCTCGACGACCTGGTCCATCAGCCGCTTGGACGGGTTGAACGCGGCGGCGGCGCTCTGCGCGATGTATGCCACCGTGCGCCCGCGCAGTCCGGCCAGCTGGCTCTCGCTCAGCGCCAGCATCCGGTTGCCGGCCACGGTCACGTCGCCGCCGGCCAGGCGGCAGCCGGCGCGGGCATAGCCCATCAGCGCCAGCGCGATGGTGGTCTTGCCCGAGCCGGACTCGCCGATCAGCGCGAGCACCTCGCCCCGTTGAATCGAAAAGTCCGCGCCGTGGACGATGGGCACCTCCTCGTCCATGTCGTTGCGCGCCGTGACCCGCAGACCGGCCACCTTGACGATCGTGTTCGTGTCCATGTCAGCCCTCCCTGCCGCGGCGTTTGCGGCCTGCCAGGCCGTCGATGGCCATGTTGACGGCGATGGTCAGCGTGGCGATGGCGATGGCCGGCATGACGACGGCCGGCGCGCCTTCGGACAGGCCGATGATGTTTTCGCGCACCAGCGAGCCCCAGTCCGCATGCGGCGGCTGGATGCCGAGTCCCAGGAACGACAGGCCGCTGAGCAGCAGCACGATGAACAGGAAGCGCAGGCCGAAGTCGGCCAGCACCGGCCGGATCATGTTCGGCAGCATTTCGCGGCACGTGATGTACGCCATGCCCTCGCCGCGCGCCCGCGCCGCCTGCACGTAGTCCATCGCCTGCACGTTGACGGCCAGCGCGCGCGCGATGCGGTAGGCGCCCGGCATGTAGCCGATGCCGGCCGTCAGGACCAGCAGCGGCACCGACGTGCCGAAGCCGGCGACGATGATCAGCGCCAGCAGCTTGTTCGGGATGCTGAGCATGGTGTCGACGATGCGGCTGACGATGCCGTCGAACCAGCCGCCCGCTACCGCGGCGCACATGGCCAGCACGGTGCCGCCGACGCTGGCCACCAGCACGGCGGCGAGCGCCAGGCCGATCGTGTACGGCGCGCCGTGGAGGATGCGGCTCAGCATGTCGCGGCCGAGGTAGTCGGTGCCCAGCGGATGCAGCGCGCTGATCGGCGCGAACACGTCGTCGCCGACGCCGCCTGCGTCGTCCGGAGCCAGGTAAGGACCGGCCACGGCCATCAGCAGCCAGAACGCGAAGACGGCGCAGCCGATCACGCCGGCCAGCGGCAGGCGCCGGCGCGGCTTGCGCCGGGCGATGGGGGAAATCACGGAGGTCTTCATTTTCTTAACCTTGGGTTGGAAACGATTGCACACACGTCCGCCACGGTCAGCAGCACCAGGTAGCCGGCGCAGAACAGCATCGCGCAGGCCTGCACCACGGGCATGTCGCGCATGGTGACGGAATCGACCATCAGGCTCGCGATGCCCGGATAGTTGAAGATCGATTCGATGATGATCACGCCGCCGATCAGGTAGGACAGCGACAGCGCCACCGCGTTGGCGATCGGGCCGATCGCGTTCGGCAGCGCGTGGGTGAGCACCATGCGCACCGGACGCACGCCCTTCAGGCGCGCCATCTCGACGTAGGACGAATTGAGCTGGTCGATCACGGCGGCGCGGGTCATGCGCGCCATCTGCGCCACGATCCCGCAGCACAAGGTCATGACCGGTAACGCATAGGCGCGCAGGAACTGGCCGACAGTGGCGATATCGTCGGTGTGCGACAGCGCGGACAGCCAGCGCAGCTTGACGGCGAACAGCAGCACCGCCAGCGTGGCGATCAGGAACTCGGGCACGGACACGGTCCACACCGTCGCCACGCTGACGACCCGGTCGAACAGCGAGCCGCGGACCATGGCGGACAGGATGCCGAGCGCCAGCGCGAGCGGCACCGAGACCACGGTGGTTGCCGCCGCCAGCATCAGCGAGTTCGGCAGGCGGCCGCCGATCAGCTCCGTCACCGGCAGGCCGTTCGCCATGGCCACGCCGGGATGGCCGGTCAGCAGCCCGCCCAGCCAGTGCAGGTAGCGCACGTGGGCCGGCAGGTCCAGCCCCAGCTTGGCCCGCAGCGCTGCCACCAGCTCGGGCGTGGCTTCCTGGCCGAGCGCCGCCTGCGCCGCATCGCCCGGCAGGAGGCTGGTGATGGTGAAGATCACCACCGACACCGCCAGCAGCGTCAGCACCCCGGCGCCCACGCGGTTCAACACCAGTCGCACGGTGGTTCCGCTCATGATCACGCCTCCAGCCAGATCTGGTCGGCGAACATATAGCCCATCATCCCGCCGAGCGGATGGCTGGCGTAGCCCCTGATCTTGTTGCCGAGGCCGTCGAGCGAGTGAATGAACATGGGGATGCCGACGCCGCACTGCTCGTGCACGAGCACCTGCATGTCGCCGTACATCTGCTTGCGCTTGTCTTCATTGGTTTCGCCGCGCGCCAGGTCGAGCAACTGGTCGAACTTCTCGTTCTTCCAGCCCGACACGTTCATCGGCGAATCGGACTTGTAGAACAGCGAGAACATCAGGTCGACCGTCTGGCGCGGATTGATATTCCCGAACGACATCGGGTGCTTGGCCCAGTGATTCGACCAGTAGCCGTCCGGCGGCATGCGCTTGATGTCCAGGTTGAGGCCGGCCCTCTGCGCCGACAGCTGGATGATCTGGGCCATGTCGACGGAGCCGCCGGCGGCGGTCGAGGCGACGATCGGCAGGGTCTGGCCGGCCATGCCGGATTTCTTCAGGTAGAACTTGGCCTTGTCCAGGTCGAATTTGCGTTGCGGCAGGCCGGCGAAATAGAAGCGGTTGCCGGGCTGCACGGGCTGGTCGTTGGCGATGGTGCCGTAGCCGCGCATCGCCACCTTGCGGATCTGTTCGCGGTCCAGCATGTATTTCATGGCCAGCACGAAGTTCGGGTTCTTCACGGGGCCGAGCTGGTCGCGCATGATGAGGTCGGTGTACAGGCCCGTCTTCGATTCGAACAGCGTGCAACCGGAGCCCGAGAAACTGGCCGCCGAGCGCGGGTTCACGCCGTTGATCAGCTGCACGTCGCCCGACAGCAGCGCGTTGACGCGGGCCGCCTCGTCCGGGATCGAGAAATATTCGATCTCGTCCAGGTAGGGCTTGCCCGGCTTCCAGTACTCGTCGTTGCGCACGCCGATCGAGCGCACGCCCGGCCTGAATTCCTTGCACTTGTAGGGCCCGGTGCCGACCGCCGTCGCGAAGTCGGTGGTGCCGTCCTTGACGATGGCGAAATGGGACGCGGCCAGCAGTGCCGGCAGGTCGACGTTCGGGGAATTGAGCCTGATCTGCAATTCGAGCGGGCCCGTGGCCTTGACCTCCGCGAACTCGTCGGCCACGGTCTTGACCTTGGAGGCATTGGCGGGATTCTTGTGGCGCAGCAGCGAGTACACGACATCCGCCGCACCGAGCGCCTTGCCATCGTGGAAGCGCACGTCCTTGCGCAGCTTGACGGTCCACAGCGCGCCGTCCTTGCTGTCGACCGATTCGGCCAGCGCCATCTGCGGCGCGAGCCTGGTGTCGATGGTGGTCAGGCAGCTGTAGAACATGTAGTGCCGCACGTAGTCGGCGATGGTGCTGCCCCTGGCCGGATCGAGTGTGTCGGCCGTCGATCCGGCGCCCATGGCGACCCGGATCCGACCGCCCTTGCGTGGCGTCTGGGCCAGCGCGGTGCCGGGAAAGGTCAGCAGGCCGCCCGCGGTGGAAGCCAGCATGCCGCCCGCCAGTAGCGTTCGCATCACGTCGCGGCGCGTGGCGCTTGCGGGAACGCCGGCGGCGTCGAACGGTGTGTCGCTCATGATTGTCTCCTTGGTCTTGAAATAATTGTTCAGTGCAGCCAGTCCTGCAGCCGGTAATACGCCCCCACCACCGGCAGGAACCAGGGCGTGCCGAAATGCCCGGGCACGGCCGGCCATTCGAGGTGGCGCCACGGGTTCAGCTCGGCGCGGCCGGCCATGACGTCGGCCATCACCTGCCCCATGTGCACCGACATCTGCACGCCGTGTCCGCTGTAGCCCGTCGAGTAGTACATCCCGCGGTGTTCGCCGGCACGCGGCAGGCGGTCCGCCGTCATGTCGACCAGGCCGCCCCAGCAATAATCGATGCCGACCCCGCGCAGCGCCGGGAACATCTGTTCCATGGCCGCGCGCAGCACGACGCCGCTCTTCCGGTCCGAGCGCGGATTCGACATCGCGAAGCGCGCCCGCCCGCCGAACAGCAGGCGGTTGTCCGGCGAGATACGGAAGTAATTGCCGATGTTCCTGGACGTGACGTAGTTGCGGCGCCGCGGCAGCAGGCGGTCGAGCAGCGCCGGATCCAGCGGTTCGGTGCCGATGATGAAGCTGCCCACCGAGATCATGCGGCGGCGGAACCAGGAGAACGGCCCCTGGCGCGAATTGCCGGTCGCCAGCAGCACCTGGCCGGCCTGCATGGCGCCGCGGCTGGTGGTGACGCGGAACCCGCCCGCGGGCAGGCGGTCCAGTCCCGTCACCGGCGTGTGTTCATGGATGCGCGCACCGGCACGGGCGGCGGCGTGGGCCAGGCCGACGCCGAATTTCCCCATGTGCATCTGGGCGCTGGTGTTCTGCAGCAGCCCGCCGTAGAACTGGCTTGATGCGACCTCGTCGCGGATACGCGCCGCAGACAGCATCTCGACGTGCGGATCGACCTCGCGCCGCAGCACGTCGCAACTTCGCGCCAGCTTGTCGTAGTGCTCCGGCTTGGCGGCCAGCTTGAGCTTGCCGACGCGCGCGAAGTCGCAATCGATGTCTTCCCGATTGATCAGGCGTTCGACCGTGTCGACCGCGGCGTTGTAGGCCTGGTAAAACGAGCGCGCCGTGTCGACGCCGAGCCGGGCGGCGAGCGCCCCGAAATCGTGCGCCGTGCCGCTGTTGCAATGTCCGCCGTTGCGGCCCGAGGCTTCGCCGACGACGCGGCCCGCTTCCAGCACGACCACCGAGGCGCCGCGCCGGGCCAGCGTCAGTGCCGCCGACAACCCGGTAAAGCCAGCCCCGACGACGACCACGTCGGCGTGCCCCGCCACCGGTTCCGGTGCGCCGTCGGCAAAGGCCGGTGCCGTATCGAGCCAATAAGATTCGAGTTTCATGATGCTGTCCTGTCAGGGTGGCTTTCCGGGTGCATGCGCATGGCGCTTACAGGCCGACCAGCGCCGGCAGGCCGCTCAGGTCCGTGATCTGGCGCGAACCCCACACCGGCCATGCCGGCTCGTGGCCGCGCGCCACGAAGACCTTGTTCTTGATGCCGACGTCGTCGGCCGACAGGTGGTCGTAGCGCATGCTCGACGACACGTGCAGGATGTCCTCCGGATTGCAGCCCAGCTGGTCGATCATGTACTCGAACGCGCGCAGGCGCGGCTTGTAGGCTTGCGCCTGCTGCGCCGTGTAGACGCGGTGGAACGGCGCGCCGAGCTTGTCGACGCTGGCCTGGATCTGCGCATCCATCGCGTTCGACAGGATCACCAGCTTGTACTCCTTGGCCAGGCGCGCCAGCGCGGCCGGCACGTCCGCGTGCGGGTTCCAGGTCGGCACGGCCCGGTAGAAGTTCAGGCCCTCGTTGTCGCGGTAGTCGATGCCCCAGCGCTTGCAGGTGCGCTCGACCGAATTGCACAGCAGCTCGTCGTACGGACGCCAGTCGCCCATCACTTCGTCCAGGCGGTAGCGCGCGAAGTCGGTGGTGAACTGCGACATGTTCTCGGGTGCGATGCGGTCGGCGAACAGTTCGCGCGCCAGCTCCGCCATCTGGAAGTTGATCAGGGTGCCGTAGCAGTCGAAGGAAATGTATTTGGGCCGCAGGTTGGTAGTCATGGTTCGGGTTCCTTAGATGATTGATGTTGGCGGTTCGGGTCAGGAAGCGCGTTCGTCGGGCGATTCGCGGTCACTGCAACGTCGTCTCCTGCATTCATTACACCACCGCCCCCCTGCACGAAAATCCCGTTCTGACCCTGGCTAAACAGAACAAACCGTGGCATTTGCGGCGCCTTTCGGCACACTATGCGGCGCCGAACAGCGTCAGTCTTCCAGGGCGAAATCGACCAGCACGCTCTTGTGGCGCAGGTTCGCTTCGTACGCCTGGCGGCCGAGGTCCTTGCCGATGCCGGAGCGCTTGTAGCCGCCGGTCGGAATCACGTAGTCGGCGGTGCGGCCATAGCGGTTGATCCACACCGTGCCGGCCTCGATGCCGCGCGCCAGGCGCAGCGCGCGGCCGATGTCGGCGGTATGCACCCCGGCGGCCAGGCCGTAGTCCGGATGGTCGGCCAGCGCCAGCGCCTCCGCCTCGTCGTCGAACGCCTGCACCGTGATCACCGGTCCGAAGATTTCCGACTTCACGGCGTCCATGGCGGGATCGACGCCGGCCAGGATGGTCGGCTGGTAGTACGCGCCGTCGTTGCCGCAGTCGATCGGGCCGCCGCCGGCAACCAGCCGGCCGCCCGCGGCGACCGTGCGCTGCACGATGCCGTCGATGCGTTCCATCTCGCGGCGCGCAATGATGGGGCCCAGCGTGGCCTCGGGATCCCAGGTGGGACCGGCCTTGAGTTCGGCGAAGACCGCGGCCAGGCGCTCGACGACGCGATCCGCCACCGCGCGCTGCACGATGAGGCGCGACCCGGCCACGCACACCTGGCCGGCATTCAGCGTGATGGCGCGTGCGACGGTGCGGACGGTGCGTTCGAGGTCGGGTACGTCGGCGAACACCACTTGCGGGCTCTTGCCGCCCAACTCCAGCGTGACCGGCTTGGTGCCGCTTTCCGCGCAGGCGGCCATGATGGCGGCGCCGCTCCGGGTCGATCCGGTGAACGTCACTTTCGCGACGCGCGGATGGCGGCACAAGGCGGCGCCGGCGCCCTGGCCGTCGCCCTGGACGATGTTGAAGATCCCCGGGGGCATGCCGGCCTCGATGGCCAGTTCGGCCAGGCGCAGTACGGAGAACGGCGTCATCTCGGAGGGCTTGAGGACCACCGCATTGCCCGCCGCCAGCGCCGGCGCCACCTTCCACGAGGCCATCACGAGCGGGAGGTTCCAGGGGGCGATGGCGGCGATCACGCCATAGGGTTCGGCGATGGTCATGCCGAGATGGTCGGTGCGGGTCGGCGCGACGTCGCCGCCGATCTTGTCGGCCCACTCGGCGAAGAAGCGGATGCCGTCCGCGGTGAACGGCACGTCCCAGCCGGCGGCATCCTTGAGCGGACGGGTCGAACCGACCGCCTCCAGCCGCGCCAGGACCTGCGCGTCGGCGTCGATCAGGTCGGCCCAGCGGCGCAGCACGCGCGCGCGCTCGCGCGGCGCGGAGCAGGCCCAGTTGCTCGTCCTCCAGGCGCGCCACGCATCCTGTACCGCGCGGTCGACCAGGTCGGCGTCGGCCAGCGGCACGCCGGCGTACGCCCGGCCATCGGACGGGCGCCTGACGTCCATCGCGTGCGCGCCGCCCGCCACATACTGCCCGCCGATGAAGTGGGCGCTGCGTACCGCCACCCGGTCGGGGTCGAAACGTTCCATCGTGTGTCCTTTCAGTGTTGCGTCATGTGCGACTCTGAAAAGATTGTAGGAGCGTTCCCCAAGCATTTTATGTGGTCCGGCCGGCCCGGAACGGCACAAGCTTTCGTATTGAAGCGCCAAATGGTGGATCGTTTCGAATTGCATTTACCCCGTCGCCGGACGCAATCGTGTATGGCATGATTTCGCCGGATAGCCATCGGCGAGGAGCATTCACATGAAAGATCGAAACGCAAAAAGCCAGGTGCGGTACCGCAGGATGACGGCGGCCGACCTGCCGGCGGCGCACAAGCTGTCGCTGTCCGTGTTGTGGCCGCACCGCCTGGAAGACTGGCAGTTCATCCACGCGCTGGGCGAAGGCATCGTCGCCGAAGACACGTCCGGCATCGTCGGTACCATCATGTGCTGGCTGCACGGTCCCGACTACGCGTCGCTCGGCATGACCATCGTCGCACCCGGCCACCGGGACCGGGGCATCGCGAGCGCGCTGCTCGAGCGCATCCTGAACGAGATCGGCGACCGCAACATCCTGCTGCATACCACCGCGACCGGCGTGCGCTTCATCGAGCACAAAGGTTTCGTCCGGACGGGCTGGGTGCACCAGCACCAGGGCAGCGTGTTCCGCGCCCCGTTCGTGCCGCTCGGCCCGGGCGAACGGATCCGGCCGGTCGGTCCGCGCGACGAGGCGGTGCTGGCCGACCTGGCCACGCGCTCGACCGGCGTGCCGCGCGCCACCGTGATCAAGCACCTGCTGACGGTGGCCGACGTCGTCGCCATCGACCGCTACGGCGAACTCGTCGCCTTCGCGGCGCTGCGCAAGTTCGGCCACGGCTATGTGATCGGCCCCGTCGTCGCGGCCGACGCCGAACACGCGAAGGCGCTGATCGCCCATTGGGCCGGCACGCAGGCGGGCGCATTCGTCCGCGTCGACGTGCCGGACAGCAGCGGCCTCAGTGCGTGGCTCACCGAAATGGGCCTGGTCCAGGTCGAGGAATCGGTACACGCGATGACGCGCGGCGACCCGCCGCGGCCCGCGGGGCCGGTCAAGCGCTTCGCCCTGCTCAGCCAGTCGCTCGGTTGACCGGAAGGACAGATCATGACGACGACATATACCGCCATCACCTGCCGCCCGATGCGCGAGGACGACCTGCCCGCGGCCCACGCGCTGTCGCAAGCCGTGCGCTGGCCGCATCGCCCCGAGGACTGGCAGTTCGCCCTGCGCCTGGGCACCGGCTTCGTGGCCGAGGAAGACGGCGCCGTGGCCGGCACCGCGCTGTGCTGGCATCAGGGCGCGCACCATGGTTCGCTGGGTCTGATCATCGTGTCCCCGGCCCACCAGGGCAAGGGCATCGGCCGCCGGCTGATGCACCTGGTGCTCGACCAGCTCGGCGACCGCTGCACGGTGCTCAACGCCACCGCGGCCGGGCAGCCGCTGTACGAAAGCCTGGGCTTCCGTGCCATCGGCACGCTCCACCAGCACCAGGGCCTGCTCGCCGCCGCGACGGCGCCGGCGGCGCCCGCAGAAGCGCGTGCGCGGCCGGCCACCGCCGCCGACATCCCCGCCATCGTCGCACTGGCGAACCGCGGCACCGGCATGGTGCGCGACGAATTGCTGAAACACCTGATCGGCGTGGCCGAAGGCGCCGTGCTGGAGCAGGACGGCGCCGTGACCGGCTTTTCGCTGATACGGCCGTTCGGCCGCGGCCACGTGATCGGGCCGGTGGTCGCGGCCGATGCGGCGTGCGCGCAAGCGCTGATCGCGACGTGGAGCGGCGCCTACGCCGGCACCTTCGTGCGCGTGGACGTGACGGGTTCGAGCGGCCTGGGCGAATGGCTGGCGCAGGCCGGACTGGCCCAGGTGGACACCGCGGTGACCATGGCCCGCCATGGCGTGCCGGCGCAAGACGCTAAGGTCCGGCAGTTCGCCATCGTCAGCCAGGCGCTCTGCTGACGCGGATCGCCGCACCGTTCAATAACCGCTCTGCCGGTCGATGATGCCGTCGACCGGCAGTCCGCGCTCGATCAAGGCGATCCTTGCCGCGATCTGGCGCGCGCTTTCCCGGCGCAGCGTCAGCGCGGCCACGTGCGGCGTGATCTCGATGCGCGGATGCCGCCAGAATGGGTGATCGGGCGGCAGCGGCTCCTCGCGGAACACGTCCAGCGTGGCCTGGGCAAGCTGGCCGCTGTCGAGCGCGCGCAGCAGGTCTTCCTCGACCAGGTGGCCGCCCCGCCCAATGTTAATCAACTGCGCACCCGGCGCCAGCCGCGCGAACAGCGTCCGGTCGAGTATGTCCGCCGTGTGCGGCGTCAACGGGAGCAGGTTCACCAGCACGTCCAGGCCATCGAGAAAATCCGGCAACGCGTCCGGCCCGGCAAAACAGGCGACCTGGCCGACCTCACGGGGCCCGCGGCTCCAGCCGCGCACCGCGAATCCCAGCTGGGCCAGCGCGCCGGCCACGGGCGTGCCGAGCGCGCCCAGCCCCATGACCCCGACCGCGTGCGTAGCTGCGTCGCGCCCCGGCAGGGGTTGCCAGCACCGGGCCCGCTGGAGCGCGGCGTACTCGGGGAAGCGGCGCACGTGGCGCAGCACGGCGGCCAGCACGTACTGCACCATTTGCGGCGCCATGCCGGCATCGTCCAGCTTGATCAAGGGCACGTGGGGCGGCAACAGGTCCGGCTGCGCCGCCAGCAGCGCGAGCACGGCATCCACGCCCGCGCCGAGGTTGAACACGGCCTTCAGCCGCGCACGTCCGGCCAGCGCCTCCATGGGCGGATTCCAGACCAGCGCATAGTCGGCGGCTGCACGGTCGCCCGGCCGCCATGGGCGCACGCGGGCCGCCGGCAGCACGGCGGCCAGTTCGTCGATCCAGGACGCGGTATCGCCGTCCGGCAGGCATAACAGGATATCCATGTGCGCCTCACGCCAGGCTTACATTGACGGCCGCCGGTCGGCGGTCGAGCTGGAAGACGGCCACCAGTTCGCCCAGCTTGCCGGCCTGGTCGCGCAGGGAGGCCGCGGCGCCGGCGGCATCGTCGACCAGCTCCGCGTTGCGCTGCGTGACCTGGTCCAGATCGCCGATCGCTGCGCTGATCCGGTCGATGCCCGCGCTCTGCCGCTGGCTGGCGGCCGCGATGTCGCCCACGATGTGCGTGACCCGATCGACGCTGTCCACGATGTCCCGCATCGTCTGGCCGGCCTGGCGCACCAGCGCGGTGCCGGCGCCGATCTGGCCCACCGACGCGTCGATCAGGGCCTTGATTTCCCGGGCTGCGCCGGCGGAGCGCTGGGCCAGGCTGCGCACCTCGCCCGCGACCACGGCGAAGCCGCGCCCCTGTTCGCCGGCGCGCGCCGCCTCCACCGCCGCATTCAACGCGAGGATGTTGGTCTGGAAGGCGATGCCG
>CBIHRX010000003.1:0-62744 GCA_966212555.1 uncultured Massilia sp.
CGACTTCCGACGTGCCGATGCCGTGGGCCAGCGCGCCGAACGCGCCGTGCGTGGACGTGTGCGAGTCGCCGCACACGACGGTCATGCCCGGCAGCGTGGCGCCCTGCTCCGGGCCGATCACGTGCACGATGCCCTGGCGCTTGTCGTTCATGTTGAAGTACGTGACGCCGAAGGACTTGGTGTTACTGTCCAGCGTCTCGACCTGCAGGCGCGAGGTCGGGTCGGCGATGCCGTGCGAGCGGTCGGTGGTCGGCACGTTGTGGTCGGCTACGGCAAGATTGGCCGAAGTGCGCCATAGCGGGCGGCCGGCTACGCGCAGGCCTTCGAACGCCTGCGGGCTGGTGACTTCGTGGACCAGGTGACGGTCGATATACAGCACGGTGGTGCCATCCGCATCGGCACGCACGACATGCGAATCCCAAAGTTTGTCGTAGAGCGTTTTTAACATAATGAGGTGCGAAATCCATTGAAACGACCGCTACATGCGGGCATGGTCTTTGATTATGCCATATTTGTGCAATGCGGAAGCAATGCCCTTCGAGCACGATTATTTCAATTAGCTCATCCGCATAAAAATTTTATTCGGACTAGTTTCCAGAAGCACAAATAAAAAAAGCCTGCGCATTTCCCGCGCAGGCTTTTCGTAGCTTTGTGGCAAAAATGATGCAGCCGCGTTTACGCCGCCAGCCTCACGGTCGAACGGCAGCCGTCCATCAGGAACGACAGGCCGACGACCAGCACGAGCGAGCCTTCCGCCGAGCGTGCCGTACCGGTGATGCCTTCGACGTTCAGCGCCGTCATCGGCTTGATCACCAGGTCGGCCGTGCCGTCGACGGCTTCCACCGCGATGATGTACGGCTGCGGCGCATTGATGACGATGCCCACGCGCTCCGTGCATTCCTCGTAGCCGAGCGACAGCGCCAGCGAACGCACCGGCAGCGGACGGCCCTGGTCCTTCAGCACCGGGGCGCCGCCGACCTGCATGAAGGTCTCCGGCAGTTCGACGACGCGCTCGACCACCGCCATCGGCAGGGCCAGTTGCGCGCCCGACGTCGACACGAGCATGGTCGGCACGATCGACAGTTCGATCGGCAGGCGGATCGAGAACTTCGTACCGGTACCCAGGTTCGAGTCGATGCGGATCGCGCCGCGGTTCTTCTCGACGGCCGTCTTGACGACGTCCATGCCCACGCCGCGGCCCGAGACCGACGACGCCACTTCCTTGGTCGAGAAGCCCGGCAGGAACACGAGCTGGTACGCCTCGTCGTCGCTCGTCGCCTGGTTGTCGGAGATGAGGCCCTTTTCCATCGCCTTCTTGCGCAGCTTGGCCGGGTCCATGCCGCGGCCGTCGTCCTGCAGCACGATCATGACGCTGTTCGCTTCCTGCCACGCTTTCAGCAGGATGAACGCCTTGGCCGGCTTGCCGTTGGCGACGCGGTCTTCCGGCGACTCGACGCCGTGGTCCAGCGCGTTGCGCAGCATGTGCACGAGCGGGTCGTACAGGCTGTCCACGACGACGCGGTCGACTTCCGTCTCGGCGCCCTCGATGGTCAGCTCGACGTCCTTGCCCAGGTCCTTCGCCAGCTCGCGCACGAGGCGCGGGAATTTCTGGAACAGGCGGCCGACCGGCTGCATGCGGGTCGCCAGCGTGGCGCGCTGCAGTTCGGCCGAGTAGCGCGACGCGCGCTCCAGCGTTTCCGTCAGCGTGGCCATCAAGGTGGCGGCCTGGCCTTCGAACTTGAACTGCGACAGGCGCTCCAGCAGCACCGCCGCCTGGTTCGCGGCCTGCACGGATTCGCCGGCCACTTCCAGCAGCGCGTCCAGCTTGACCGCGTCGATACGGATGCTCTCGTCCTTCGCGGGACCGGTGCTGGCCGGCTTGTTCTCGTTGCGGCGCTCGACGCCGTCCCAGCCCGGCTTGCCGGACGCGGCCGGCGCGGAAGGCGCGGAAGGCGCGGCGACCACGTCGGCCGGGGCGGCCTGGACCGGCGCGGCGGCAACCGCGGCAGGCGCTTCGGGCGCCGCGGCGGCGACCGGCGCCTGGCTCGGCGTATAGGTGCCCGGCGGGACGACCGCCATGAACATCGCTTCCCAATCGAGGCCGTCGGCGCCCGGCGCAGCGGCGGCCGGAGCCGGCGCAACCGCCACGGGAGCCGGTGCCGGCGGCGCCGCCACGGGGGCGGGCGCGGGCGCGGCCTTCCGCGCGGGCGCGGCGTCGTTGCCGGCGATCGCGTCCTTGAGCATGCGCTCGAGGTCGGCCGGCATCTGCGGCAGCTGGTCCGGCGTGGCGCCGTTGTTCAGGTCATTGAGCTGGTCGGCCACGAAGCCCGACGCCTGCAGCGACGCTTCGATCGCGCCCGGCGTGACGGGCGCCGCGCCGGTGCGCAGCGCGTCGAAGAGGTTTTCCGTCAGGTGGCAGGCGGCGACGAGCGCCGGCAGCCCCATGAAACCCGCGCCACCCTTGATGGTGTGGAACGAGCGGAACACCGCGTTCAGCGTTTCCTTGTTGTCGGGATCGCGTTCGAGGTGCAGCAGATGCTCTTCGACATTCGCTGCAAGATCCATCGCCTCGACGACGAAATCCTTGAGCATTTCATCCATTAGAATCCCAGATCGGCAAGAAGATCATCGACACTGTCCTGGTCGAGCGCCGCGGACGGCACCGACGGACCCGACATCAACGGCTGCGGCTGTTCCTGTGCGGCCTGTTTCTGCGCCAGCTTTTCCTTCACGTCCGGCGGCGCGCTGTCCTTCAGCAGCTGGGTCAGCTCGTTCTCCACCGTCTTGGTGATGACGACGACTTTCTTGATCAGCTGGCCCGTGATGTCCTGGAAGTCCTGGGCCATCATGATCTCGAGCAGGCGCGCCTTCTCGGCTTCGGTCGCTTCCGACACCAGCTGGGCGAACTGCTTCGAATCGCCCGCCAGGGCCTTGAACTGTTCGATCGAGAGCTTGCCGGCGAACAGGTCGTCCCAGCGGTTCTCCATGTCCTTGGCCTGCTTGGACAGCAGGTCCTGGGCCGGCATGCCGTCGTCCAGGGTGTTCAGCACCTTGTTGGCGGCCTGTTCGGTCAGGGTGGCGACGTATTCCAGGCGGTCCTGGGCGTCCACGATCTGGGATGATGCCTCGGTCAGGGCCTTGTCGTAGCCCAGCTCGCGCAGCGAGTCGTGCAGCAGGCGCACGATGCCGCCCAGGCGCTCGTACATGCCCTTGGGCTCGTCGTCGTCCCCTTCCGCGGCTGCGGCCGGTGCGACCGGGGCGACCGGTGCGGACACGACGGCCGGGGCCGGCGCGCTGGTGGCCGCGACCTGGTCGAACAGGGCCTCCAGGTCGTCGGTGTCGCCGCTGTCGCCGCCGGCGGCGGGCTCGGGCGCGGGCGCCGGCGTCGGAGCGGCAGCGGGTGCGCTGGCACGCTGCGCTGCCACTTCCTCGAATAATGCGTCGAAATCGTCAGCGGCGTCGGTCATAGTCCCTGCTTCTCCATAAATTTAATGTCGCGATGATCTGTGCTGTGTGCGGTACGGCTGCCGTCATTACGCTGACGGTACAAATTTCCGACGAGTGTATCAGCGTGGTTGCCGTAGGTAAATCTTCTGAAATGCCGGCGTGGCTGATTGGTGAGTAATCTTGGCCTGTCGACAATCTTTTACAGCCTTTTCTGAATATTTTCACAAAGCATGTGTTGTATTTTTTTATCGCGGAGGCATTTGTGACATCCGGTATTTGGGCGCCGAAAGCCGAGCACATCCCTGAGCAAGATCAAGCATTTACATTCCGCCAAGAGGGGAAACGCGAACTACAATGAGAAGGTAGCGTGACGTGAGGGAGGGCTCACCATGTACCAGAAGATTCTGATCACCACCGACGGCTCCACGGTATCGCAGCACACCGCCTGCGCCGGCGTCAAATTCGCACGACAGATGGGGGCCGAAGTGCTCGCCCTGTTCGTCGCGCCCGACTACCAGTACCCCGTGTATGTGGAGATCGTGCCGCCCGCCTACCCCAGCGAAGAGGAGTACGTCCAGCAGATGCAGCGCCTGGGCCAGGAGTACATGGGCTCGATCATGCGCGCGGCCGAAGGTTGCGGCCTGAAGCATGCCTGCATGACGGCGTTTTCCGACGCGGCGGCACTGAAGATCGTCGACGTGGCGGAACAGCAACACTGCGACCTGATCTTCATGGGCTCGCACGGCCGCAGCGGCTGGGGACAGCTGCTGCTAGGTAGCGTGACCAACAAGGTGCTGTCCCATACGACCAAGCCCGTGCTGGTGCACCGCCTGATCCGGGAGCCCGGCACCTGACCGACTTACCGGAAGTCGCCGCCGCACCGCATCGGACAGCGGGCATTGTCCGAAAAAAGGCAACGGCAGTGTTGCTGCTGTGATATCTTTTTACCTTCATTTTACAATTGATCCCTAAGGGACATCTTATGATTCGCATTGTCATCGCCGACGACCACACGATCATGCGCGAGGGCCTCAAGCGTATCCTCGACGGCGCGCTCGACATCGAGATCGTCGGCGAGGCCATCAACGGCTTCGAAGTACTGTCGCTGGTACGCCAGGGCGGGTTCGACCTGCTGCTGCTGGACCTGTCCATGCCGGGCCGCAGCGGCGTCGACCTGATCCGCCAGGTGCGCAGCGAAGCGCCCAAGCTCGCCATCCTGATCCTGACGATGCACGAGGAAGAGCAGTACGCCGTGCGCGCGATCCGGGCGGGAGCCCAGGGCTATCTCACCAAGGAAAGTGCCGGTACGCAGCTCGTCGGTGCGATCCGCAAGGTCGCGTCCGGCCGGCCGTACATCAGCACGGAAGTGGCCGAGCAGCTGGCGCTGAACATCATGGCGCCGAACGAACAACTGCTGCACAAACAACTCTCGGATCGCGAATTCGAGGTATTCTCGCTCCTCGTGGGCGGCAAATCGATCACCGAGATCGCCAACAACCTGCACCTGTCCGTCAAGACGGTCAGTACCCACAAGACGCGCATCATGCAGAAAATGGGCATGACCTCGCTGTCCGAAATGGTCCAGTACGCGGTGGCGCATCGTCTGCTGGCGCCGATGAAAGCCTGAACGGCACCGCACGAAACAAATTTGACAATCAGGCGACACTTTTTGTGCCCTGCCCAGGTCGTTTCCGGCCATGCAGGGCCCGCGCCCCACTCGCGTAATCCTACACGCGCCTCACTCGGGACTTCCTTACTCTCGATGGCTTGGCGGTCAGAAAATTCCTACACGCTGACGCTCCCTCCTACTACACATTCAGCCGTTGCTGATATTAATGCCGGACTCGTGTTGGCATACTGACTTCAGCGTTTCGACTTGCCTGCGGTCCATATCCGTATCCAGTCAGCTCTGTGGCTCCGATACCGCACTGGCACCACCGGACCGCAGCTTAGTTCTTTGAAATCCTAAACCTGGAGATGAGTATGCAGTCCCAGCTAACTTCAGAACAACGCAACGCCTCCCCGTCGACCCTGCACTCGTCACAGATGGAAGCCGGACGCCAACGCCAGGGCCGTCTCTGGTCGAACCTGAAAGAGGTCTGCGACCTGCTCCACATCCCGGCCGCCGTCTCGATGAATACCGAGGAATTGCTGTTCCAGCACGTACAGTTCAAGACCGGGCAGCGTGTCCACACGATCGGCCAGGCGTTCGACACCCTGTACATCGTCAACTCCGGTTTCCTCAAAACCGTGCTGATCGACGAGTTCGGCAACGAACAGGTGCTCAGCTTCCCGATGAAGGGCGACATGCTCGGCGTCGACGGCATTCACACGCGCCATTACGCGTCGGAAGCCGTCGCCCTGTCGGACTGCGACCTGATCCTCGTGCCGTTCAAGAAGCTCACGGCGCTCGGCCGCGTGCATGCCGAGCTCGAGAACCTGATGTACGGCGTGATGAGCCGCGAACTGGTGCGCGAACAGGCCATGATCGGCATGCTCGGCGCCCTCTCGGCCGAAGCCCGCGTGGCCCGCTTCCTCATCTCGCTGGCGGAACGTTTCGCCGCGATGGGCTATTCGAGCAAACTGTTCAACCTGCGCATGACGCGCCATGAGATCGGCAGCTATCTCGGCCTGACGCTCGAGACGGTCAGCCGCACCTTGTCCGCCTTCAACGAAATCGGCCTGATCACGGTCGACCAGCGCACCATCGGCATCAAGGATCCCGAAGCCCTCAAGACGCTGCGCCGCCTGCCGCCCTCGCGCTCGCGCGCCAAGCAGAACGCCAAGCACAAGGCCGAAGCGGACAGCGCCGGCGACGGCCAGGTCCTGGCCACGGTCTGAACCGCTTCCTGCGTCAAACGAAAAAAGCCGGTTCCTCGCGGAAGCCGGCTTTCTGTTTTTCCGGTGCGGGTCTTCAGTCGCGGATCAGCACGCCATCGCTGACCTTCACGCGGTCGCCCACGCGGAAGCCCGGATTGTTTTCGTACGGGATCGTCTGCGTGGCACCGTTCGCGTAGCGCACGACCACCTCGAAGCGCTGGCGCGTGTTGGCATTGCGCTCGATCTCGCGGCCCGCGATGGCGCCGCCGACGGCGCCCGCGACGGTGGCCGCCGTACGTCCGCTGCCGCTGCCGACCTGGTTGCCCAGCAGGCCGCCCACGACGGCGCCGGCACCGGTACCCAGGTAGCTGCCGTCGCCGCTGACCTGCACGACGTTGACGGCTTCCACCGTCGCGCAATTCGTGCAGTAGCGCGCCACGCGCGGCTGGCTGTTCGGGTTGATGCCCTGGCCGCTGCCGCCCGCCATCAGCGGTTGGCCCAGCGTGGCCGTCGAATACCGGCCGTTGGCGCGGATCGTGGCCGTCACGGCGGCATCCGGCGCAATGCGGTCGTTGCGGCGGATCGTGTACAGGCCGCTGTACTCGCCCGGCCGCACTTCGGGCAGGAAGAAGATGCCGCGCGAACCCGCGATCTGCACTTCGACCTTGGCGCCCGGCGTGCCGTGCACGGTGAATTTCAGTTCGTTGCCCGGACCGAGGTCGTCGCTGCCGCGCACGTCGAAACGGTCCACGTGCGGCATGTTGGACGCGGTGCGGTCGCTGCGGTCGTCGCGGCCGGGTCCGCGCACGATCGATTCGGCCAGCAGGCGGGTCGTGACCATGTCGTTCACGCGCAGGTTGGCGGTGACGGCGCTGCCGGGATTGATGCGGTCGTGCGTGCCGATCGTGTACGTGCCCTGGTAGGTGCCCGGCGACGTTTCCGTCAACGTCAGGTTGCGCGTGGCGCCATCGATGCGCAGGGTGGCATAGCCGCCCGGCGTGCCGTACAGGTCGAAATTCAGCTCGGTGCCCGGTTCCAGGCGCCGCACTTCGTCCACGTTGAAACCATCGATGCGAGGCGCCAGCCGGGCCGCGCGCGGGTGATCCTGCGCTTGCACGGGCGTCGTCACGGTCATCGAGAGCAGAGGCAGCGCGGCCACGACGGCCGCGGCCAATGTCTGTCGGGTTGTTGCCATGGGGTCCTCCGACTTCGTCTTGTTGTCGATAAGACCAGCTTACGCCGCGCACTGGACGGGCTCGGTGCGTTAGCGAACGCTGTGCACGGCTTCCCCGGAGGTAACAAAGATGCGGTCAACGGGCGCCGGACGGATGGCGTGCCCACCGGTAAAAGATCCGAATGACGGCAGGATCATCCGACGCGGACCTAAGACGAAGCACGGCAGCCGCAGGGCGTCGAAACGTGTCGCCAAGACATAAACTGGGTGAACGTGCCCCGCCAGCACGTAGCCGGGCGCCTCCAGGTCCGGGTGGTGGCAGAACGACAGCGGCCCGACCGTGTACGGCTCGTCGACGAGGTCGATGCCGAGCACGGCGGCCGGGTCGCCCGCATGCTTGTCGTGGTTGCCGCGCACGAGCGTCAGCACGAGGTCGCAGCGCCGCTCCCGCCAGGCGAGCATGGCGGCCTGCGTGCCCGCCGCGTGCGCCGCGCGCGCATGCAGGAAGTCGCCGAGGAACAGCACGTGGTTCGCGCCGGTCGCATCGACGAGGGCGTCGAGGGCGTCGAGGTTTTCCGTCGTCGTCCCGCGCGGCACGGGAATGCCGAACGAGCGGAACGCGGCCGCCTTGCCGAAGTGGATGTCGGCGATGGCCAGCAGTTTTTCGCGCGGCCAGTACACGGCCTTCTGCGGCAGCAGCACGAGGCGCTCGCCCGCGACGTCGACGGCGGCACCGGTCATGCTTCGGCCGCCTTTTCGAGCTCTCGCACCATGCGCGCGACGCGGTCCGCCAGCTTTTCCGTGCTGACCTTTTCGCGGAAGCGCTCGACCATCAGCGGAAAGCCGAACGGCGTGGCGCGCTTCACCTCGCGGAAGGCGACGCGGCGCGCATGCAGTTCGACGAGCGTGTCGCGCAGCCGCGTGAGTTCCAGTTCCTGCTCCAGCACTTCGCGCTCGGCCTGCGTGAGCAGCAGGTTGCCGCTGTCGTGCTTGCGGAAGACCTCGAAGAACAGCGACGACGACGCCTGTACCTGGCGCATGGATTTATGCTGGCCCGGATAGCCCTGGAAGATGAGCCCCGCGATGCGCGCCACTTCGCGGAAGCGCTGCTGCGACAGCTGCGTCGCGTTCAGGCTGTCCAGCACGTCCTCCAGCAGGTGCGACGTGTCGAACAGGCCGACGTCGGCCCCGGTCTCGCCCGAGAATACGGTCGCCCAATCGACCGCTTCGGGCGCCAGCAGTTCGAAGCCGTAATCGTTGACGGCGATGGAAAAGGTGCTGGGCATGACGCGGCCCACGCGGTACGCGAACAGCGACGCGAGCCCCGTGTGGACCGCACGCCCCGCGAACGGATACAGGAACAAATGGTAGCCCTCGCGGCTCTTCATGCTTTCCACGACCAGCACGTCGCTGTCGGGCAGCGCCGACCAGCGGGCCTGGATCTCCAGCAGCGGCTGCAGCGCGCGCATCTCGGGCCCGTCGTAGACGCCCTCGCCGGCCAGTTTCAGTTCTTCCAGCGCCGCGTGCGCGAGCTCGGACGACAGCGGCATCTTGGTGCCCTGCCAGCGGCTGACGGCGCCGCGCGTCGATTCCGAGCGCTTCACGAACGCCGTCATCTCGTGCACGCGCACGAGTTCCAGGATGCGGCCGGAGAACAGGAAGCGGTCGCCCGGCTTCATGCGGCCGATGAACGATTCCTCCACGCTGCCGATGCGGCCGCCGCTCACGTACTTCACCTGCATCTGCGCGTCCGACACGATGGTCCCGATCCCCATGCGGTGGCGCCGGCCGATCTTCACGTCGGGCACGCGGTAGACGCCCTCCTCGTCCGGCAGCACGCGCTTGTACTCCGGATAAATCGTCAGGCTCTGGCCGCCGCGCGCGACGAAGTCCAGCGCCCACTGCCATTCCTCCGGCGTCAGGTTTCGGTACGACCATGCGCTCTTCACTTCCTCGTAAAATTCCTCGGAGCGGAAGCCGCCGCCCAGCGCGACGGTGACGAGGTGCTGCACGAGCACGTCGAACGGCTTGTTCGGCACCTGCCGCGCTTCGATGCGGCGCGTGGCGACGGCCCGCTTGGCACCGGCCGCTTCCAGCAATTCCAGGCTGTTCGTCGGCACGAGCGTCACGCGCGAGATGCGGCCCGGCGCGTGGCCGCTGCGCCCCGCGCGCTGCAGCAGCCGCGCGATGCCTTTCGCGCTGCCCACCTGCAGCACGCGTTCGACGGGCAGGAAGTCCACGCCCAGGTCCAGGCTCGCCGTGCACACGACCGCTTTCAGGTCGCCGCGCTTCAGGCCCGTCTCGACCCATTCGCGCACCTCGCGGTCGAGCGAGCCGTGGTGCAGCGCGACCAGGCCGGCCCAGTCGGGACGCGCCTCGATGATGTTCTGGTACCACAGCTCCGATTGCGAGCGCGTGTTCGTGAAGACCAGCGTCGCCTCGTGCCGCTCGATCTCGTCGATGACCGGCTGCAGCATCTGCAGGCCCAGGTGGCCGGCCCAGGGAAAGCGTGCGACGCCTTGCGGCACGAGGCAGTCGACGACGATCTGCTTCTTCAGGTCGCCCTCGACGAGCACGCCCGCCTCCGGATCGCCCAGCAGCACGCCGCGCGCCTCCGCCAGGTTGCCCATCGTGGCCGACAGGCCCCACACGACGAGGCCCGGATTCCAGCGCTTGAGCCGCGCGAGCGCCAACTGCACCTGCACGCCGCGCTTGCTGCCCATCAGTTCATGCCACTCGTCGATGATGATCATGTCCAGGTGCCTGAACTGGTCGCGCGCGGCCGCATGCGACAACAGCAGCGACAGGCTTTCCGGCGTCGTGATCAGCGCGCCCGGCAGCGACTTCGACTGGCGCGCGCGCTCGGCCGCGCCGGTGTCGCCCGTGCGCGCGCCGATCGTCCACGTGCCGATGACGTCCGGGCTCGCGGCGCCCAGTTCGGCCGTGGACACTTCCAGGGAGCGCTGCGTATCCGCCGCCAGCGCGCGCATCGGCGTGATCCACAGCACGCGCAGGCCCGCGTTCGCACGCCTCGTGCGATTGGCCCCGCGCAGCAGTGCCGCGAACCACACGGCGTACGTCTTGCCCGCGCCCGTGTTCGCGTGCAGCAGGCCGGATTCGCCCGCCAGCGCGGCTTTCCACACGGCGCGCTGGAATGGAAAGACCTTCCAGCCGCGCGCGGCGAACCACGCGTCGACGGCTTGCTCTGCCTGGGTCTTGCTCATGGCCCCGCCGCCCCGAGCAGGCCCTTCAACGTATCGAGCGTATCCGCCTGCTCGACCGTCTTGTCGTCGCGCCGCCGCAGGATGCGGGGAAAGCGCACGGCGATACCGGCCTTGTGGCGCGTGGACAGGGCGATGCCCTCGAAGCCGATCTCGAACACCATCGTCGGCTTCACGGACCGCACGGGCCCGAATTTTTCCACCGTCGTCTTGCGGATGATGTTGTCGACCTGGGCGATCTCCGCATCCGTCAGGCCGGAATACGCTTTCGCGAACGGCACGAGCTTGCGCGCGTCGCCCTCGCCATCCCACACGGCGAACGTGTAATCCGTGTACAGCGACGCGCGCCGCCCGCTGCCCGCCTGCGCATAGATCAGCACCGCGTCGACGGCATACGGATCGATCTTCCACTTCCACCACGTGCCCACGTCCTTCGTGCGGCCCACGCCGTACTGCGCGTTCCGTGCCTTCAGCATCATGCCTTCGACGCCGCGCGCCCGCGATTCCGCACGCAGCTTGCCGAGATCGTCCCAGGAATCGGCCGTCACGAGCGGCGAGATGCGCAGCTGCGGTTGCGCCGCGCCGGTGACGAGCGTCTCCAGCAGCGCGCGCCGTTCGTGCTGGGGCAGCGCGCGCGTGTCGACGCCGTCCAGTTCCAGCAGGTCGTACGCGAGCAGCACCGCGGGCAGCTCGGCCAGCAGCTTGCCGGACAAGGTCTTGCGGCCGATGCGCTTCTGCAGGTCGGCGAACGGCGCCGGCGAATCGCCCGTCGTCCAGATCAGCACCTCGCCGTCGACCACCGTCCCTTCCGGCAGAGACAAACCCGCCAGTTCGGGAAAGCGTTCCGTGATCAGGTCTTCGCCGCGCGACCACAGGTAGTTCTGGCCGCCGCGCCGCACGAGCTGCGCGCGAATGCCGTCGTACTTCCACTCGACCTGCCAGTCGCCCATATCGCCGAGCGCGGAGGGCTCGCCCTGCAGCTGGTGCGCGAGGAAGAACGGGTAAGGCTGGCCGCCGCGCAGCTTGTGCTCGTTGTCGGTCTGCGCCGCGATCAGTTGCAGGAAACCCGTCGCCGTCGGTTTGACACGACCGTCCGTCCAGCCCATCAGCCGCTGCGCGATCAGCTTGGAGTCCACTGCGGCGATGGACGCCAGCGCGCGCGTGACGAGCAGCTTCGACACGCCCACGCGGAAACCGCCGCCGATCAGCTTCACGAACAGGAAGCGTTCGCGCCACGTCAGCTCGTCCCAGTACGAGAACAGAGCCTCGCGGATCCTGCCCGGATCGGCCCCGCGCAGGGGCCCGATGCGCTCTTCCATCCACTGGGCCAGACCCACGTCGCTGTGGCGCGTGGGCGGCGGCAGGATGTGGGCGATGGTCTCGGCCATGTCGCCGACGGCGGCATACGATTCGTCGAACAGCCAGTCGTCCAGGCCCGCGTATTCGATGGCGTACTGGCGCATGAGTTTACTCGGCACGGCCTGGCGCGGCTTGCCGCCCGCGAGGAAGTACACGGCCCAGGCGGCGTTTTCCGGGGCGGCGCTGGCAAAGTAATTCTGCAGCGCCTCGAGCTTGCGGTTGGTGGCGGTGGTTTCGTCGAGTTCGGCGTACAGGCGGGCGAATTCACGCATCCTTCGCCTCCTCCGGCGTGCCCGTTACCGCTTCGTCGTCTTCCTCGCCGTATTCCGTGTCGAACGCTTTCGCATCGAGGCCGATCTGGCACAGCCAGCGCACCATCACGGGAATCGAGCCGTGCGTGACGATCACCTGCTGCGCGCCGGTCGCCTGGATCGCCTCGAGCAGGCCGGGCCAGTCGGCATGGTCGGACAGCACGAAGCCGCGGTCGACGCCACGCCGCCGGCGCGCGCCGCGCAGCAGCATCCAACCGCTGGCGAAGGCATCGGAATAATCGCCGAAACGGCGCGTCCATGGCGAGCCCGATGCGGACGGGGGCGCCAGCACGAGCGCCTTTTTCAGGTCCGCCTTGTCCGTCTCGCTGACCATCTGCGTATGCGGGAGAGCCACGCCGCCCTCGCGGTAGATGCGGTTCAGCGGTTCGACGGCGCCGTGGCAGACGATGGGACCGATGGAAGGATCGAGCCCGCAGAGCAGGCGCTGGGCCTTGCCGAACGCGTAGGCGTACAGGATGCTCGTGCGGCCTTCGTCCGCGTTGCGGCGCCACCAGCGGTTGATGTCGTCGAACACCTCCTGCTGCGGGTCCCAGCGGTAGATCGGCAGGCCGAACGTGGATTCCGTGATGAACGTATGGCAGCGCACGGCTTCGAACGGCGCGCACGTGGCGTCCGGCTCGACCTTGTAGTCGCCCGAGGCGACCCAGATCTCGCCCTGGTGCTCCATCCGGATCTGGCTTGACCCCAGCACGTGACCGGCCGGGTGCAGCGAGATCGTCACGCCGTTGTGGACGACCTTGTCGCCGTAGTCGACGCCCTCGATGTTGATGTCCTGGCCGAGGCGCGACTTCAGGATGCCGACGCTTTGCTGCGAGGCCAGGTAGTGCTTGCTGCCCCAGCGCGCATGGTCGCCGTGCGCATGGGTGATGACGGCCCGGTCGACCGGCCGCCACGGGTCGATGTAGAACTGGCCAGGCACGCAGTACAGGCCTTCCTTCCTGACGACGACCATGTCTCCCATGCGTTCGGTGTCCTCCTTTTACACCGGCGTGACGAAGTCGGCGAGGAACGCGCGCTGCTCGCCGTCCGGGAATTCGATGTGGACCTGGTCCCCGGCCACGGACAGCACGACGCCTTCGCCATACTTCGGCACCATCACGCGCGCGCCAGTATCGAACGCGGGACCGGCGGGCATTTCCGCGTCCGGTTCGCGGTCGAATTCGTCGTCGCGGATCTCGATCTCCTCCGTCAGCACGGCGGCCGGCGGATTCAGGCAGTTGTCGCAGCGGCAGCACTTCTCGAAGCCTTCGACCTCGTCGCCGAAATAATCGAGCAACAGCTTCCAGCGGCAGAAACCGCTCACCGCATACGATACCATCTGTTCCAGCGCTTCCTTGTCGCGCTCCTGCTTCTGGCGATAGACCTCGGCCATCGCCGCGAACAGTTTATCCTCGGGCGTCGCGCTGCCCGGCAGGTAGGCGAGCTTGCGGTTCTGGCGCAGCAGCTTCGCATCCTTCAACAGTTTCAAGCAGACCTTCAGGTGCGGTCCCGCCAGCTCGCCGGCCACGTCGTCGACACGGCCGGGCGTCGCCGTCTCGTTCTCCGCCAGCGAGTGCACGGCCTCGTACACGGCGCGGATCTCGTCCGCCGTCGGGTAGTGCTTCACGAGGAAGAACTGCTGCACGCGCTTGTCGTCCTGCAGGAACAGCAAGGTGCAGCTGGCGTCCCGGCCGTCGCGGCCCGCGCGGCCGGATTCCTGGTAATAGGCTTCGAGGTTCGCGGGGATCTGCAAGTGGATGACGAAGCGCGTATCCGGCTTGTCGATGCCCATGCCGAACGCGTTCGTCGCCACCATCACGCGCCGTTCGTCGTTCATGAACAGGTCCTGGTTCGCCTTGCGCTCGGCGGCATGCAGCTTGCCGTGGTAGAGCGTGGCGGATTCGCCGGCGTCCAGCAGCAGCTGGTGCATCTCCTCGGCCGCCTTGACGGTCGCGGCGTAGACGATGCCCGTCCCCTTCGTGTCGCGCACGAGGCGCAGCGCTTCCTGCAGTTTTTCGTCCGGGTTCGTCACCTGCACGACGGCGTACTGCAGGTTCGGCCGGTAGATGCCCGTGTTGATGACGTTCATCTTCGGACGATTGAGCTGGCGCCCGATGTCATCGACGACGTCTTCCGTCGCGGTGGCTGTCAACGCCAGCACGGGCGGACGGCCCAGCGCCTCGATCGCGCCGGCCATCTCGAGGTAGGCCGGGCGGAAATCGTGGCCCCATTGCGAGATGCAGTGGGCTTCGTCGACGACCACGAGGGCGATCTCGACGGCCTTCAGCACATCGACGAATTCGGGCATCGTGAGGCGTTCGGGCGTGCAGAACACGATCTCGCAGCGGCCGTCAAGCATCGTGGCCAGGACGTTCCTCTCCTCTTCCGCCGACAGGCTGCTGTTGACCTGCTCGGCGCGGATGCCCAGTTCCCCGAGCTTTTCCAGCTGGTCCTTCATCAGCGAGATCAGCGGCGAGACGACGACCGTCATGCCGTCGAGGATGCGGGCAGGGATCTGGTAGCACAGCGATTTGCCGCTGCCGGTCGGCATGATCGCCAACGTGTCCTTGCCGTCGAGGACGCTGTCGATCACGCGTTGCTGGCCGTCGCGCAGGTGTTCGATGCCGAACACGGTATGCAGCAGGCGGCGGATGGTGTTGCGGCGGACCGCGAGCACACCTTTGTGGAGGAGCTTGGGATCGTGTGTGGTCATGATGCCGCCAATGTAAGCCTGAGCACGGCGACACGCCATAGGACGCAACCTACAGCAACCGTAGGAGGCGGTGCACGAGCGACCCCAAGCGTTCATACAGGGCGACGAGGTTTATTCCTACAGAGTGACGGATTGCCAGCCGATAGTTTCTCTCAAGCACGCGTTCTAAGATGACATCAACACGACAGTAATCCGCATTCCGGAGGTTCATCATGGTCCGCTTCCTGCCCGCTCCTTTTACCGCAGCCTGGCTCGCGCTCACGGGCATGGCCACGTGGCTCTTGTGCGAAACCGATGCGCTGGGCGGCTTCGCGCCGCTGTTCTTCCATTGACGACGCACCGCCTCGTTGCCGCTTTTCCGGTCCCGCGTGTGCGCCGCACGCGTGGACGTGCTCGCCCGGCGCATTCATCTCCGGAGCGGACAACCGTCCGCAACATTGTTACAAATTGACAGTTGAACAATACGAGGAGGCCGCCATACCTGAGGCAGGAGGACTCATCATGAAGTACGCCCTGATCCATGACGATGACGCGGCCGCACGCCGCCACAGTGCCACCCTGCTCAAGTCGCTCGGCTATGTCGTCGCCGAGACGACGACGGCCCAGGCGACGCTGAACGCCACGCAGGCGCTGCACTTCGACGTGATCCTCACCTCGAGCGCGCACGCGGCCGGCGACCGTCGCTCGCTTCCCGGCGAACTGTCGCGCCTCGCGCCCGACACGCCCACGATCCTGCTCCTCGACGAGAACGAACCGTTCCCGCCGCTGTACCACGCGTTCAGCGCCACCGTCACGAAACCGGTCACCGTGCGCGCCCTGCGCCATGCGCTGGAGTTCGGGCTCGACGGCACCGGCGCCCATCCGGTCCCCTCTTCCATCCGCTTCGAACGGCGCGACGGCCAACGGCGCCGGCATGCGCGCGACCGCGTCTCCACCCGGTTGGCATAAATACAATTTGTGAATTATCGCTAACAATCTTTGGTTTGATCAGGCATTCACCGAGGCATAAGATAGTCGCAACAAAAATGTTATCGCAAACATAATTTTGTGAAATAACAGTAAATAACAATAATCGGAGGAGATATGCCGCACACCCTGATCCCGCGTCGCCGACCGCGTCCCCTCCCTCATCCCGTTCCGCGCCGACTCCCGCGCTGACCGCGCACCCCGACCGTCCCTTTTTCCAGAGCGATCCTGTGCCCTCATTCGGGCGCGGGCGCCGCTCGTCATGCCCGCCGGCGATCCCGGCACGGGTCCGCAGCAAAAGCAGCACACGCAGTGAACGCCCGGGCCGCCCCCGCCCGGCAATCAACCCGAACCACGGAGATGTTCATGCCCCATGCTTTTTCGCGCACCACCCGCCGCGTCGCGTCGGCGATTCTCTTGCTGTCCGCCCTTGCCGCCGGCGCATCCGCGCAGACGGTCGCCATCGACCCGGCCACGACGTACCAGACCGTGCGCGGCTTCGGCGGTTTCAGCGGCGCCGGCTGGGCCGCGGAGCTGACCGGCGCCCAGGTCGATGCCGCATTCGGCACGGGCACGGGCCAGATCGGCCTGTCCATCATGCGGCTGCGCATCGACCCGGATCCGGGCAAGTGGTCCACGCAACTGGCGTCCGCACAGCTCGCGAAGGCGAAGGGCGCCATCCTGTTCGGGACGCCATGGACGCCGCCGGCAAACATGAAGACCAACAACAGCCTCGTCCAGGGAAGCCTGTTGCCGAGCCGTTATGGCGACTATGCCACGCACCTGCTGAACTTCGCGAGCACGATGCAGGCCGGCGGCGCCGCGCTGTACGCCATCTCGATCCAGAACGAACCGGACTTCGCCCCGGACTACGAAAGCTGCCTGTGGAGCTCGCAGGCGTTCATCGATTTCCTGTCCGGCCAGGGTTCGCGCTTCGGCAACTACAAGGTGATCGCGGCCGAGTCCGCCACCTTCTACAAGCCGCTCACCGACCCGATCCTCAACAGCGCGACGGCCGCGCCGCAGTTCGACATCGTGGCCGGCCACCTGTACGGCGTGAACCCGAGCGACTATTCCCTCGCCCGTGCCAAGGGCAAGGAGGTTTGGATGACGGAGCATTTCACCGACAGCACGTCCGGCGCCAACGACTGGACGAAGGCGATGCCGGTGGCGCTGGAACTGCACAACAGCATGGTGGCCAACTACAGCGCCTACGTCTGGTGGTACATCCGCCGCTCGTACGGCCTGCTGACGGAGGACGGCAACGTCAGCAAGCGCGGCTACATCATGGCGCAGTTCGCGAAATACGTCCGTCCCGGCGCGGTGCGCGTCGCGGCGACGGAAAAACCGTATGCCGACGTCTTCGTCACGGCCTACAGGAACACCACCGGCAAACTGGTCGTGGTGGCCATCAACAACGGCACGTCCCAGCGCCAGCTCCAGCTGCAGGTCGGCAGCGCCGCGCCCGGCTTCACGAAATACCGCACCACATCGACCGACAACACGGGCTATGCGGGCCAGTACACCGTGACGGGCGGCGTCGCGACCGCGTGGATCGATCCCGGCAGCGTCAACACCTTCGTCAGCCAGTAAGTCAATAAAACCAACCCAGGAGGAGATGAGTCATGTTGAAACACCGCTTACTACGATGGGGCATGCCCCTGCTCGCGCTGTCCGCGCTCCCCGCCGCCTTCGCCCAGACGGTCGCCATCGATCCCGCGACGACCTACCAGGTCATCCGCGGGTTCGGCGGGCATAACGGCGCGGGCTGGATCGCCGACCTGACGCCGGCCCAGGTCGACACCGCGTTCGGCACGGGACCGGGCCAGATCGGCCTGACGGTGATGCGGATGCGCATCGACCCGTCCAGCAGCGCGTGGGCCACGCAGGTGCCGACCGCGAAGCTGGCGAAGGCCAAGGGCGTCACCCTGTTCGCCACGCCGTGGACGCCGCCGCCGTACATGAAGACGTCGAACGCCATCGCGCACGGGAGCCTCATCCCCAGCTACTACCCGGACTACGCGACGCACCTGCTGGGCTTCGCGGACTACATGCGCACGAACGGGGCCCAGCTGTACGGCATCTCCGTGCAGAACGAGCCGGACTGGGACCCGGACTACGAGGGCTGCCAGTGGACGTCCGCCCAGTTCATCGATTTCATCAAGTCGCAGGGCCCGCGCTTCACGGGTCTCAAGCTGATGGCGCCGGAATCGCTGGGCATGCGCAAGGTGCTGTCCGATCCGATCCTGAACGACGCGGGCGCGGCGGCCCAGCTGTCCATCGTGGCGGGCCACCTGTACGGCACGACGCCCAGCGACTACCCGCTCGCGCGGGCCAAGGGCAAGGAGGTGTGGATGACGGAGCACTACACCGACAGTACGTCGGACGCCAACGACTGGGCGAAGGCCATGCCGGTGGCGCTCGAAGTCCACCGCAGCATGGCCGCGAACTACAGCGCCTACGTGTGGTGGTACATCCGCCGCTTCTACGGGCTGATCACGGAGGACGGCAACGTCAGCAAGCGCGGCTGGATCATGTCGCAGTACGCGAAATTCGTGCGGCCCGGCTACGTGCGCATCGGCGCCACGCAGAACCCGTACCCGGACGTGTACGTGACCGCGTACAAGGGCGGCGACGGCAAGGTCGTCGTCGTGGCGGTCAACAACGGCACGGCCCAGCGCCGCGTCGACCTCACGTTCGGCAACGGCGCGCCCCGCACCCTGCAGCGCTACGTCACGTCGGCCGCCACGAACGAGAGTTACGCAGGCGACTACCCGGTCATCGCGGGCGGCGCCGGCGCCGACCTCGAACCGTCCAGCGTGAGCACGTTCGTGAGCCAACCGACGGTCGCCGACCTGACGGCCAGCGTGAAGATCGTGCAGAGCGGCCTGACGGCGAACCGCTTCACGGGCCAGTTCAACGGCACCGTGTCGTTCACCAATACCACGGGCGCGACGATTGCCGCGTCGACCCTGCGCCTCGTGGTGGAGGGCCTCACGCCGGGCGTCACGCTCGACAACAGGCAGGGCGACGTGAACGGCGTGCCGTACATCGCGCTGCCCGTGAACCAGATCGCGCCCGGCGCCACCGTCACCGTGACGACGACGTTCGGCAACCCGTCGAAAGGCGCCATCGCCTACACCCCGAAACTGCAAGGCATCACGTTCTGAAAGATATCGCCATGATCAAGCACCTGACATCCTTCTTCACGCGCGCCCTGCTGGCGCTGGTCCTTGCCGGCGGCGCGAATGCGGCGTTCGCCGGGCCGACCTATCACTTCACCGTCGACACGTCGGGCCTGACGGGCACCGGCTACCTCGACCTGACGTTCGCGGCCCTCGCCGGCGCGGCACCGGCCACCGCCACGCTGACGCATTTCGACGGCGCGTTCGACGGCACCGCACTCGTGACGGGCGCCGTCGGCGGCAACGTCGGTTCGGCCGTCACGTTCGGCAGCGGCCCCACGTTCAACGAACTGCTGCAGGCCGTGACGTTCGGCGGCCTGCTCAGCTTCGACGCCGCCTTCGAGATCGCCCCGGGCGGCACGATCGGCACCACGTTCGGCATCGCGCTCGTGAACGCGGCGCTCGACAACTACGTGCCCGGCACCAGCGGCAACGTCGCGACGATAGACCTGATGCCGGACGCACCCGCGACGATCTGGACCGACGCCGCCTTCGTGACCGCCACCCCGGTACCGGAACCATCAGGCCTGCCCGTATTCGCGACGGGCTGCGTGCTGGCGGCACTGGCGCTGTGCCGCCGGGTGCAGCCTTAACAGGGGAAATTTCCCAAAACCGGGGTCAGACCCCGGTTTTTGGAAACAAAAAAGCCCGGACGGTTTGCCGTCCGGGCTTTGCGCTGCCGCTACACGCTTACGCGGCTTCGACGGCCACCGGCATGCGGATCAGGTAGTCGAATGCGGACAGCGCCGCTTTCGCGCCCTCGCCCGCCGCGATGACGATCTGCTTGAACGGCGTCGTCGTCGCATCGCCCGCGGCGAACACGCCCGGGATGTTGGTGCGGCCGTGGGCGTCCACGACGATCTCGCCGAAGCGCGACAGTTCCACCGTGCCCTTCAGGAACTCGGTGTTCGGCACGAGGCCGATCTGGACGAACACGCCGGCCAGTTGCACCAGGTGTTCTTCGCCGCTCAAACGGTCCTTGAACTTGATGCCGTTGACCTTGCTGCCGTCGCCGGTGATCTCGGTCGTCTGCGCGTTCGTGTGGATCGTCACGTTCGGCAGGCTCTCGGCCTTGTTCACGAGCACGGCGTCGGCCTTCAGTTGCGGGGCGAACTCCAGCAGGGTCACGTGCTCGACGATGCCGGCCAGGTCGATCGCCGCTTCCACGCCCGAGTTGCCGCCGCCGATGACCGCCACGCGCTTGCCCTTGTACAGCGGGCCGTCGCAGTGCGGGCAGTAGTTCACGCCGGCGTTCTTGTATTCCTGCTCGCCCGGCACGTTCACGTTCCTCCAGCGCGCCCCCGTCGACAGGATCACGGTGCTCGACTTCAGCGAGCCGCCGTTCGAGAACTGCACTTCGACCAGTTCGCCCGGCGCCGAGGGCGGGATGATTTTCGCCGCCGTCTGCTGCGTCATGATGTCCACGCCGTAGTGGCGCACCTGGGCTTCCAGCGCGCTCGAAAATTTCGGGCCGTCCGTTTCCAGCACCGAGATGTAGTTCTCGATCGACATCGTGTCGTTCACCTGGCCGCCGAAGCGTTCCGTCGCGACGCCGGTACGGATCCCCTTGCGGGCCGCGTACACGGCCGCTGCCGCACCCGACGGGCCGCCGCCGACGATCAGCACGTCGTACGGATCCTTCGCGTTCAGCTTGGCGGCGTCGCGGGCGTCGGCGCCCTTGTCGAGCTTGGCGACGATCTCTTCGATCATCATGCGGCCCGAACCGAACAGTTCGCCGTTCAGGAACACCATCGGCACGGCCATCACCTTGCGCGACTCGACTTCGGCCTGGAACGCGCCGCCTTCGATCACGGTCGTCTTCACACGCGGGTTCAGGATCGCCATCAGCGACAGGGCCTGCACGACGTCCGGGCAGTTATGGCAGGTCAGCGACATGTACATTTCGAATTCGTAGTCGCCGTCCAGTGCCTTGATCGCATCGATCGTGTCGGCCTCGACTTTCGGCGGATGGCCGCCCGTCCACAGCAGCGCCAGCACGAGCGACGTGAATTCGTGGCCCAGCGGCAGGCCGGCGAAGCGCAGGTGCATGTCGGTGCCGGCGCGCTTCAGGGTGAACGACGGCTTGCGGGCGTCGCTGCCGTCCGTACGCAGCGTGATCTTGTCGGCACGCAGCCCCTGGATCGTCTGCAGCAGGTCGAGCATCTGCTTCGACGTGTCGCTGTCGTCGAGCGAGGCGACGATCTCGAACGGTTGCTGGACGCGTTGGAGGTAGCCGGCGAGTTGGTTTTTGAGTTCTTGTTCGAGCATGATCGTATCCTTTCGTTCAGTCGTGTTCAGGCCGATGCGACGCACACGCGGACGCATCCGATAATCTAAATAGTGAATCTGGAAGGCAGATCGACTAGCGAGATCGCCTGTGCTATCTATGCGGGCCCATTCCGGGTGGGCTCGTGGGGAGGGGGGCGGCACGAACCGCCCCTCGCGGTTCGTGCCGTGTGGTGGACACGGGGTGCCCACCCTACTGCTGCATTGCTTAGATCTTGCCGACCAGGTCCAGCGACGGCTTCAGCGTTTCGGCGCCTTCGGTCCACTTGGCCGGGCAGACTTCGCCCGGGTGCGATGCGACGTACTGGGCTGCCTTCACTTTGCGCAGCAGTTCCGAAGCGTCGCGGCCGATGCCGTTGTCGTGCACTTCCATGACCTTGATCTGGCCTTCCGGATTGATCACGAAGGTGCCGCGCAGGGCCAGGCCTTCTTCTTCGATCATGACTTCGAAGTTACGCGACAGCAGGCCGGTCGGGTCGCCGATCAGCGGGTAGTTGACCTTCTTGATCGCTTCCGACGTGTCGTGCCATGCCTTGTGGGCGAAGTGGGTGTCGGTCGACACGCCGTAGACTTTGACGCCCATCTTGTCGAATTCCGGCTGGAAAGCAGCCAGGTCTTCCAGTTCGGTCGGGCAGACGAAGGTGAAGTCCGCCGGGTAGAACATCAGGACCGACCAGGTGCCTTTGAAATCGGCTTCGGTCAGGTCGATGAACTTGCCTGCGTGGTAAGCGGTTGCTTTGAACGGCTTGATTTCGGTGTTGATGATGGACATTCAGTACTCCTCTTTCGGGGTTAAAAAAAGCTTAGGTGTGAACTATACCCTGCCACACCAGGCATGTGAAATTGATTGAACAGATTCTATCAATTGATTTTAGCTATCGGGCCGCGATAGCCCGTGCCTATCGCATGCGATAGCCGGACAGGATCACGCCGGCGCCGCCGCCGGCTGCAGCGCCGTCTCCATGCACGGCAAGGTGAGGCTGAAGCAGGCGCCCTGTCCCGGCGTGCTCTCGACCGTCAACTGGCCACCGTGCGACACGGCCAGCTGGCGCGAGATGTACAGGCCCAGGCCGAGACCCTTCGGCTCGCCGCTCTTGGCGCCGCGCTCGTACGGTTCGAAGATGCGGTCGATGAAGTCGGGCGCGATGCCCTTGCCGTGGTCGCGCACGGCGATGCGCACGTTGCAGCCCTCGTCATGCACGCTCACCTCCACCGCGCCGCCGCCACCATAGCGCATGGCATTGGTCAGCAGGTTGACGACGACCTGTTCGATGCGGAATTCGTCCCAGAACCCGTCGACCGGGTGATGCGGCGCCAGCACGACGTTGGCGCCCGCCGCCGCGGCCTGCAGCGACAAATCGTTCACCACGCGCTCCAGCAAGGCCATCAGCTCGACCTTGGCCGGGCGGATGGACAAGGTGCCGCTCTTCATGCGCGACACGTCCAGCATGTCGTCGATCAGGCGGATCATCGCCTTGATCTGGCGCTCGTCACGCTTGATCATGCTGTTCATCTGGTCCGGATTGAACGCCGGCAAATTGCCCCGCTTCAGTTGCAGGCTGCGCATCTGGGTTTCCAGGAACAGCGTGTTGAGCGGGGTGCGCAGTTCGTGCGCGACGAGGGACATGAATTCGTCGCGCATGCGCAGCGAGCGCTGCAGTTCAGCCTGCGTCTCGTTCAGTTCGCGCAGCAGCACTTCCTGCTCGCGCCGCGCCGCTTCCAGCGCTTCCATCTGGCGCTGCATCTCGCGCCGCTGCTGGTCCAGCGTGACGAACACCTGCACCTTGCTGCGCACGGCGTCCGGGTCCAGCGGTTTATAGAGAAAGTCGACGGCGCCCGTCTCGTAGCCCTTGAAGGCATAGTTCAGCTCGCGGCCGGCGGCGGATACGAACACGATCGGGATGTTGCGGGTGCGCGAGGTGGAGCGCATCAGCTCGGCCAGCTCGAAGCCATCCATGCCGGGCATCTGCACGTCGAGGATGGCCAGCGCGAAATCATGTTCGAGCATCAGGGACAGGGCTTCCTCGCCGGACTGGGCCTGGAACACGAGGCGCTGCTCGTCGCGGATCAGCGCATCGAGGGCGCGCAGGTTTTCCGGCAGGTCGTCGACGATCAGCAATTTACTGGGGTCGTGTGCGCTCATGGTTCATTCATCTCCAACATGGGCAACAAGGCGTGGATGCGCGCCAGAGGCAGTATCAGGTTCGGTTTGCTGCGGTTGATGGCGCTCACGGGCATCGTGGGCACCTGCGCGTCGGCGGGGTCTTGCACGACGGTGAAGCCGCCGCGGGCACGGATGCGGGCCATGCCGTCGGCGCCGTCGTGGTTCGCACCGGTGAGCAGGATGCCTGCCAGGCCGGGACCGTAGGCGTCCGCACCGGATTCCATCAGCACGTCGATCGCCGGCCGCGCGAAGTGCACGGGCGGCTCGCAGCTGAGCGAGAACGTGCGGTCGCGCTCGACCGACAAATGGTAGCCCGGCGCGGCGAAATACACGGTGCCGGGCGCGATCTCTTCCTTGTCGGCCGCTTCCTTCACGGGCACGGGCAAGCGTTCGTCGAACAGCTCGGCCAGGCGGCTTTCGCGGTCGCCCGGCATGTGCAGGATGCAGAACACGGGCAAGGTATAGCCGGCCGGAATCGCGGGCAGCAGTGCGACGAGCGCATCCACGCCGCCGGCCGAGCCGCCGATCACGACGGCCTCGAAGCGCCGGCCGCGCAGCGCGGCGCGCAGCGCGCCCTCCTGCGGACCGGGATCGACGGCGGGGCTCATGACGCCACCTTGCGGAACACCCGCTCCCGCTTCGCGAGCGGTTCGAATTGCTGGGCATACGTGGAAAAGTCGATGCTTTCCTTGCTGCCGAGGCCGAGGAAGCCGCGGTGGCACAGCGATTCGTGGAACAGGCCCAGCACCCGGTTCTGCAGGCGCCGGTTAAAGTAGATCATCACGTTGCGGCAGCTGATGAAATGCGTCTCGGCGAACACGCTGTCCGTCGCCAGGCTGTGGTCGGCGAACGTGACGTTCTCGACGAGCGCGCGGTCGAACAGCGCCCCGCCGTACGCGGCCGTGTAATAGTCCGAGAAGGCGCGCGTGCCGCCCGCCTTCTGGTAATTCTCCGTGTACACGCGCATCTTATCCAGCGGCATCACGCCGCGCCGTGCCGCTTCCAGCGACTCCGGATTGATGTCGGTCGCATACATCTGCGTGCGCTCCAGCAGGCCCTCCTCGTGCAGCAGGATCGCGAGCGAATACACTTCCTCGCCCGTGCTGCAGCCGGCCACCCACACGTTCAGCGACGGATACGTCTTCAGGAACGGCACGACGAGCCGGCGTACAGCCTGATAATAATCCGGGTCGCGGAACATTTCCGTCACCGGGATGGTCAAAAACTGCAATAGCTGCGCGAAGGCGGCAGGGTCGTGCATGACGCGCGCCTGCAAAGCCGAGATCGTTTCGCATTCCATCGCGCGCAACGCGGCGAGCACGCGGCGCTTTTGCGAGGCGCCTGTGTAGTCGCGGAAATCGTAGTTGTACTTGAGGTAGACAGCCTCGATCAGCATCCGCAACTCGATGTCGACGTCGCTCGGCAGGCTGTGCATTGTCTTTTTCAAATGCGCTCCAGCGTCGGCATCCACACGCGCAGCAGCGAGTACAGCCGGGTCAGGTCGATCGGCTTGGCGAGATAGTCATTGGCGCCGGCGGCCAGGCATTGTTCCTGGTCGTCCTTCATCGCCTTTGCCGTGATCGCGATGATGGGCAGGCGCGCGAAGCGCTTGTCCTGGCGGATGCGGCGCGTCGCTTCCAGCCCGTCCATGC
Source organism: uncultured Massilia sp. (assembly GCA_966212555.1). Taxonomy (GTDB): domain Bacteria; phylum Pseudomonadota; class Gammaproteobacteria; order Burkholderiales; family Burkholderiaceae_D; genus Telluria. The sequence continues at coordinate 25,299 of CBIHRX010000003.1, forward strand.
CTGGCATCATCACGTCCATCAGGACCAGGTCGATCGATTCATGTTCATCGAGCTTGGCAATGGCTTCATAACCATTGCGGCCGACCTCCACCTTGGCGCCCCGTTGTTCCAGGGCACTGGTCAGCGCGAACACGTTGCGCACGTCGTCGTCCACGAGCAGGATCGTGCGGCCTTCGAACACGCGGTCGCGCCCGCGCACCGTCTTGAGCATCGACTGGCGTTCCGACGACAGCTGCGACTCCACCTTGTGCAGGAACAGCGTCACCTCGTCCAGCAGGCGCTCCGGCGAGCGCGCGCCCTTGATGATGATCGAGCGCGAGTATTTCAGCAGTTCCGCTTCCTCGTCGCGCGTCAGGTTGCGTCCCGTGTACACGATGACGGGCGGGAACGAGCACAGTTCTTCCAGAGACATACGCTTGAGCAACTCATTACCCTGCATGTCGGGCAGCTTCAAGTCGATGATCATGCAATCGAACGTCTGCGTGCGCAACAAGTCCAGCGCTTCCGTGCCGGACCCGACGGCCGCGATCTCGACGTCGGTATCGGCAATCAATTGCACGACGCTGTCGCGCTGGCGCTCGTCGTCTTCCACGAGCAGCACGCGTTTCATTTCCTGCGACGACTTGTCCTTCAGCTTGCGAAACACCTCTTCCAGCTGCTCGCGCGACGTCGGTTTCAACGCATAGCCGATCGCGCCCAGGTGCAGGGCCTCGCCGCCGTTGTCCTGGCTGGACACGACGTGGACGGGGATGTGGCGCGTGGCCGGGTTGTCTTTCAGCTGTTGCAGCACGGACAGGCCGGAACCGTCCGGCAGACGGATGTCGAGCAGGATCGCATCCGGGCTTTCGCTCGCCGCCAGTTCCAGGCCTTCCTGCGCCGTCAGCGCGACGAGGCAGCGGAATTCCATGTCGTGCGCGAGGCCGTACAGGATGCGCGCGAATTCCGGCTCGTCCTCGACCACGAGCACCGTGCGCACGCCGGTGGCGGGCTGGGCGCGGTCGTCCGCGAACGCCGGCAACGCCACGCCCTGCGCCGCGGCCGCCGGCTCAGGTTCCGGTGCGGGTGCGGGCGTGCGCACGGGCGGCTGGGCCGGCGGCAGCACGGGCGGCGTCGCGGCGACGGTGCCGTTGCGCGGCAGGCTCAGGACGAACGTGCTGCCCGCACCCGGCGCGCTCGTGAGCGTCAGCGTGCCGCCCAGCAAGGCGGTCAGGTCGCGCGAGATGGACAGGCCCAGGCCCGTGCCGCCGTACTTGCGCGCGGTGGAGCCGTCGGCCTGGTGGAACGCGTCGAAGATTTTTTCCTGCTGTTCGGGCGCGATGCCGATGCCGGAATCCTGCACGGTGAACTGGATCCAGCCATCCGTGTTGGCGCTCACGGTCAGGTTCACCTTGCCCTTGTCCGTAAACTTGACGGCGTTCGACAGCAGATTCTTGAGGATCTGTTCCAGGCGCTGGCGGTCCGTGTGGATGCTGACGGGCACGTTCGGCTCGACCGTCAGGCTGAATTCCAGGGTCTTCTGGCGCGCCAGCGGTTCGAACACGCGGGCCAGGCCCTCGATGACGCGGCGCAGCGGCAAGTCTTCCGGCACGAGTTCCAGCTTGCCGGCCTCGACCTTGGAAATGTCGAGGATGTCGTTGATCAGGTTCAGCAGGTCATTGCCGGCCGAATAAATGGTCTGGGCAAAACGCACCTGTTCGTCGTTCAGGTTGCCGCCCGCGTTGTCCGCCAGCAGCTTCGCGAGGATCAGCGACGAGTTCAGCGGCGTGCGCAGTTCGTGCGACATGTTCGCGAGGAACTCGGACTTGTAGCGGCTGGCGCGCTCCAGTTCCAGCGCCCGCTCGCGCAACTGCTCCTGGGCCTGAACGAGTGCGCTGTTCTTGTTGTCGAGGTGGGTCGCCTGCTCGGCCAGTTGTTCGTTCGTCTGCTCCAGCTCGGCCTGCTGGTTTTCCAGCGCCGTCTGCGATTCTTCCAGCGCGCGCGACTGCTCTTCCAGTTCCTCGTTGGCCGTGCGCAGCTCTTCCTGCTGCACCTGGAGTTCCTCGTTCAGGGCCTGCTGCTCTTCCAGCGCGGCCTGCAGGCGCTGGCGGTGCAGCACGTTGGCGATGGCGGCGCCGACCGACGCGGCAATGGTTTCCATGAACTGGACGTCGCGCTCGCGCACGCCGTGCAGGAAGCCGACCTCGATGACGCCCTTGACCTTGCCGAAGTTCGACACGGGCGCGATCAGGAGTTCGCGCGGCGGGGTCTCGCCCAGCGCCGAACCGACCTTGATATAGTCCGGCGGCAATTCGCGCAGGGCGACGACGCGGTTCTGGTTCGCCGCCTGCGCGGCCAGCGACTCGTTCGGCTGCACGATGCGGGCACGGTCCGTGTCCGCATGCGCGAATCCGTACGCGCCGATGCGGGTGAGCGTACCGTCCTCCGCCCGCACGTACATCGCGGCCACGACGCCGTTCAGGTAGTGCGCCACGTAGTTCAGCACGGCATCGGCCAGCGGTTCCAGGCTGATGATGCCCGTCGTCCTGGTCGTCAGTTCCGTCTGGCCCGTGCGCAGCCAGGCCTGCTGCATCAACTGGGTATTGTGTTCTTCCTCGTGCTGCAGGATGTCGCCATACGATTTCGACAGCGCCTTCAGGTCGCGCCGTCCAAACAGCGCAAGCATGCCGGCGACGATCAGGCTGAACGCGAGGAACGCGGCCACCGACCACGTGATCACCGAGCGGGACATGGCGTTCCGTTCCTGCAGGATGCGCTGCTCTTCCAGGATGAAATCGAGGAACTCGCGCCGGACCTGGTCGGTCAGGATCTTGCCGCGGCCGGCCTTGATGTTCTGGACGATCTCGACGAAGTCGCTCTTCTTGCTGCGCAAGCCGATCATCTCTTCGGCGAACGCCTGCCACTGGATCTGCGCCGCGCGCACCCGCTCGATCCGGTCGCGCTGTGCCGGGTTGTCGTCGACGAGCCGGGACAGGTTCTTCAACTCGGCATCCATGCGCGGCTTGGCCGACAGGTAGGGCGCCAGGAAATCGTCGTCGCCGGACAGCACGTAGCCGCGCATGCCCGCCTCCATGTCGGACGACAGGCGGCTGACCTCGTTGGCGCGGCCGATCACGTGCTCGGAATGCTCGACCCAGCTCAGGACGTTGATGAGGTAGGCGATGATACCGACGAAGACGAGCGCGCTGAGTACGCCCATGCCCAGCGGCATGGCGACATTGCGCGACAGGATGCGGCGGAATTGGTCACTATCGATACTCGAACCGGCCATGCTGTGTGCTTACTCTTGTGAAAAAAATATCCCAAGTGTAACGCAAGCAAAGAAACCGGCGCGTTCGCTTGAACGTGCTTTTTTGTCAAGTCGACGGTGTTGCCGCGTCTTTACGGCAGAGATCGCCGAAGATACGGCGCGGTGCGGCTGCCCTTCTCCCTGGCGACCGCCGCCGGCGGCCCCTCCGCCACCACCTTGCCCCCGGCCTCGCCCGCGCCCGGGCCGATGTCGATCACCCAGTCGCATGCGGCCACCACGCGCATCGTGTGCTCGACCATGATGACGGTGTTGCCCGCGTCGACGAGGCGGTCGAGCTGCGCCAGCAGGCGGTCCGCGTCGAGCGGGTGCAGGCCCGTCGTCGGTTCGTCCAGGACGTAGAGCGTCCCGCCGCGGCCGGCACGCTGCAGCTCCGTCGCCAGCTTGATGCGCTGCGCCTCGCCGCCGGACAGCTCCGTCGCGCTCTGCCCCAGCCGCAGGTAACCGAGCCCCACCTCGCGCAGCACCGACAGCGGGCGCGCGACGGCTTCCTCGTCCGCGAAGAACGCGTGCGCCTCGTCGACCGTCATGCCCAGCACGTCCGCGATGTTGCGGTCGTGGTAGCGCACCGCGAGCGTATCCGCGTTGTAGCGCGCGCCGCCGCACGTGGGGCAAGGCGCGTACACGCTCGGCAGGAACAGCAGCTCGACCATCACGAAGCCCTCGCCCGCGCAATGCTCGCAGCGGCCCTTGGCCACGTTGAACGAGAACCGGCCGGCATCATAGCGGCGCTTCCTCGCGGCCGGCGTGGCGGCGAACAGCTTGCGCACCTGGTCGAACAGGCCCGTATACGTGGCGAGGTTCGACCGGGGCGTGCGGCCGATCGGCTTCTGGTCCACGCGCACGAGGCGGCGGATGCCGTGCATGGGCCCCGCGATGTGGCCGACGGTCGGGATGTCGGCCTCGCGCTCGAGGTCCATGGTCTCGTCGGTCTCTTCTTCGGTCGCGCCGCCTTGGCCCAGCGCCACGCCGACGAGGTCGACGAGCACCTGGCTCACGAGCGTCGATTTGCCGGAGCCGGAGACGCCCGTCACGCCCGTCATGACGCCGAGCGGGAAGCACACGGCAAGATCGTGCAGGTTGTTGCGCGTGACCCCTTCCAGCCGCAGCCAGCCGGCCGGCTCGCGCGGGGTCCGTGCCGGCGGGCGCGCGGCATCGTCCGCATCCGTAAACAGGTAGCGCCGCGTGTGCGAGCCGGCCACGTCGCGCAAGCCGTCGGGCGGACCGCTATATAAAATCCGTCCGCCCTTCTCGCCCGCCTGCGGACCGACGTCGACGATCCAGTCCGCGTGCCGGATGACGTCGAGCGCGTGCTCGACGACGAACAGCGAATTCCCGGCCGTCTTCAGGCGCGCGAGCGCGTCCAGCAGCGCTTCCGTGTCGGCCGGATGCAGGCCGGCCGACGGCTCGTCCAGCACGTACACGACGCCGAACAAATTCGATCTCACCTGCGTGGCCAGGCGCAGGCGCTGCAATTCTCCCGGCGACAGCGTCGGCGTGCTGCGCTCCAGCGCCAGGTAGCCCAGGCCCAGCGCGAGCATCGTGTCGAGCCGGGCGCACAGGTCAGCCGCGATGCGCTGCGTGACGATCAGCTGCTCAGGATGTTTGTCGGCGCGTGCCTTGCCCTTGGGCGCCGTGCCCTCCGCGTAAGGCCGCAGCAACGCGGCCAGCCGCTCGAGCGGGACGCGCGACAGGGTCATGATGTCCATGCCGGCAAACGTCACGGACAACGCTTCCTGGCGCAGGCGGCGGCCCTGGCACAGCGGGCATTCCGTGCTCACCATGTAGCGCGTCACGCGCTTCTTCATCGACGCGCTTTCCGTGTTCGCGAACGTCTGCAGCACATAGCGGCGCGCGCCGCTGAACGTGCCCTGGTAGCTGGGCGTCTCCTTGCGCTTGAGGGCGCGCCGCGTTTCCTCGGGCGTGAGGCCCGCGTACACGGGGACGGTGGGCGTCTCGTCCGTGAACAGGATCCAGTCGCGGTCCTTCTTCGGCAAGTCCCGCCACGGCGTGTCGACGTCGTAGCCCATCGTGACGAGGATGTCGCGCAGGTTCTGGCCATGCCACGCGGGCGGCCACGCTGCGACGGCGCGTTCGCGGATGGTGAGGCTGTCGTCCGGCACCATCGACGCTTCCGTCGCGTCGTACACCCGGCCCAGGCCCGAGCATTGCGGGCACGCGCCTTCCGCCGTGTTGGGCGAGAACGATTCGGCGTACAGCAATTCCTGGCCGGGCGGGTAATCGCCGGCGCGCGAATACAGCATGCGCAGCGAGTTCGACAAGGTCGACACGCTGCCGACGGACGACCGCGTCGTCGGCGTGCCCCGCTGCTGCTGCAGGGCGACGGCGGGCGGCAGGCCGTCGATGTCGTCCACTTCCGGCACGGGCATCTGGTGAAATAGACGTCGCGCGTACGGCGACACGGATTCCAGGTAGCGCCGCTGGGCCTCCGCGTACAGTGTCCCGAACGCGAGCGACGACTTGCCCGAGCCGGAGACGCCCGTGAACACGACGAGCGCGTCGCGCGGGATGTCGAGGTCGACGTTCTTCAGATTGTGCTCGCGCGCGCCGCGGACGCGCACGTGGCCTGTTTTCGGCTGCTGTTTGCTGGAATGGTCGCGCATGCCTTATTCGAGCACATGCAAACACGGCCGTCAGTGCGCTGGCCCACCGTCAGGGAATGAGCGACCGCGCCCGCAACTCCGAAAACAGGTCATAGAACGAATCTTCGGTCGACTGCCAGGCCGCAAAGCCGAGCCGGCGGCTGTTCGCCATGTCCGTCATCACTTCGATGGGGCGGCCGAGGTCGAGATCCGTGTGCCATGGCGACGCGAGCCGGTTCAGGTCCGCCTCGACGAGCTTGTGGCGCGTGGCGATCTCGCGCCAGACGGCGTGGTCGTTCGCCATCTCGGCCTCCAGCGGCCGCGTTTCCCCCTCGAAGCCGGCCGCCTGCACGCCGAACCACGCGGCCAGCCGGCGCCACAGCCAGCTCCAGCGGAAATAATCGCCGTTCGTGATGTTGAAGGCCTCGTTGCGCGCCGCGTCGTGGTCTGCGGCCCAGCGCAACTGTTTTGCCAGCATGCGCGCATCCGTCACGTCGGACAGGCCTTCCCATTGCGCCCGCGAGCCGGGGAAGCGGAACGGCCGCCCGGTGGCCTTGCAGATCGACGCGTACACGGCCAGGGTCGTGCCCAGGTTCATCGCATTGCCGACGGCCATGCCGATCACCGTGTGCGGACGGTGCACGGTCCACGTGAAGCGATCGCGTGCGGCGGCCGCGTAGACCTCGTCTTCTTGCGCGTAATAAAAATTGTCGAGCGGCAGGCGCGGCTGCGATTCGCGCAGGGGCGTGTCGGGCAAGGTGCCGGAACTGGCGTACGCCTCGAACGGGCCGAGATAATGCTTCAGGCCCGTCACGAGGGCCACGTGGCGCAGCGTCTTGCGGGCGCTGAGGGCATCCAGCAGGTTGCGCACGAGGGCGGCGTTGACGCGGATGTTTTCCGCCTCGCTGTCCTGGCGCATCCACGTCGTGATGAAGACATGCGTCGGACCACCGTCGCCGAAGGCCGCCGCCAGCGCTGCGCCCAGCCGTTCCGGATCCATCAGGTCGGCCGGCACGGGGATCAGTCCCGGCAGGTCGGCCGGCGGACGGCGCGCGAGGCCGTACACGGTCCAGCCGTGAGCCAGCAGTTCCCGTGCCGTGGCGTGGCCGCCGATACCGCTGGCGCCCACGACGAGTGCGCTTCTTTGCATGTCCGATTCTCCTTGGCGATGGCAACCCCTATTCTTGCCCGCTTCAGGAAAGGGCGTCGCACATCTTGTCGATGCCGCCGCCAGGCGGGAAGCGTGTTGCCACCGCGCGCGTCCGCTCATCGAGACGGGGCGCGGCCAGCAGATCGCCCAGCGCGCGCACGAGCCGCCGTTCATTCAGCCGTCCGGCCGGCAGGCTCGCGCCGACACCGAGTGCCGTCACGCGCGCGCCGTTGTCGAACTGGTCGTGCGCCAGCGGCACGACCAGTTGCGGCGTCCCCGCGCGCAGCGCTTCCGCCGTCGTACCGATGCCGCCATGGTGGACGAGCGCGGCGGCATGCGGCAGGAGCGCCCGCAGCGGCACATAGTCCTGCCACAGCATCGATGGCGGCAGGTCGGCCGGCACCTGCTCGCGGTGCGGCGTGAGGAACACGGCGCGCCGGCCCAACCGCGTGGCCGCCCCGGCGGCATCGCGGAAATATGCGGCCGCCTGCGTGTTGCCGGTGCCGTGCGTGAACACGAGCGGCGGCTGGCCAGCTTGCAGGAACGCTTGCAGGTCGGCGGAGAGCGTCGCCTCCGCATTCGGATCGAACAGGGGAAAATCGCCGCGCACGAGCGGTTGCGGCCAGTCCGGCTGCGTGGGCGCGAACCAGTCGGGGAACAGGGTCAGCGACACGTCGGGCACGGACGCGATCCAGTCCATCAGCGACGGCACCGGTGTCAAGCCATGCGCCGTGCGCGCCGCGTTCACGTCCGCCAGCGCGACGGGATCGATGAAGCGCCGGCCCACCCAGCGCCAGAACGCCCGCCGCGCGGCCAGCGGCACCCAGGCCGGCACGCGCCACGGCCCCACCATCAATGGATCGTGCACCGTCATCAGGTTCGCCGGCGCGAGGTAGGCGGCCGCGATCTTGATGCCGGGATGCGCCGCGCGGCACAGGTCCGCCTCGGGCAGCGCGAGCGGATGCACGAGCAGCGTGCAGCGCTCTTGCGGCGGCAGCGCCTCCACGACAGGCACGATGCGCGCCATCGCGGGCCGCGTCGCGCGCCAGACGACGCCGAAGCCGCGCGTGGGGTGCCACAGGTCCGGGTCCCGCAGCACGGCCTCGTCGGCGGGCAAGCCCGTGAACGGCAATCCCGTCGGCCGCACCCACGGCCCGTGCTGTTCGGGCGCGAGGAAGCTCACGCGATGGCCGCGCGCGCGCAGCGCGAGCGCCAGCGCGAGGAACGGGAACAGGTCGCCGGCCGAGCCGATCGTGACGACGACGTAGTGTTGAGATTCGATGCGGATCTCCTGCTAGAATGTGGGACCGATTCAAGGAGGATTCTACCCATGCGCCTGTAATGCCCGCCGTTCGCATGCAACGGCTTTGAAACCATCCGGCTTTCTCTGGCATCCAGGAGTATCACATGGCGCATCCTTGTTTCGCGGCCCTGCACGGGGTCGACATCATCCTGCCCGACGGGCGCATCCTTTTCACGAACCTGCACGAATCGTTTCAGGCGGAGACGGTCGGCCTGATCGGCCATAACGGCAGCGGCAAGTCCACGCTCGGGCGCGTCATCGCGGGCGAGCTCGAACCTTCATCCGGCCGCATCGAACGCCCGGGGCGCGTCCGCTACGTGGCGCAGCAGACCGGGACCACGTCCGCGCGCTCCCTGGCCGAAGTCGCGGGCCTCGATGCGCCGCTGGCTGCCCTGCGCCGCCTGGCGGATGGCGAGGCGCGCGACGATGACTTCGACCTCATCGGCGACCGCTGGGACCTGGAAGCGAGATGGGAGGCGATGCTCGACGGTGCCGGCCTCGATGCGCGTCTCGAACCCCAAGCCTTGTCCGGCGGCCAGCACACCCTGCTCGCGCTGATCGGCGCCTTTTGCTCGGACGCCGACCTGCTCGTGCTGGACGAACCGGGCAACCATCTCGATGCCGGCAACCGCGCCTTCCTCCTCGCCCAGATGCAGGCGTGGCGCCAGTCCGGCCGCGGCCTGCTGCTGATCAGTCACGACCGCGACCTGCTGGAGCACGTCGAGCGCACGCTGGACGTCCATGCGGGCGGGCTGCGCCGCTACGGGGGCGAATGGTCGCTGGTCGCGCAACAACGCGACGCGGAACTGGCCGCCGCCGGTACGAAGCTGGAACGGGCCCGCACGGAGCGGCGCCAGGGCGAGCAAAAAATGCGGGAACAGGCGGAGCGCGCCGCGCGCAAGAGCGCCCGCGGCGCGCGCGCGAAGGCGGACGGCGGCATGCCGAAAATCGTCCTGAATGCCCTGCCCCAGCGCGCGGAACAGACGGACGGCGCCCGGGCCGAGCGCCATGCGCGCGAGCGGCAGGCATTGCAGGACGACGTCGCCAGCGCGTTCGCCACGTTCGATACCCTGCACCAGCAGCCGGTCTTTCCGCAGCTGGACATCGCGATCCCGCCGGGCCAGACGGCGCTCGCGTTCGATGGCCTGGTCGCCCGCCATGGTCCCCGTCAGCCGCTGGACTGGCGCGTGCAGGGCGCGGCGCGGATCGCGATCGCGGGCCCGAACGGCTGCGGCAAGTCCACCCTGCTGCGCACGATCGCGGGCGAGATCGCGCCAACATCCGGTACCGTGCACGGGCTGCCCGGCGTGCTGCTGGACCAGCACCTGGGCATGCTCGATCCGGCGCGCAGCCTGCTGGATCAATTACGGGACGGGCACGACGAGGGCCGCCTGCGCCAGATGTTCGCACTCGCCGGCCTTGGACCGGACCGCATCCTGCGGCCAAGCGGCGATTTGAGCGGCGGCGAGCGCATGCGCGGCGCGCTGCTGCGGGCCGTGCTGCGCGCGCCGTCGCCGAAACTCTTGATGCTGGACGAGCCGACGAACCACCTCGACCTCGCGAGCGTGGAGGCGCTGGAAGCGATGCTGGGGTCGTGGCCGGGGGCGCTCGTCGTGGTATCGCACGACGGCCGTTTTCTGGAAAAGCTGGCGCTCACCCACCGGCTCGAGTGGACGCCGGGCGGATGGTCGGTGCGGGAGGTTTAGAGGAACCGGTCGAGAATCTTCCGGCTCCCCTTGTCGATCCCGAACATGTCGCGGATGAGGAAGTGGATGCCGTGGCTGTCCGCGATCAGCAGCGAATACGTGCCCAGCCGGCGAATGTCTTCCTCGCCCTTGAGCACGAACTCGGTGTCGCCGCGGTCGGTTTTCACCGTCCACGTGCACGGCGTCGCATAGCTTGACACGCCCTTGATCGACAAGATCTCGGGCATGAACTCGCGGCCGTCGAGTTCTTCCGTCACGAGCGCGCGGATGTCGGCCGGCATCGTCTCGAGGTCGTCGATCCACGCGACTTCCTTGCCGCCGTCGCGCACGAGCGAGATGCCCTTCGACGGCGCCTGCACGGGGAACGAGCGCACGGGTGCCACGCCCACGAATTCCTCGCCCTCGGCATTGGTCAGGACCAGCTTGCCGAACGGGTCGCGCTTCAGTTGAAAAGTTGCATTCATCGTTCAGTCTTCCTTGCTGCCGTCGTCGTCCGGATCCTGGTCCACGTTGCGCGCCTGCGCTTCGTACAGGCGGAAATACGCGCCTTCGCGCGCCATCAGTTCGTCGTGGCTGCCCTCTTCCACCACATGGCCGCGGTCCAGCACGACGAGGCGGTCGGCGCGGTGCAGCGTGGAGAGTCGGTGCGCGATGGCGATCGTCGTGCGGCCCTGCACGAGGTTGTCCAGCGCCTTCTGGATTTCCTTTTCCGTTTCCGAGTCGACGGAGGACGTCGCTTCGTCCAGGATCAGGATCGGCGGGTCGATGAGGAGTGCCCGCGCGATCGAGATGCGCTGGCGCTCGCCGCCGGACAGGCCCTGGCCCCGCTCGCCCACCATCGAGTCGTAGCCCTGCGGCAGGCGCAGGATGAATTCGTGGGCGTGCGCGGCGCGGGCGGCGGCGATGATCTCTTCGCGCGTCGCATCCGGCTTGCCGTAGGCGATGTTCTCGGCGATGGTGCCGAAGAACAGGAACGGCTCCTGCAGCACGAGGCCGATGTGGCGGCGGTAGTCCGCGACGGCGAAGCTGCGGATGTCGCGGCCGTCCAGCAGGATCGCGCCTTCCGCCACGTCGTAGAAACGGCAGATCAGGTTGACGAGCGTGCTCTTGCCCGAGCCCGAGTGCCCGACGAGGCCCACCATCTCGCCGGCCTTGATGTTCAGCGAGATGCCGCGGTTGACGGCGCGGTTGCCGTAGCGGAAGCCCACTTCGCGCAGCGCGATATTGCCTTCGACCTTGTCCAGCTTGACCGGGTTGACGGGGTCGGGGACGCTCGACACGTGGTCGAGGATGTCGAAGATGCGCTTGGCGGCCGACGCGGATTTCTGCGTGACGGACACGATGCGGCTCATCGAATCCAGACGGACGTAGAAGCGGCCGCTGTACGCGATGAACGCGGACAGCACGCCGACCGTGATTTCCTGCTGGCTCACCTGCCAGATGCCGAAGCACCAGATGACGAGCAGGCCCAGTTCCGTCAGCAGCGACACGGTCGGCGAGAACAGCGACCACACCTTGTTCAATTTGTCGTTGACGGCCAGGTTGTGTTTATTGGCCTCGCGGAAGCGCGACGCCTCGCGATGCTCCTGCGCGAACGCCTTCACCACGCGGATGCCGGGGATGGTGTCGGCCAGCACGTTCGTGACCTCGCCCCACACGCGGTCGATCTTCTCGAAACCGGTACGGAGCTTGTCGCGCACGACGTGGATCATCCACGCGATGAACGGCAGCGGCACCAGCGTGATCAAGGCGAGTTTGAAGTTGATGCTGAACAGGATCACGCCCGTCATGATGATCATGAGGACGTCGGACAGGAAGTCCAGCAGGTGCAGCGACAGGAACACGCAGATACGGTCCGAACCGCTGCCGATGCGGGACATGAGGTCACCCGTGCGCTTGCCGCCGAAGAATTCCAGCGACAATCTCAGCAGGTGTTCATAGGTTTCGGAACGCATGTCCGCGCCCATCCGCTCGGACACGAGGGCGAGGATGTACGTGCGGCCCCAGCCCAGCGCCCAGGCCAGCATGCTCGATGCAAACAAGCCGCCCATGTACATGTAGACGAGGTTCGTGTCGATGTGCTTGCCGTTCTGGTACGGGATCAGCACGTTGTCCATCAGCGGCATCGTCAGATACGGCGGAATCATGTGTGCGCCAGTACTTGCCAACATGAGCAAGAATCCGAGGAGCAACTGTCCCTTGTAAGGCCGGGCGAAGCGCCACAGGCGGAACAGGGTCCAGGTCGACGGCGGGGTGTGCAGCACCTTGGTGCAGATCGGGCACTCTTCCTGGTCCGGTTCGAGCGGGGCCTTGCAGCTTGGACACGTATGTTGCTCGGGCGGCTGTACCGCCACGCCGCTCACGTGGCTTTCGACCTGGTCCAGGAACTGGTCGACGACGCGGATGGCTTGCAGGTTCTGGCCCAGGGTGAAGCGCCAGGCCGCCAGCAAGCCGTTCTGGTCGACGAGTTCGAGGTGGCCGACGCCCGCGTGGTCGTGATGGCGCATTGTCAAACCGGCACGATATGGCCAGTCGCGCCACATCGTGTCGCCGGGTGCGCGGGTCAGCAGGCGATAATTCGTGACGACGAGAATACCTTTGATGAAACGTAATTTCGCATCGAGGTCAACCTCGACGCTGTTTAAAACGTTTTCCCCTGGCGCAAGCCTTTTCGCGACGTCCGCCTGCCAATGCTCGGGCAGGAAACCGGCGGTTAACGCCGGCGGAGCGGACGGAACAAGTTGTTGAGTTGTCATGTGATGCCGCCGGCAAAGGCGAGTTTTGGTTCTGATCTGTACGATGGAACGTTGCGAGCGGTGTTGCCGTTGACACGCGCACTGTCCGAAACGCGGAGCGCCGGAGTGTACGGTATTCTATCGGAGGGGCCAGACTGGCAGAAATCAGTTCGGCACGGTAAGCTTCGTTCCGGCAAGTATACAACATGTGCATTATGGAAAGAGAGGAAGGCAGGGCCGCGATCCGGCGACTGTCTTTGACCATCGATGTGCAAACATAGGAAACGCCACGCGATGAGAGAGCGGTCGTCGCGTGGCAGGATATTTTCATGACATATAAGAAAGACATTGCAATTCTTCGTGTAAGCCACCTGCGTGGACCGAACATCTGGACCTACCGCCCTGTCATCGAAACGTGGCTCGACCTCGGCGAACTCGAAGAATGTCCTTCGAACAAACTCCCCGGCCTGTATGAACGCCTCACCGCCTGGCTGCCGGGCCTGATCGAACACCGCTGCGGCGTCGGCGAACGGGGCGGGTTCCTGGAACGCCTGCGCGACGGCACCTGGTGCGGCCACATCCTCGAACACATCGTCCTCGAATTGCAGAACCTGGCCGGCATGAAGACCGGTTTTGGTAAAACCCGCTCCACCGCCGATCATGGCATCTACAAGATGGCGTTCCGCACGCGCGACGAGACCGTCGGCCGGGCCGCCCTGCAGGCTGGCCACGCCCTCTTGATGGCCGCCATCAACGACACCCCGTTCGACCTGCAGGCGAACGTCGCGGAACTGACCGAACTGGTCGACCGCTACTGCCTGGGCCCCTCGACCGGCCACATCGTCGACGCCGCCACCGACCGCCGCATCCCCTCGATCCGCCTGACCGAAGGCAACCTCGTGCAGCTGGGCCACGGCAGCGCGCAGCGCCGCATCTGGACGGCCGAGACGGACCGCACGAGCGCCATCGGCGAATCCATCGCCAGCGACAAGGATCTCACCAAGACCCTGCTCGCCTCCTGCGGCGTGCCGGTGCCGGAAGGCGCCGTCGTCCGCAGCGCGGCAGCGGCGTGGGAAGAGGCGCAGGACATCGGCCTGCCCGTCGCCGTGAAACCGGTCGACGGCAACCATGGCCGCGGCGTGTCGCTGAACCTGATGTCGGAAGCGGACGTGCATGCCGCCTACGCCATCGCCTCCGAGGAAGGCGATTCGAGCGCCGTCCTCGTCGAGCGCTTCATCCCCGGCAACGAACACCGCCTGCTCGTCGTCGGCGCGAAAGTCGTCGCGGCCGCCAAGGGCGAATCGCTGTGGGTCGTCGGCGACGGCGCCTCCACCGTGACCGCGTTGTGCGACAGCCAGATCAACATCGACCCGCGCCGCGGCGAGTCGGAAGAATTCCCGCTTTCCCCCGTCAAGCCGCACGAGAGCGACGAGATCAAGCTGGACCTGAAACGCCAGGGCCTCACGCCGGATTCGGTGCCGCAGGCCGGCCAGAAAGTGCTGATCCAGTTGAACGGCAACGTGGCCGACGACGTCACGGACGAGGTCCACCCGGAAGTCGCGCACGTGGCCGCGCTGGCCGCGCGTGTCGTGGGCCTGGACATCGCCGGCATCGACCTCGTGTGCGAAGACATCTCGCGTCCGCTCGAAGAACAGCGCGGCGCCATCATCGAAGTCAATTCCAGCCCGGGCCTGCTCGCGCACATCAAGCCCGCCAAGGGCGAGCCGCGCAACGTGGGCAAGGCCATCGTGGAACACTTGTTCGCCGAAGGCGAGACGGGCCGCATCCCGCTCGTGGGCGTCACCGGCACGACGGACGCCGCGCTTACCGCGCGCCTCGTCGGCACCGTGCTGAACCTGGCCGGCAAGCACGTGGGCGTGGCCAACCGCGAGGGCCTGTTCCTCGACGGCCGCCAGGTCACGGCGCAGGACGGCACCCGCTTCGACGCCGGCCAGCGCCTCTTGATCAACCGTACCGTGCAGGCCGCCGTGTTCGAATCGAACGCGCGCACGATCCTCTCCGAAGGCCTGCCGTACGACCGCTGCCTCGTCGGCGTCGTGACGGACTTGGGCAACGTCGCCGATGTCGCCGACCTGTACGTGCGCGACGAAGACGCCCTGGTCAACGTCGTGCGCAGCCAGGTCGACGTCGTGCTGTCCGACGGCGCGGCCGTGCTGAACGCGGCCGACGCGCAGGTGGCGGCGCTGGCCGACCTGTCCGACGGCGCCGTGCTGTTCTACGCGCAGGACGAAGCCAACGAGACGCTGGCCGCGCACCGCGCCGCCGGCGGCCGCGTGGCGTTCGTGCGCAACGGCCACATCGTCCTGGCCCAGGGCAGCGAGGAAATGCCGCTGCTGGGCATCGACAAAGCGAAACCCGCCACCGCCGCCCAGCCGAACGCGCTGCTCGCGGCCGCACTGGCCGGGTGGGCGCTGGACGTGCCGACGGACCTGATCTGCGCCGGGCTGCGTACCTTCGACCCGGCCGGCAAGAACAAAAAGGCCAAATAAAGATACGTGCCCGGCATGGACCGGGCCGATGCCGCAAGACCCTAAAGGAAAGATTTATGGAAGTTTCACGCGTACGGGCCCTGCGCGGTCCCAACCTCTGGAGCCACCACACGTCGATCGAAGCGATCGTCGCCTGCACGCCGGAAGAGGAATCGATCGGCGCCCTGCCCGGCTTCGAGACGCGCCTGCGCGCCCTGTTCCCGGAAATCTGGCCGCTGCAGCCGACCGGCCATGACGACACGATCCCGCTGGCCCAGGTGCTGGAAGTCGCGGCCCTCGCCCTGCAGGCGCAGGCCGGCTGCCCCGTCACGTTCAGCCGCACGACCGCCACGCTCGAGCGTGGCATCTACCAGGTCGTCGTCGAGTACAGCGAGGAAGACGTCGGCCGCCTCGCGATGGAACTGGCGGAACAGCTGTGCGCCGCGGCCCGCAACGACCAGCCGTTCGACCTGGAAGGCGCGCTGAAGCAGCTGCGCGACCTGGACGAGGATGTGCGCCTCGGCCCGTCGACGGGTTCCATCGTGCACGCGGCCGTCGCGCGCGGCATCCCGTACCGCCGCCTGACCGAGGGCAGTCTCGTGCAGTTCGGCTGGGGCAGCCGCCAGCGCCGCATCCAGGCCGCCGAGATCGATGCCACCGGCGCCATCGCGGAATCGATCGCCCAGGACAAGGAATTGACGAAGACCCTGCTGAACGCGGCCGGCGTGCCCGTGCCGCTGGGCCGCAGCGTGAGCGATCCGGACGACGCGTGGGCCGCCGCCCAGGACATCGGCCTGCCGGTCGTGATCAAGCCGAAGGACGGCAACCAGGGCAAGGGCGTGACCGTGAACGTCACGACGCGCGAACAGCTGGACAAGGGCTTTGCCGCCGCGTCCGAGTTCCGCGACGAGATCATGGTCGAAAAATACCTGCCGGGCCATGACTACCGCCTGCTCGTGGTGGGCAACCGCCTCGTCGCCGCCGCGCGCCGCGACCCGCCGCACGTCGTGGGCGATGGCGTGCACACCGTGCGCCAGCTCGTCGACATCGTCAACAAGGACCCGCGCCGCGGCGACGGCCACGCGACTTCGCTGACGAAGATCCGCTTCGACGACATCGCCCTCGCCTCGCTGGCGAAACAGGGCTATGACGCGGAGTCGATTCCGCCGAAGGGCAAGCGCGTCACCCTGCGCAACAACGCGAACCTGTCGACGGGCGGCGCCGCGACGGACGTCACCGACGACGTCCATCCGGAAGTGGCGGCCCGCGCGATCGCGGCCGCGCACATGGTCGGCCTGGACATCTGCGGCGTCGACCTCGTGTGCGACAGCGTGCTGAAACCGATCGAGGACCAGGGCGGCGGCATCGTCGAAGTGAATGCCGCGCCGGGCCTGCGCATGCACATCTCGCCGTCGTTCGGCAAGGGCCGCGCCGTCGGCGAAGCCATCATGGACACCTTGTACGGTCCGGGCGACGACGGCCGCATCCCGGTCGTCGCCGTGACGGGCACGAACGGCAAGACGACGACCGTGCGCCTGATCGCGCACCTGCTCGCGAGCTCGGGCCTGCGTACCGGCATGACGAACACGGACGGCGTGTACATCCAGGGCCGCCGCATCGACAGCGGCGACTGCAGCGGCCCGCGCAGCGCGCGCAACGTGCTGCTGCATCCGGACGTCGACGCGGCCGTGTTCGAAACCGCCCGCGGCGGCATCCTGCGCGAGGGCCTGGCCTACGACCACTGCCAGGTCGGCGTCGTCACCAACATCGGTTCGGGCGACCACCTGGGCCTGAACTACATCACCACGCTGGAAGACCTCGCGGTACTGAAGCGCGTGATCGTGCAGAACGTCGCGCCGAACGGCATGGCCGTGCTGAACGCGGCCGACCCGATCGTCGCCGGCATGGCCGAGAACACGAAGGGCGACATCACCTATTTCGCGGCCGACGCCTCGCTGCCCGTCATGCAGAAACACCGCGCGCAGGGCCGCCGCATCGTCTACGTCGACAAGGGCCACCTCGTCGCGGCGCAGGGCAAGAAGGAAGAGCGCGTGCCGCTGGCCGAGGTGCCCATCACCCGCGGCGGCGTGATCGGCTTCCAGGTCGAGAACGTGATGGCGTCCGTGGCCGCCGCCTGGGCCGTGGGCATCTCGTGGGATGCGATCCGCGTCGGCCTCAAGACGTTCGTCGGCGAGAGCGACAATGCCCCGGGCCGCTTCAACGTGTTCGACTACCGCGGCGCGACCGTCATCGCCGACTACGGCCACAACCCGGACGCGATCCAGGCCCTGGTGAACGCCGTCGAATCGATGCCGGCCAAGCGCCGCTCGGTCGTGATTTCCGGCGCCGGCGACCGCCGCGACGAGGACATCCGCGACCAGACCCGCATCCTCGGCAAGGCGTTCGACGACGTGCTGCTGTACGAAGACCAGTGCCAGCGCGGCCGTTCGGAAGGCGAAGTCGTCGGCCTGCTGCGCGAGGGTCTCGCCGGCGCGTCCCGAACGACGCACATCGACGAGATCAAGGGCGAGTTCGTTGCCATCGACAAGGCGCTCGAACGCCTGCAGCCGGGCGACCTGTCGCTGATCCTGATCGACCAGGTCGACGAGGCGCTGGCGCACATCGCGAAGCGGGTAAAGGCAGGCTGACGCCGCCTTCCTGTTGTTCCGGAACGGGCGCCGCGTGCGCCCGTTCTGCTTTTTGTTGGTGCTGCTCAGAAACGTCAGGCACCGCGCACGCTACGTTAGACAACGAACGTGGCGCAAAGCGGCATCTGGCATACCATGAACCAGTATTCGAGCGAGCGGTGCAACCATGACGATCGACAAGCAGCCCCATCCCGTTGCAGACAACGACCCGGCCCCGGAGATGCCCTTCCGGCGCCTTCTTTACCGCTTCCTGTTCTTCGACTGGCTGTTCCGCGACGTCAGCGCCGCGCGCGACCGCATCGAACGCCACGCCGCGCACCAGCACAACCGCAAGATGAGCCGCTACCTACCCGTGTACCTGCGGCGCTGGTCATTCCTCACCGCGTTCGATTTCGCGCTCGGCGTGCTGTTCGAAAAAGTGCTGCAGGCCGGGATCGTGTCGGCCTGGTTTTTTACCTGGTCGTGCGTGACCTTTACCGGCATGGTCGTCATCACGATCGCCTGGCTCATCCTCAACCACGCCCGCCTTTCTTAGGCTTGATGCTCGGTAAGTTGCAATTGAGCAATTGACGCGAAACTGGTGTCCTCAACCACAAGGAGGACGTCATGACTTACCGATGGATCGACGACCAGGGCTTGCTGAAAAAAATGCTCGGCGAACGGCGGATCGACCGCTGGACGGCGGACAACGTGCAGGATGCCTTGCGCGCGCGGGGCGTGCATGCGGCGGCGCGGGCGATGGAGTACCGGCGCGTGCAGCTGGAGACGGCGCTGCGGGTGCTGGCGTTGCCGGGCAAGAGAAGACGGCAGCCGGACTTGTAGCGCCATCGATCCGGTCGGCGGCGTAGCGCTACGACACCGGCCGCGGGTCGGCGCAGGTGTCGAGCGGCACGCGCACGATCACGGTCGTGCCCGCACCCCGCGCACTGGCGATCTCGATCTCGCCGCCGACCATCAGCACCCGCTCCCGCATGCCCACCAGGCCCAGCGACTTCTTGCACACTTCTCCGGGGTCGAACCCCACGCCGTCATCCCTCACGACCACCTGGCAGGAGGCGCCGCTCGTACCCAGCGTCACCGTCACCCGGCTGGCGCCGGCATGACGGGCCACGTTGGTCAGCGACTCCTGGACGATCCGGAAGATCGTCGTCCCGGTGTATTCGTTCAGGACGATATCGCCGTTCTGCACGACCAGGGTCGACGACGCACCGGCACGGCCGGCGAATTCGTCGACCAGCCATTCCAGCGCCGACTGGATCCCCATGTCGAGCGCGGCTGGCCGCAACGAAGCGGCCACGTTGCGCACGACCTGGATATTCCGGTCGACGAGCTCGGTCATGCCTTTCGCGTGTTCCGTCAACGCCGGATTGTCCTGGCCAAACCGCACGCGCAGCAGGGCAACGCTCATGCGCAATGCGGTGAGAAACTGTCCGAGTTCATCGTGCAGCTCCCGCGCGATATGCTTGCGCTCTTCTTCGCGCGCCGAGTGCTGGCGCGCGGCGAGCTCGCGCAACTGGCTGCGCGATTCTTCCAGCCTCGCTTCGGCATCCTTGAGCGCCGTGATGTCGCGCCCGACCGTCAGGACGTGCACGACCGTGCCGTCCACGTCGTATTCCGGCACCATGTGAAAGATGAAGTGCACCAGCCCGGCACCGGGCCGTTGCCACGTCATGGAGCTCTCGGCCCGGGTTCCCGTCGCCATGACGCGGCGTAGCATGTCCTTGTAGGCCTCGACGCCGATGCCGCCGAACCAGCCGTCGTCCAGTTCCCGCGTCATCGCCTGCTCCGCCGACACGTCGAACAGGATCGTATAGGCCGGGTTCACATACACGCGGCGGCAATTGCGGTCGTACCGGATGAGCAGGTCGGGAGAATTCTCCGCCAGGGTGCGGAACTTGCGCTCGCTGTCCCGCAGGGCCGCTTCGATCGCCTTGGCTTCGGAGATATCGCGCACGAGGGAGAGGTTGTACCCGACGCCGTCATAGTCGAAGTAATTCGCGATCAGCTCGACCGAGAACAGGGCACCCTGCTTCGTGCGGTGCTGCGACCGGATCAGGACGTTGCCGAGTTCGCGCAGGCGCGGCCAGCGCTCCCGGTAGATCTCGTCGGACCAGTCCGGATCGAGGTCCGCAATGCGCATCGCCAGCAATTCATCCAGGCCGTATCCGGTCATCCTGCAACAGGCGTCGTTCGCATACAGGATGCGGCCGTTCTCATCGATCAGGTAGGCGCCGTCGCGCACGTGGTCCAGCGCAAAATTCTTCAGCGCCAGCCCTTTCTCGGCCAGTTCGCGTTCCTCGATCTCCCGCCGCAGCGAACGGTTGGCTTCGCTGAGTTCAGCCGTGCGCGCCGCCACGCGACATTCGAGTTCGTCGTGCGAGCGCTGGAGTTCGGCGTTCTTTTCCTCCAACTGTTTCTGGAGCCAGCGCAGCCGCATGTGCGTATCGATGCGCGCCAGGATTTCCTCCAGCTGCACCGGCTTCGTCACGTAATCGATGCCGCCGGCCGCGAACCCGTTCACCTTGTCCTGCGTTTCCAGCAGGGCCGTCATGAAGATGACGGGAATGTCGCGCGTTTCGGGCTGCTGTTTCAGGCGCCGGCAGACGTCGAAGCCGTCCATGTCGGGCAGCATGACGTCGAGCAGGATCAGGTCCGGCAGCGCGAGCGTCGCCCGTGCCAGCGCCTCTTTCCCTTCTTGCGCAGGCAACACGTCATAGCCGCAGTCGGCGAGGAAGTCCGCGATGAACTGGAGGCTGGCCGGCGTATCGTCGACCACCAGAATGCGACCGCCGCGTGGCGCCGCCATCATCTCATCACCTTCATCTCGGATACCTTGTCACCGCATCGCCCCCCGGGTCACCTCATTCCCGTTTACTCTACACGATTGGCGACACGGCACGGCTGACCCAATGGCTACCGAACGCAGTAATAGAAGAAACCTGCGCCGGAGGCCCCGTCAGCGACGGCGCCATCAATCGCCGGTGACCAAACCATTGCCGACGTAGGCCTTGAATCGCCGGATCCGTCCCGTCACGCCGTCCGATCCCTGGCGCGGCGTATAGCGCAGCCCGGCCACCTCGACCTCCTTGCCCAGGTCGATCACGAGCCGGTGCGGATGCGTGGCCGTGCCCGACGCGGTCAGCCAATAGTCGCTGTTCTGGCCATTGATCGCGTTCAGCGCGCCGCCGTCTTCCTTCGTCGCTTCCTCGCTGCTGACGTAGGCGATGGTCCAGGAGGACTGCTCGATCGTCTTGCCGTCCTTGCCCAGCAGGGCCAGTTCGGCCACGGCGGCGAACTGCTTGCCGTCGAAGGCGTCGAGCGATTCGAGGCAGAACTGGCGTCCGCGCGCGGGTGCGGCGAAACGCACGTCCTGCGTCGCGGAGCCGGGCGCGAACTCGCCCTCGTGGACCGGCGCGACGCCGTCCAGCCGCACGGTCGCGGCCGACGGCGGGCGGGGCAGGTCGCGCTCGCGGTGCAGCTGGTCGAGGATCGGCGTCGCCAGGCCGGCAATGCGCGCCTCGCGCGGTCCGGTCAGGTCCAGCACGACGACCTCGTTGCGGCCTTTCCTGATCCACGGTCCCGGCAGATACATGGTCTGCGTGGGCCCGATGCTCCAGTAGCGCCCCAGGCAGCGGCCGTTGACCCACACGATGCCCTGCCCCCACCCGGACATGTCCAGGAAGGTATCGAACGTGCGGCCAGTGTCGAAATGGCCCCGCCAGAACGCGGCGCCCTTGCTGCGGCCGCGGCGGAACGCGAGCGGCGGCAATACGCCATCGGCATCGAAATCGATGGCGCGGATCGCCCAGTTTTCCAGCGGCTGCGCCGGACCGTCGTGCGGCCGGAACACGACCGGACCGTGCACGCCCTTGCGGTCGTGGATCTCGATGCCGAAGTTCACACGCGCGATCGTGTACAGCAGGATGTCGACGGTCGCCGGCTTGCTCCGTGCCGGCAGCTCGACCTTGAAGCGATGATGGCGCGCGTCCAGCGTGCCCACGGGCCGGCCGTCGACGTGGACCCATGCCAGGTCGCGCACCTTCGCGACTTCCAGCACGCCGGCGGGACCGGCCGGCAACGTCACGCGATAGGCGACGAGGCCACGGCTGATGTCGTAGTGCTCGATCGGCCGGGGCGACACGGCGCGAATCGCGCGCGCCGGCAGGCTCGCCGCCACCGCTACGGAGTCGCTCAGCGCGAACGCCGGGATTGTCATCACCGGATTGCGCGGCGGCGGCTCCGGCAGCGTTTCGCCAGGCGCCAGGAACGGCGTCAGCGCGTTGCGGTAGGCCGTGAACTTCTCCCCGACCCAGCCCGCTTCGCTGATCGGCGCGTCGTAGTCGTAGCTTGTGGTATCGGGCCGCATGGGGCGGTCGGAGCCGCCCCACAGGCCGAAGCTGGTGCCGCCGTGCGCCATGTACAGGCTGAACGAACCGTTCGCCTTCAGCATCGCGACGAGGTCCGCCACGGCGCCGTCGACGCCGCCGCGCCGATGCGGCGTGCCCCACGTGTCGAACCAGCCCGAGTAGTATTCGCCGCACATGCGCGGCCCCTTTTGAACCGTGTCCAGCGCCTTGAAGCCGGCCGCCGGGTCGGTGCCGAAGTTCGCGACCTGGAACAGGCCAGGGATGTGCGTCTTGACGACGGCATTCGTCGGATTGCACTGGAACAGCGGCACCTCGAAGCCGGCATCGACCGTCGCCTGGCGCATGGTCCGCATGTAATCCAGGTCGTTGCCGAAGAAGCCGTATTCGTTCTCGACCTGCACCATCAGGATGCCGCCGCCGCGCGTGACCTGCAGCGGCCCGAGGACGCGCCCCACTTCGTTCAGCCAGCGCCTGGCCGGTTCCACATACAGCGGGCTGCGGGTGCGCAGGAAGGCGTCGCCGGGCCGCTTGAGCAGCCACCACGGCAGGCCGCCCATCTCCCATTCGGCACAGGCATAGGCGCCGGGACGAACGATCACCCACAAGCCTTCCGCGTGCGCCATGCGGCAGAATTCGGCCGCGTCGCGCTGGCCGGTCCAGTCGAACTTCCCTTCCCGCCATTCGTGATAATTCCAGAACAGGTAGGCGCAGACGGTGTTGAGACCCATCGCCTTGATCGACTTCAGGCGATTGACCCAGTACTCGGGCGGCACGCGCGCGAAGTGAATCTCGCCGCAGCGGATCTGTAGCGGCTTGCCGTCGAGGAGGAAGTCGTCGTCGCCGATGGCGAAGCGGTGCGACGCGCCCGCGTTGACGACTTGCGCCCGCGTCGCGGCAGGCAGCCAGGCGCCTCCCGCGGCCGCGACCATGCCTTGCACGAGGCGGCGGCGTGGGGTATTCATTGTCATATCGTTCGTCTCCTTTTTTTATGCGGCCGCACCGGACCATGCGGTCACGAATTCGCGCGCGCGCCGGGCGATGTCGTCCGGCGTCACGCCGGGCTGGAACAGGGCTCCGCCGATGCCGAAGCCGGTGGCGCCGGCCCGCATCCAGTCGGCCATCGAGGCCGGCGTGATGCCGCCGACCGGCCACAGGGGCGTGTCGGGCGGCAGGACGGTGCGGATGGCCTTGAGGCCGGCCGTGCCGACCATCTCGGCCGGGAAGATCTTCAGCGCGTGGGCGCCCGCGTCGAGCGCGGCGAAGGCTTCGGTCGGCGTGGCGACGCCCGGCGCGCACAGCATGCCCAGCCCGGCGCCGCGCCGGATCACGGCCGTATCGCAGTTCGGCGCCACGAGCAGACGTCCGCCTTCCGCGTACACGTCGTCCACATGGTCGATGCTCAGCATCGTGCCGCCGCCGACCACCGCACCCGACGGTGCCATGGCCGCAAGAATCCGGATGGCCTCGAGGGCGCCCGGCCGGTTCAGCGGTACTTCCAGCAGGCGGAACCCCGCATCGAACAGCGCGGCGCCGATCGCCGGCGCGTCGGCCGGCGCGAGGCCGCGCAGGATCGCCACCAGCGGCATGTCGAATGTATTGGTCACCATGGTCGTCCGTCGTGAATGAAGTGTCGAAGGGCCGCGAGGAATACCTCGTCGGGGTCGAGGGCGACTGCGCGCTGGCCGAATTGCGCCGCCGCCTGCGCGTAGCGCCCGGCCAGCGCATCGGACGCAATCAGGTGCAGCGTGCCGGCATCCGGGTCCAGTCCGGCCGCGACGAATTCCGTCCCGATCAGCAGGCCGCTCACATACGACCGCACCTGCGCCGCCGCCATGCGGCCGGTGACGGCCCGCGCGCGCGCGCCGAACAGGCTGTGCGTCAGCGGCGCCCGGAGCCGGGCTTGCCGCAGCCCGTCCGCGAAGGCAGCGTCGTCCGCGGCCTCGCCCGTCATCAACGTGCGCAAGGTCCCGTGCGCGCCCAGCAGTGCGAACAGCTCGCCCGTCATGAAGGTGGACAAGCGTTCCACCCTGCCCGCGCGGAGATGCACCCATTTGCTGTGCGTGCCGGGCAGGATCACCCAGCCGTCGCGCACGCGCGAGCCCAGCAGCTGCGTTTCTTCGCCGCGCATCACGTCGACGTCGGGCGCGGCGGCGGCATATCCGGGGACGATCCGGCAATGCGCGGCATCGCGCACGGCGACGAGGGGGCGCGGCAGATCGGCCACCGCCACCTCGGTGGTCAGGTACGGCACTTCCTGCCAGCCGGACGCGGCGCCGACCATGCCCGCCATCACGACGGGCAATGACGCATCGACCTGCATGATGCGCCGCAACGCCGCCAGCGATGCGGCGAAATCGCCATGCACCGCCAGCAGGCCCTGATCGTCGGCATGGCGCCGCAGGCAGGTGCCCGCGCGGTCGACGAGATAGGCGCGGCGGTTGCTCGTGCCCCAGTCGATGCCCAGCAAATGCGCGCCCATGGCCTCACCACTCCGCGACGCTGCCGTCGGCATGGCGCCACAGCGGGTTGCGCCAGTCGGGCGCGTTGCGACTCGCTTCGATCACGCGTTCCTCGTCGACGACGACGCCCAGGCCCGGCTTGGGCAGCGGCGCGATATAGCCGTCGACGAGGTCGAAATCGTCCTTGTTCACCACGTAGTCGAGCAGCTCGGCGTCCTCGTTGTAGTGGATGCCCATGCTCTGTTCCTGGATGACGGCGTTGTACGCGATGAAGTCCAGCGCCAGGCAGGCGGCCAACGCGACGGGACCCAGCGGGCAATGGGGCGCGATGGCCACGTCGTACGCTTCCGCCATCGCGGCGATCTTGACGCATTCCGTGATGCCGCCCGCGTGCGACAGGTCCGGCTGTACGATGGCCAGGCCGCCGCGCTCGAACACATGCTTGAATTCGAAGCGCGAATACATGCGCTCGCCGGCCGCGAGCGGGATGAAGGTGGCGTCGGCGAGGCGGGCGTAATGTTCGTACTGCTCCGGCAACACCGGCTCTTCCAAGAACAGGGGCCGGAACTGCTCCAGTTCGCGCAGCAGCGGCCGGGGCCTGGGCGCCGCGCACCCGGCCATGGAAATCGATGCCGAATTCGATCTGGGTGCCGAACGCCGCGCGGATCTCGCCGATGCGCGCTACGGCCGCGTCGACCGCCCGCGTGCTGTCCAGCATCCCGAATTCCTCGGTGCCGTTCAACTTGAACGTGTCGAAACCGGCCTGGCGCAGCTTCTCAATGCCGGCGATGACGTCGTCCGGACGGTCGCCGCCGACCCAGCTGTACGTCTTCATGCGGTCGCGCACCAGACCGCCCAGCAACTCATAGACGGGCTTGTCCAGCATCTTGCCCTTGATGTCCCACAGCGCCTGGTCGATGCCGGCGACGGCGCTCATCAGGATCGGGCCGCCACGGTAAAAGCCGCCCCGGTACATGGTGCTCCACAAGTCGTTGATGCGGGCGGGGTCCCGTCCGACCAGCAGGTCGGACAATTCGTGCACCGCCGCTTCGACCGTGCGCGCGCGGCCTTCGATCACCGCCTCGCCCCAACCGGTGACGCCTTCGTCGGTCTCGATCTTCAGCAAGGTCCAGCGGGGAGGGACGCGGAACGTGGTCAGTCTGGTGATTTTCATGGTCAAGGATGGGTTGTGTTGAAGTTCAGCCAGCGAAGCGGGTTTCGGGCAGCCGGATGATGGGCATACAGGGTGGCACCGAGGATGTCGGTCCACAGCACGCGCTGGCTGCGCTCGCACCACAGGACGCATTCGCCCAGCGCATTGGCGCAGTCGATCACGATACGGGCCATCTGGCCTCCATGAAAGGTCGGGGCATGCATTGTGACCGGACCGTCCGTCTCCGCACCAATCCTGATTTCGCATGGGATCGCGCGCAAATGGCATTGGATCGCGCGGTCCGGCCGCGATACATTCGCGGCCATCGCTGCCGATCCGCTCGCGGTTGTGCGTATAATCGACCGCCATCGTTGTCCGTCCTTTTCGACCCGCATGTCCATCCAGCACCGCCCCGCTGCCCCTTCCGCCGCCTCGGACCGTTTCGTGCGCAGCCACCTGAAGATGCGGCATCTGATCCTGCTGGTGGAACTGGGCCGGCATGCGTCGATCGTCACCGCCGCCAAGGCGGCGCGCCTGACGCAGCCCGCGGCCTCGCGCCTGATCAGCGATCTCGAACACGTGTTGGGCGTGCAGCTGTTCGAACGCGTGGCGCGCGGCGTGGTCCCGACGTGGTCCGGCAAGATGCTGATCCGCCGGGCCGGTGTGGCACTCGCCGAGATGGACGCGGCTCACCTGGAAATCTCGCGGCTGCTGTCGGGCCTGGGCGGCAAGGTGGAAATCGGCAGCGTACTGACGCCAGCGGCCGACATCCTCCCGAAGGCGATCACGCTGTTCAAGTCGCGCTTCGTCGATGCCAACGTGGCCGTCGATTTCAGCACGAGCGAAGCGATGGTGGAGCGCCTGCTGGACGGCCGGCTCGATATCGTGCTGGGGCGGATCCTCGATACGGCCAACGTGCCGCTGCTCGACTTCGAACCGATCACCGACGAAGTGCATCACATCGTCGTGCGGCCCGGACATCCGCTGGCGCGGCGCAGGGACCTGCGGCTGGACGAACTGGCGCGGCAGTCGTGGATCGTACCGCCGGCCGGCAGCATCCTGCGCGACCGGCTGACGGCGCTGTTCCTGTCCGAAGGCTTGCATCCCCCCACCGACACGGTGGAAACCCTGGCTATCCCGCTGATCGTACCGCTGCTGTCCAGCACCGACATGGTGGTGGCGCTGCCGCAGGAGCTCGTGCACGCTTATCTCGATTCGGAACAGCTTGCGTTGCTGCCTTTCGACCTGGGCCTGCGCATGGACGCATACGGCATCATCACGCGCCGCGGCCACGTGCTGTCGCCGGGCGCGGAAGGTCTGCTGGGCGCGTTGCGCGAGACCATTGCCGCCGACCCGACGCTGCGCCGCCGGCACACGCCGACGCCAGCACCAGAATAAAGCATTCCGCTCTCCCGAGCCCATGCTGTTTTTGGCGTTTGCCAAGCCGAATCAGCATGGGTCGCAGCCCTTTTTCGACCCGGCCCTGCTAGTAAAATTCGGCGACATTCCCGCCGGACGGGAAGACACGGAGACAAGCCATGACAACACGAAGCATCCTCATCACCGGCGCCCTGGGCGGGATCGGCCGCGCAACCGCGCTGGCCTTCGCCGCCGAGGGCGCGGCCATCCTGCTGGTCGACGCGGTGCCGGCCGATGCCGCCTTCGAGGCCGCGCTGCGCGGGGCCGGCGCGGCGCAAGTCGACTTCATCCAGACCGACATCGCCGATGAAGCGCAGGTCGCGCGGGCGTTCGACCGCGCCGTCACGGCGTTCGGCACGGTCGACGTGCTGGTGAATATCGCCGGCATCATGATCTATAAACCGATTGCCGAACTGACGGGCGCCGACTGGCAGCGCCTCCTGGACGTCAACCTGATCGGGGCCGCCCTGCTCACGGGGCACGCGTTCCGCTCGATGCGGCCCGGCAGCGCCATCGTCAACATCGCGTCCGTGCATGCGCGCCGCACCGGTCCCCTCGTTGCGCCGTACGCCGCCGCGAAGGCCGCGATGGTGAGCCTGACCCGCTCGGCCGCCATCGAAGGCCAGGCGCTTGGGATTCGCGTCAACGCCATCTGCCCCGGTGCGATCGAAACGCCGCTGCTGCACGCCAGCCCCACGATCAAATCGGGCGTCGAAAAGATCGCGCCCGCCGACCTCGGGCAGCCGGAAGACGTGGCCGCGCTCGCGCACTTCCTGTCGACCGATGCCGCGCGCTTCATCAACGGCGAAGACATCGTCGCCGACGGCGGCCGGATGGCCCGCCTCTGATCACAAGGAACGATACATGATCCACGGTCACGAACCGACTCTCGACGAGGGCGCGCAGGCATTGCGCCCCGCTTCCGGCATCACCCTCTGGCTGGCCGCCGCCGTCTCCGCACTCGGCGGCCTGCTGTTCGGCTACGACTGGGTCGTCATCGGCGGCGCCAAGCCGTTCTATGAAGCCTGGTTCCGCCTCACCGAACCGGGCCAGCAGGCCTGGGCCATCAGCTGCGCCCTGATCGGCTGCCTGGCCGGCGCGATGGCGTCGGGCGTGATCAGCGACCGGCTCGGGCGCCGCCGCGGCCTGTTGATCGCCGCCCTCATCTTCGCCGTGTCGTCCGTCGGCACGGCCTGGGCCGGCTCGATCGACATGTTCGTCGCGTGGCGCATCGTCGGCGGGACGGCGATCGGCCTCGCGTCGGGACTGTCGCCGATCTATATCGCGGAAATCGCGCCGGCCGCCGTGCGCGGACGCATGGTGTGCCTGAACCAGATCGCCATCGTGGCGGGTATTCTCGGCGCGCAGGTGGTCAACCTGCTGATCGCCGAGCCGGTGCCGGCCGGCGCGTCCCTGGCGCAGATCGCAGCCTCGTGGAACGGCACCACCGGCTGGCGCCACATGTTCCTCGCGGCGGCGGCACCGTCGATCGCCTTCCTGCTCGGTTGCCTCCTGATTCCCGAAAGCCCGCGCTGGTTCGCGGGGCGCGGCGACTGGGGCGGCGCCACCCGCGCATTGCGGCGCCTGGGCGGCGACGACTATGCCGACGGCGCGCTGCACGCGATACGCGCCTCGCTGGGCGCATCGCGCGGCCGCAGCCTGATGGAAGTGCTGAAGGAACCGCGCTTCGTGCGCGTGCTGGGCATCGGCATCGTGCTGGCCGTGCTGCAGCAGTGGTGCGGCATCAACGTCATCTTCAACTATGCCCAGGAGATTTTCGCATCGGCCGGCTATGCCGTGTCGGACACCCTCTTCAACATCGTCATCACCGGCGTCGTCAACAGCGTCTTCACCCTGCTCGCGCTGGACACGGTGGAACGGTGGGGACGCCGCCGGCTGATGCTGCTCGGCTGCGCCGGTCTCGCCATCGTGTACGTGCTGCTGGGCGCATGCTACGTGGCGGGATGGCAGGGCTGGCCGCTGCTGCTGCTCGTCGTCACGGCCATCGCCTGCTATGCGATGA
The DNA here is from genome assembly GCA_966212555.1 of uncultured Massilia sp. Taxonomy (GTDB): domain Bacteria; phylum Pseudomonadota; class Gammaproteobacteria; order Burkholderiales; family Burkholderiaceae_D; genus Telluria. The sequence goes on from CBIHRX010000003.1 coordinate 54,658, forward strand.
CCCTGGCGCCCGTCACCTGGGTCGCGCTGTCCGAGATCTTCCCGAACGAGGCGCGCGGCGCGTGCATGGCGGTGGCCACGACTGCGCTGTGGACCGCGTGCTTCCTGCTGACCTACACCTTCCCGCTGATTAACAAGGGCATGGGGACCGGCCCGACGTTCTGGCTGTACGCGGCCATCTGCGCGCTCGGCTTCGTGTTCGTCCTCAAGCGCCTGCCCGAGACGCGCGGCAAGAGCCTGGAAGAGATCGAAGACGCCTGGCGCTGAACGCGTTCAGAGCCTTGGCCGGGTCCCCTGCCCGCTCGCGGCGACGAGCAGGTCGAGGGCCCCCTGCAGCAAGTCCCGCATCAATGCCTGCGCACGCGCCGGCTCGCCGCGGATGATGGCGTCGCCGACCCGCGCGTGGTCAGCCGTGTCGGCGCGCGCGACGCCGGCATATTCGTTCGTGCTGCGGATGCTGAAGCGCAGTGCTGCCTCCGTCAGGTCGCGGAACTGGCGCATGAACCGGTTGTTACTGGCCACCAGCACCGCGTGGTGGAAGGCAATGTCGGCTTCCAGCGGATCGTCCTCGCCGCGGTCGGCGGCTGCCATGCGGTCCATCGCGGCCACGATCGCGCGCCGCTGCGGGCCGGTGGCGCCGTGGGCCGCCAACCCGGCCGCGCGCGGCTCGATCGCCATGCGCACCTCGTTGAAGTCGATCAGCAGGTCGAGCGAGAATTTCCTCTCGAGGATCCAGCGCAGGATGTCCGGGTCGAGCAGATTCCAGCTGGATTCCGGCTCGACGACGGTGCCCGCGCGCTGGCGCGACCTGAGCAGCCCCTTCGCCGTCAACATCTTGACCGCTTCGCGCACAATGGTCCTGCTGGCGCCGTAGCGCTCGCACAATTCCGCCTCGACGGGGAACGGCGACTGCGGCGAAAACTGCTCGGTCACGATCGCCCGCCCGAGCACGTCCACGATGCGCCGCGTCAAATTGCTGCCGTCCGGCCTGGCCGCTTTCTCGGCTTCTATCTCGCTCATCATCCCTCGTCATCGAACACATCCATCCATCCGAAGGATAGCAGATTGCCGACACCGCATGATTTTCGGAAACGCTCATATTGTATGATTTTTTAGTTCTAACGCTGAGCTACAAAGTTTTCGCTTAAAGCCATGCCGAATCGACATGGGCATGGAACGAAAATCTTTTTCGGCGAAATATATAATACTTTTTATCAAAATAACGAGAGACGCATACCGATGAGCACATCACCTTCCGGTCGCGCCGGACGTCGAAATTTTCTGAAAACCCTGTCCAGTGGCGCATTGATGGCCGTCGTGCCCCGTGCCGGCCGGACGGCGCCGGCGCCGGCGCAAGGCGATGCCGTGCGCATGGACGGCGACTGGGCCGTCAGCCTGGACCGCGCCGACCAGGGCGTCGCGCAAGGCTGGTTCAACAAGCCATTGCGCGCCCCGGTGCCCGTGCGCGATGCGCTGCCCGCGCAGGGCCTGGGCGATGCCGTCACGATCGCTACCGGATGGACGGCATCGCTCGCCAACAAGGCATACTTCACCGCGCCGGAATACGCGCCCTACCGCGTGCCGGGCAACGTCAAGGTGCCGTTCTTCCTGCAGCCGGAAACCATCTATGTGGGCGCCGCCTGGTTCCAGCGCGAGATCGTCATCCCGCGCGGCTGGGCGGGGCGGCATGCCGTCGTGTCGCTGGAGCGGCCGCACTGGGAAACGCAAGTCTGGATCGGCGACCGCCACATCGGCCGCAACGACAGCCTGCACACGGCGCACGTCTACGACCTTGGGCAACTGCGCCCCGGGAAATACCTGTTGACGATACGGGTCGACAACCGCCTGCACACCGACATCGGTTCGGATTCGCACGGCGTCAGCGATCATACGCAAGGCAACTGGAACGGCATCGCCGGCAAGATCGAATTGTCGGCGCGGCGGTCCGTCTGGATCGACGACCTGCAGGTCTATCCGGACGCCCTGACGCGCCGTATCGTGCTCAAGGGCGCACTCGGCAACGCCTCCGGCCGCGCGGGCGCGGGCCGCCTGACGGTGACGGGCGGCAGCGCCGTGCACCGCATCCCGGTGCACTGGGATAAGGGCGACGCCGTGTTCGAGACCGCCGTGCAGTTCCCGCCTGACAGCGGCCTGTGGGATGAATTCTCGCCCACGCTGCACAAGGTGAGCGTGCAACTGGATGATGGTCCGGCCACCGAGGTGCGCTTCGGCTTTCGCGAGCTCACGACCGCCGGCACGCAATTCATGCTGAACGGCCGCCCCCTGTTCCTGCGCGGGACGCTGGAATGCTGCATCTTCCCGCAGACCGGGCACCCGCCGACGGAGATCGGCGAGTGGCGTCGCATCCTGAAGATCGCCCGTTCCTACGGCCTGAACCATCTGCGGTTTCACTCCTACTGCCCGCCCAAGGCGGCGTTCGACGCGGGTGACGAGGCCGGGTTCTACTTCCAGATCGAGACATGCTGGGCGAACGGCTCGACGACGATCGGCGACGGCAAACCGGTCGATGCCTGGGTCATGGCGGAGACGGCGCGCGTCCTGAGAGCATACGGCAATCATCCCAGCTTCATGCTGATGCCTTACGGGAATGAGCCCGGCGGGAAGAATCATCCCGCGTGGCTGGCGCAGTATGTGCGGCATTTCGCGGCGATCGATACGCGCCGCCTGTGGACGTCCGGCAGCGGCTGGCCGGAATTGGCCGAGAACCAGTACCACGTCGAGCAGCAGCCCCGCATCCAGCAATGGGGCGAGGAACTGAAATCCCGTGTGAATGCGCGCCCGCCCGCGACCGTGACCGATTACCGCGACTTCATCGGCGCACGCAAGGTGCCCGTGGTCAGCCACGAGATCGGCCAGTGGTGCGTGTACCCCGACTTCGACGAGCGCTCGCAATACACCGGCTATCTGAAGCCGAAGAACTTCGACATCTTCGAGGACAAGCTCGACGCCAGCGGCCTGCGCGCGCTGGCGCCGGCTTTCCTTCATGCGTCGGGCCGGTTGCAGACCATGCTCTACAAGGAGGACATCGAATCGGCGCTGAGGACGCCCGGCATGGGCGGCTTCCAGTTGCTCGACCTGCACGATTTCCCCGGTCAGGGCACGGCGCTCGTCGGCGTGCTGAATCCGTTCTGGCGCGAGAAGGGCTATGTGGATGCGGCCGAGTTCAGCCGCTTCTGCGCGCCCACCGTGATGCTCGCGCGTCTTTCGAAGCGCGTGTTCGGCCATCGGGAAACGCTGCATGCGCAACTCGACGTCGCGCACAGCGGCGCGCGTGCGCTGGGCGCGTCCACCGTCTACTGGCGGCTGGAATCGTCCGGACGCGTGCTCGACCAGGGCGAGTTCGCCGTCGCCAGCGTCGCGCTGGGCACGGGCGTGCCGCTGGGCGCCATCGACGTCAAGCTGGACGGCATCGAACGCGCGGCGAAGTGCCGGCTCGTCGCAGGGCTACGCAGCCCGCAACTGGCCGCGCCGGCGGAGAACGATTGGGACGTGTGGGTCTACCCGGACGCCCCGGAGCCCCCCAGCCCGGTCAAGGTCGTGAACAGCGTCGCCGCCGCGCTGCCCCTGCTGGCGCAGGGCGCGACCGTGCTGCTTGGCCTGCCGCCCGCCTCCGTGCGCCCGTTCGAGACCCATCCCGTCAAGCTCGGCTTCTCGACGATTTTCTGGAACACGCTGTGGACGCAGGGCCAGGGCCCGACCACGATGGGCGTCCTGTGCGATCCGGCCCACGCGGCGCTGGCCGACTTCCCCACCGATGCGCACAGCAACTGGCAGTGGTGGCACGTCATGCACCGCGCGGCGCCGCTGCGGCTCGACCTGCTGCCCCGCACGGTCGACACAGTCGTGCGCGTCATCGACGACTGGCATACCGCGCGCTCGCTGGGTCTCGTCATCGAGGCCACGGTCGGTCCCGGCAGCCTCATCGTGTGCGGCTTCGAGCTGGACGGACCGACGGCCGGCGATCCCGTGTCGCGCCAGCTGCGCCGTAGCCTGAGCGCCTACGCCGCATCCCCTCGCTTCACACCGCGGACGGCATTGTCCGAGGAGATGGTCAAGGCGTTGGTCGCCTGACGAGTATCAACCACCAAAACATGACGGAGACGGAAACAATGTTGAAAACGAAGACAAGCAAGACCGTATTGGCGGCCCTGATCGCGGAGCTCTGGCTGCCGGCTGGCGCGTTCGCGCAAACGGCCGATGCGCCGCCGGCCGGCGACACGGTATCGACCGTGGTGGTCAGCGGCATCCGCGCCTCGCTCTCGTCGTCGCTGACGACCAAGCGCATGCAGGATGGCGTGGTCGACGCGGTGTCGGCCGAGGATGCGGGCAAGTTCCCCGATACGAATATCGCCGAATCGCTGCAGCGGGTCACGGGCGTGCAGATCGACCGCAATAACGGCGAAGGCCGCAGCATTTCGGTACGCGGCCTCGGGCCGGAATTCAATAATGTCCTGATCAACGGCCGGACCATGACCAGCGACACGGGCGGCCGCAGCTTTTCCTTCGACCTGCTGTCGTCCGACCTGATTTCGAAAGCCCTCGTGTACAAGACTTCGCAGGCCTTCCTGCCCGAGGGCGGCATCGGATCGACCGTGGATATCCAGACGACGCGTCCGCTGTCCGGAAAACCGGGAAAGTCGTCGGTCATCAACCTCTCCGATTCTTACGACTCGAATTCGAAAAAGAACACGCCGAACATCAGCGGGCTGTTCTCGTTCGCCAATGCGGACCGCACGTTCGGCGTGGCGGGATCGCTGTCCTATACCGACCGCGCATCCAAGCAATACAAGGCCATCAACGACGCCTGGAACTACCAGGATGTCACCATGATCAACGGCGACATGAATTCCAGGGGATTGACGCCGGCCGACGTCACCAGGAAAAAACTCTATATCCCGCAAAGCTACGGCTTCCAGGAAGAGAACGAAACCCGCAAGCGCCTCGTCTCCAGCGCCACGGTGCAGTACAACCCGTCGTCCACCTGGAAGCTGACGGCCGACGCCCTGTATTCGCGCCTCGACCAGCGCAATGCCGTCATCGCCATCAGCGACTGGATCGTGCCGACACAGCTGAACGTCAAGTACAACGAGAACGACCAGATCACGAGCTTCGAGCGGCCGGGCGCGATTTTCGCCGCGAACAATCCGGAACTGGTGAAGGCCGGCATCCTGGACGGCGCCAATTCGAATGACATGATCCAGAAAGGCGATTCGCGCCTGTCGGTCAGCCAGGGCTATGGCCTGAATTCGAAATGGATGCTCTCGCCGGACTGGAAACTGGATGCGGATCTGTGGACGTCGCGCACGAAGACCAAGTCGCCGACGATGTGGGTGGTGGCCGGCATGATTCCGCAGAACAGCGACGTGCTCACCTACGGACCCGTTCCCACGCTGACGTTCGGTGACGGCATCACGGATCCGAACGCGGTGCGCGCGCACGCCGTCTCGTACGGCGATTCGCGCCATTCCGATACGGTCCACGAAGGCCACCTGAACGCCGCGTGGACGCCGGACATGGGCGTGTTCAAGGGACTGGATACCGGCGTGGCGTATTCGACGCGTAAATTCGAAAGCATTTCGTGGCAGGCCGATTCCTGGAACGCGTTCAGCGGTTATCACCTGCCGCTGCCGTCGTCGCTGTTCACGGCGAAACCGCTTGGCAACCCGTTCGGCAGCGGCGGCCAGGTGCCGGCGTCCTACCTGAGCTTCGATCCCGTCGCTTACATGAATTACCTGAACCAGCCGTCGATCCTGCCCTATTCGAACGACCCGGCGCGCTATATGGACACTACGCAATTCCCGAACGGCCCGATGGCGATCGATTACACGAAGCCCGCGATGTCCGGCGTGACGGAAAAAGTGACGAACGCGTTCGCGGAAACGAAATGGGAAGGCGACCGCTGGGCGGTCGATGCCGGCGTCCGCCTGATGCACGTGAATTCGACGTCGGTCGGCATCAGCCGCATCCTGCTGGCGGCCGTGAAGAGCCCGAACGACACGACGTTCATCCAGACCTGGGGCCCGATGACGACGAATTCGGTCGGCAACAGCTACAACGCCGTCCTGCCGTCGTTGAACGTAAAATTCGACCTGACGTCCGACATGCTGCTGCGCCTGGGTGCATCGAAAACCCTGACGCGCCCGAACCTGGGCGACATGGGCGTGGACAGCTGGTACGGCGGCCGTGTGGGCTATGTCACTTCCGGCGGTGGCAACCCATACCTGAAACCCATGCGGTCGAATAACTACGACGTGTCCTACGAATGGTATCTGTCGAAGACGAACTACGTCAGCACGGCGCTGTTCATGAAAAAGCTGTCCGATTTCATCGAGCAGGAACTCAAGGACGTCCAGAGCCCGCTGTTCACCGAAACCGTCCACGATACCCGCTGGCGCAACGGCCAGAAGGGTACGATCAAGGGTGCGGAGCTCGCCGGCCAATACGCGTTCGACGATGCATTCCCCATGCTGCGCGGCTTCGGGGTCGCCGCCAACTATACCTATGTCGATGCGACGGCAAGCCGCAACGATGGTTCCGATCCTTACAATTGCGGCTACCCCGGCCTGTCGCGCCAATCGTACAACGCGTCCGCATTCTTCGAGAACAGCGCGTTCCAGGTCCGGGCCAGCTATAACTGGCGCAGCCATTTCGCCGCCAGCTGCAACGGCGGCGCGCAGCTGCCGACGCGCGTTGCGGCGTACGGGCAAACCGATGCCAGCCTGCGCTATAACATCACCCCGACGATGTCGCTGTATGCCGACCTGATCAACCTGAACAACGCGAAACGCCACGTCTATGCCGATAACCTGAGCGAGTTCATGACCCTGGAAAATGTCGGCCGCAGATACAATGTGGGCTTGCGGGCGGCATTCTAGGGAACGGTTCAAGAGACGTAACGTGGCGCTCGGCGCGCCGATCATATCAGTGCAGTCCGGCTTGCTGCACTCATTGACCGGCGTGCCGGTGCGTGTGGCATGACGGGATGGGTCGCCCGTATGCGTTGACCAACCCAGGAGAAATTTTCTTAAATCCCTTCCAATGCCGGCCTGCGGTTACCGATCGCGCGGAACAGCCCCGACGTCCAGATTCATGTGCCATTGCTCGCCTCCCCGCCACCGGTGCGCCATCCTCCTGGCGGCGGGCGGGTCGGCTGCGACGAATAGTTCAACATGACGTGTTGCCAGGCAATCCATGCCTGCCCTTCCATCCTCTGGCCTTGTCCTGGTTGGCGCCTTGCCCGGCCGATACTATTCTGAACTATGACTGTCCCACACGAAATTCTCGCTTCCGCGGTGCAGAGCATTGTTGCGCAGCCGTCTGCCGAAAAACACACCTTGATAGATCCGCAGGGTGTGAAGCCCGGGAAGAGCGCCGTCACTCCCATGATGCATGGGTGTGTTCTCTAGTAAGAAACGTAACTAAATAGAGAAACCTACGCCAGATGCTACGCCGCTGTGGCGCGGCACTTCGTTGATTCCCGCGGCGCTCCTTGGCACTACAAACGCAATATGGGCGCTTTCTTCGCGAGATAGAGTCGAGTCAACGAGACAAATGATTTATACTATTTACTCGATTTAAGAGCACGTTCGGCTGCTCAAATTACGGCTCCCTGCCTTTCTGCGGCCCGTGCCGGGGGGCCACAAAAAACAGCGCTTCACGAGGTATCAATGCGCTCCGTTACCTGGTGAGATCGGGCTGCGAATGACGCACGCTGCTCAATGATTCTCTCCCTACCATGCGGTGTGTTACTGGTTCAGACGCCTAATGCGACGCCTCTTGTTGCGGACGATCCACGATCTGGCCCTATACTCGACCGGATGTGTGAACGAACCAAGATCGCCCCCTCAGCGGGCATCGTCGACAGCCAGTCGAAGAAACCGCCGGGAGCACGTGAGGGCGGCTATGACACCCACAAGAAGATCAGCGGACGAAAGCGACACATTGCCGTCGACACCGATGGGCGACTGCTGGCGGTCGATTTGACGCCCGCCAACATCGCCTATCCGACTAGTGCGCCGCTGGTCCCGATGCTCTGGTCAAGGGCTAGTCATGGGTGAAACATTTATC
>CBIHRX010000004.1:0-56512 GCA_966212555.1 uncultured Massilia sp.
CCGCTGCCGGTACCGCCGCCGCCGCCGGTGCCGCCGCCGGTGCGCGCCCGGCCGCTGCGCCCGCGAACCAGAACGCTGCCGCACCCGCGCGCACGAATCCCGCTGCCGCGGCACCCGCGGCGCGTAGCCCGGCTGCGACCGCACCTGCGGGTGCCGGTGCGCCGGCCGCCGCGCCCACCGGCGCCGCACGCCCGCCGGCCGCCGTCGCGACGACTCCGGCCGCGCCGGCGCCGGCGCCCGCGCCAGTGCCCACCGCAGCCCGGCCGAAGGAGGGCAACTGATGCCGACGACGAACCGTCCGCACTACATCCTGCTGCCGGTCAGCCCGCTGTTCATCGCGTTCAGCCTGGTCTGCGCCTTCATGCTCAACCTGCTGCCGTGGGGCCGCTGGGTCGGCGCGCCTGACTTCGTCGCGCTGGTGCTCGTGTTCTGGGGCATCCACCAGCCGCGCAAGGTCGGCATCGGCATCGCGTTCTGCATGGGCCTCCTGATGGACGTGCACGACGCCACGCTGCTGGGCGAGAACGCCCTCGCGTACACCTTGCTGTCGTACCTGGCGATCATGATCCACCGCCGCGTGCTGTGGTTCCCGCTCGTCACGCAGGCGATGCACGTGTTCCCGCTGCTGCTGCTCACGCAGGCGATCCAGGTGATGGTGCGCTTCTTCGTCACGGGCCGCTTTCCCGGCGCGCTCGTGTTCATCGAAAGCGTGATCGCCGTCGCACTGTGGCCCGTGATCACGTGGCTGCTGCTGGCGCCGCAGCGCCGCGCGGTCGACAAGGACCATACGCGTCCGATCTGAAGCATGTTTTGATCGCCTCCCCGAATGACCGAGATTAAAGACAGCGATCGCGAGATCCACCTGTTCCGCATGCGCCTGACGGCGATGGTGCTGTTCGTCTTCATCTGCTTCGGCCTCCTCGTCGCCCGCTTCGTCTGGCTGCAGGTCGTCAAGCACAGCCAGTACATGGCGCAGGCCGAGGACAACCGCATCGCGCTGGTCCCCATCGTGCCGAACCGCGGCCTGATCGTCGACCGCAACGGCGTCGTCCTGGCCAGCAACTATTCCGCCTACACGCTCGAGATCACGCCGTCGAAGCTGGAAGCGAACCTCGATTCCGTCATCGACGAACTCGCGAAGCTCGTCACGATCGAACCGAAGGACAGGAAGCGTTTTAAACGCCTGATGGAAGAGTCGAAGAATTTTTCCAGCGTCCCGATCCGCACCCGGCTGACCGACGACGAGGTGGCGCGCTTCACCGCCCAGCGTTTCCGCTTCCCTGGCGTGGAGGTGCAGGCGCGCCTGTTCCGCCAGTATCCGCTGGGCGAAGTCGCGTCGCACGTGCTGGGCTACATCGGCCGCATCAACCAGGCCGAGGCGAAGGTCCTCGACGCCAGCGACGATGCCGCCAACTACAACGGCACGGACCACATCGGTAAGGAAGGCCTGGAAAAGAGCTACGAGCGCCAGCTGCACGGCCAGACGGGCTACGAGGAAGTCGAACGCTCCGCGGGCGGCCGCGCGATCCGCACCTTGTCGCGCACGCCGCCGACGCCGGGCAACAACCTGATCCTGTCGATCGACATCGAGCTGCAGAAGGTCGTCGAGCAGGCGTTCGGCGATTACCGCGGCGCGCTGGTCGCCATCGAACCGGCGACCGGCGACGTGCTCGCGTACGTGTCGCGCCCCGGCTTCGACCCGAACCTGTTCGTCGACGGCATCGACAGCCAGAGCTGGACGGAACTGAACACGTCGCTCGACAAGCCCCTGATGAACCGGCCGCTGTCGGGCACGTACCCGCCGGGCTCCACGTTCAAGCCGTTCATGGCGCTGGCCGCGCTGGAGCTGGGCCTGCGCCGGCCCGAGTACGGCATCAGCGACCCCGGCTTCTTCGTGCTGGGCGGCCACCGCTTCAACGACGACAAGAAGGGCGGCCATGGCTACGTCGACATGTACCGCTCGATCGTGATGTCGTGCGACACGTATTACTACCAGCTCGGCAACGAGATGGGCATCGACCGCCTGCACGACTTCATGCAGCCGTTCGGCTTCGGCGACAAGACCGGCATCGACCTCGAACACGAGAAGACGGGCGTGCTGCCGTCGCAGCAGTGGAAGCGCGAGCGCTTCAAGCGCAACCGCGCGGCGCAGAAGTGGGTCGGCGGCGACACGATCTCGATCTCGATCGGCAACGGTTTCAACAGCTACACGCCGCTGCAGATGGCGCACGCGGTGGCGACGCTCGCCAACGACGGCGTCATCATGAAGCCGCACCTCGTCAAGATGCTCGAGGATCCGGGCAGCCACGGACGCACGCCGACGGTGCCGAAGGAATCCGGCCGCATCGCGCTCAAGCAGCAGAACATCGACGTCGTCAAGCGCGCCATGGTCGGCGTGACGGCGGACCAGAGCGGCACGGCGTTCATCCCGTTCCGCAACGTGCAGTACACGGTCGCGGGCAAGACGGGTACGGCGCAGGTCGTGGGCCTGCGGGGCCAGAAATACAATGCCGCCGCGACGCCGGAACGCCTGCGCGACAACGCGCTGTTCGTCGCGTTCGCCCCGGCGGACCATCCCCGCATCGCGCTCGCGATCGTCGTGGAAAACGCCGGCTTCGGCGCGACCGTCGCTGCGCCGATCGCGCGCAAGGCGCTCGACTACTACCTGCTCGGCAAGCGTCCGGGCGACGCGGACAAGCCGGCGCCGAAACCCGTCGACCCGGTCCCGGCCGACGAAGACCAGGTGGCGCCCACGGCCGGTGCCGATTTCAGGCCGGGCGGCGAGACCCCCGGCAACAAGGACTGAACCATGGCGCATTTTCCCGAACGCCGCTCGCTCAGCCGGCGCCTCAAACCGTATTTCACCGTGTTCGATCCGGCCCTGTCGCTGATCCTGTTCCTGCTGCTGTGCACGGGCCTCGTCACGCTGTCCTCGGCCGGCCACGACTTCCCCGGCCGCCTGGAAGGCCAGATCCGCAACATCCTCGCGGCCTTCGTGTTCATGTGGGCGGCCGCCGTCGTGCCGCCGCAGACCCTGCTGCGCCTCGCCGTGCCGATCTATACGTTCGGCGTCGCGCTGCTGCTCGCGGTGGCGACGGTGGGCATCATCAAGAAGGGCGCGCGGCGCTGGCTGCACGTGGGCGTGGACATCCAGCCGTCCGAGATCATGAAGATCGCCACGCCGCTGATGCTGGCCTGGTATTTCCAGACGCGGGCGGGCATCCTCAACTGGAAGTCGTTCGCGGTGGCGGCCGTGCTGCTCCTGATCCCGTTCGGCCTCATCGCCAAGCAGCCCGACCTCGGCACCGCGCTGCTGGTGGGCGGATCGGGCTTCATCGTGATCTTCCTGGCCGGCCTCTCGTGGAAGGCGCTCGCCGCGCTGTTCGCGGCCGGCTGCGCCGGCCTGCCCGTCGCGTGGTCGATGATGCACGACTACCAGCGCGAACGCGTGATGACGCTGATCGATCCCACGTCCGATCCGCTCGGCAAGGGTTTCCACATCATCCAGTCGACCATCGCGATCGGCTCGGGCGGCGTGACCGGCAAGGGCTACATGAAGGGGACGCAGGCCTATCTGGAATTCATTCCGGAACGTACCACCGACTTCATTTTTTCGGTATATTCCGAAGAGTTCGGTTTGGTCGGCAACCTCGTGTTGCTGTTCCTGTACCTGCTGCTGATCGGGCGCGCCATGATGATCGCGGCCAATGCGCCGAACCTGTTCACGCGCCTGCTGGCCGGATCGGTCGCGATGATGTTTTTTGTTTATGCTTTCGTCAACATGGGCATGGTCAGCGGCATCCTCCCCGTGGTCGGAGTTCCGCTTCCTTTCATGAGCTATGGCGGAACCGCGCTGATTACTTTGGGCCTCTGCAGTGGTATATTGATGAGTATTCAAAGACACCGCAAACTGGTGCAGACCTGATATGCAAGAGAACGCGATGGCCGTTCCGAGGTTGCTCCCAGCGGTCATTGCGATGTTGGCAATGATGGCGGGGTGCAGTACCACGGACCAGAACGGCGAACACAAAAGCCTGATCCCCCTGCCGTGGAAGCACAAGGTCACCCGCGTGGATCCGAAGCTTCCGAACCTGCCGGCGGCCGGTTCCGGCCGCGGCGGCTACTACCAGGACGACGGCCCCGGCGCGAATCCGCCGCCGGGCCTGCTGGACACCCCCGACGCCGTCGTCAAGTACGAACCCTACGCCAAGTTCGCCAACAAGCCGTACTCCGTGTTCGGCCAGACATACACCCCGCTCATCAACGACGAACCGTTCACCCAGCGCGGCGTGGCCAGCTGGTACGGCGTCAAGTTCCACGGCCAGCGCACGTCGTCGGGCGAACCCTACGACATGTACAAGATGACGGCCGCGCACCCGACGTTGCCGATTCCCTCGTATGCGCGCATCACGAGCCTGGAGAGCGGCAAGTCCGTCGTCGTGCGCATCAACGACCGCGGACCGTTCCACTCCGACCGCGTCATCGACGTCTCGTACACGGCGGCCCTCAAGCTGGGCCTGCTGGGGAAGGGCAGTCACCAGGTCCAGGTCGAGCGCCTGTTCCCGGGCGACGTGATGCAGCTCGCTTCCGCGCGCCGCGAGGCCGCGTCCGCGGCGCAGGCCATGCCGGCGCCGCCGGCCATCGCCGCCCTCATGCTGGAAGACCGCGTCGACATGGACAGCGCCGCCGTCGCGCGCGCACAGGTGCCCGCAGCGGCCGCAGCGGCTGCGGACCCGGCGGCGCTGGCGCCGGGCTTCTATCTGCAACTCGGGGCCTACGGACGCGACGGCAAGGCCGAGGAAATGGGCGAAAAGCTCAAGCAGGCCGGCGTCGACGTGGCCGTGGCCGTCGTCCGCTCGGGCAACGTCAACCGCCTGTACGGCGGCCCCTTCGAAACCCGCGCACTGGCGCAGGAAGCGGCGCGCGCGCTGCCGGCCGGACTCGGCCTGAAGCCCATCGTCGTGCGGCGCTGAGCGGGCAGGGGCCCGCAGCCCGGTCTTTCTCGCATCCCATGGCACGCCGCAGCCAGGCCGTGCCGCGACTGCTTCAGCTCCCATAGACATCAGACGTCTGATCAACATTCGGACAAATTCTTCCGCAATCCCGACAATTTCTCATGTCACATGCTGCATTTCCACGGGGGAATGTCCTAAAACGATGCTTCCCGCATGATTTATCATCGGATGTCAGACATCTACAACGATTTTTGGTTTGCTATACGCTACCATTTTTTGCCGAAGAATATTCTCGGCTTGCCAAACATAAAAAGGGGTTTAATCGGAAACTGCTTAATAAACGCAAAGTTACGGCTTATGTTTGCGCATAACATTTTTGTTTGCGCGATTGACACCATTAACATTGTGCTCCTACACTGATTTTGCCAACCATTAAGACGGGCCATCGGCACGTCCCAAGGCATAGAAAAACACAGGAGACAGCAATGATCGAGAAGTCCGTACAGCGGCGCCGCCAGCGCCGGCAAGTCGTGCTTGGCCTGAGCGTGCTCGCCGGCCTCATCCAGCAAGCTTATGCGCAAGAGTCCGCAGCGCCGGCCCAGGCCGCCCCGGCCGTCCAGGCCGATACCGCAGTCGTCAAGGTGACCGGCTACCGCGCCAGTCTGCTTTCGTCGGCGAAGGACAAAAAGGAATCCGTCGGTTTCCAGGACACCATCAGCGCCGAAGACATCGGTAAATTCCCCGACAAAAACATCGCCGAATCGCTGAGCCGCGTGCCGGGCGTGCAAATCTCGCGCGACGTGACGGGCGAGGGCATGAACATCCAGATCCGCGGCCTCGGTTCGAGCTTCACCAAGATCCTGCTGAACAATGCGCAGATCGCCGTGGCGTCGTCCGGCCCGATCGACGGCGCGAGCACCAACCGCGAGGTCGACCTCGACCTGCTGCCGACCGACCTGTTCACCAAGTTGACCGTCAGCAAGAGCCCGACGGCCGGCATGATCGAAGGCGGCGCCGCCGGCGTCGTCAACATGCGCAGCGCGCGACCGTTCGACAACCCGGGCACCCACGTTTCGTACAGCGGCACCGCGCAGAAGCAGCAGATCGCCGACGGCGTCGGTGGCCGCGGTTCGATCGTGGCCAGCAAGACCTGGGGCGACACGTTCGGTATCCTGGCCGGCATCGCCGTCAACCGCCAGAAGTCGCGCACGACCGGTTACGAGACCGTCGGCCTCACCAACCCGAACCTGACGGCAGCCCAGAGCTCCTCGCCGACCCGCAACGGCACCGGCGGCGGCAACTGGACGATCCCGGCCACCGTGCCGGCCGGCGCCGGCGCGGGCCTCGCGGCAGGCACCCCGATCAACGAGGCGTTCCTGCTGGCGAACAACCCCGGCCTGACGATCGGCCAGATCGACAACGCCCTCGTGCCGCGCCTGGGCCGCTTCATGGATTACTTCGGCACGCGCGACAAGGGCTCGGCGATCCTGAGCGCCGAATGGCGTCCGCTGGACAACCTGCACTTCTACGTCGACACGCTGTACAGCAAGAAGGACGACGACATGCAGCGCATCGCCTATACGTGGGCGGTCCGCAACAACGCGGCGATCCCGCTGAACATGCAGGTCGACAAGAGCGACTGCGCCGCCGGTTGCACGGTCACGTCGGGCACGTACGCCAACTCGACCTACTTCATCGAATTCGGCCCGCGCCGCGACCGCACCGACCTGAAGGGCATCAACCCGGGCATGGAGTGGAAGATCACCCCGACCCTGAAACTGGAAGCCCAGGCCAACGCCACCAAGTCGACGTTCTCGCACGAAGCGCCGACCGTCATGCCGATCACGGCCGCCGGCAGCGGCCTCGTCACCACGTTCCAGAACAATGGCGGCGTGCCGAGCATTTCGTTCAACAAGGACGTCAACGACCCGGCGAACTTCGTCTGGGCCGGCGGCCGCGTCAACATCCAGAACGAACTGCGCGAAACGACCACGAAGGGCTTCCACACCGACCTGACCTGGGGCGATTCGAAGCTGAGCGTCAAGGCCGGTCTCGCCTACGACGACATCGACCGCCGCATCCGCGGCCAGGACAACTCGGCCGCGTGGCAGGCCGCCGTCTGCGGCAACAACCCGAGCGTCTTCATCCAGGGCCCGAACGGCGCGCCGCCGTGCGACGGCGCCAGCACGCCGGGCGCCAGCGCCGCCGCGCTGTACCCGGGCTACGGCACCGGCTACACGGCCGGCCAGACGGCACCGCTCACGTACCAGGGTTCGCTGATCCCGCTGAACAAGCTGTCGAGCTACCTCGTGCAGGGCCCGTACGGCCGCCTGGTCGTCGACTGGGACCGCTTCCGCAAGGATTCGAACTACGACGCCTACAACTCGAGCGCGCCGGACTCCACCAGCTCGTCGACGGGCGCCAGCTCGGGCTACGTGCGTGAGCGCGCCACCGGCTTCTACACCGAGATCAACGGCGAGACCAAGCTGTTCAGCTTCCCGGTCCGCTACAACGCCGGCGTACGCTATGTCCGCACGAAGCAGGAAGTGGGCTCCCTGAACTCGTTCAGCGACCCGCGCAACGCCAGCCTGACGCTGAACGGCTCGAAGTATCCGAACCAGACCGAGTGGGTCTACCAGGACACGACCTACAACAACACGCTGCCGTCGGCCACCGCGGCCATCACGCTGCGCAACGACATCGTGGCCCGCATCGCGGCGTCGAAGACGATGACCCGCGCGAATCCGAACTCGCTGCGTCCGGGCATCAACTTCAGCGGCACGTCGGCCGACGTCGGCACGATCGGCAGCCCGGGCCTGAAGCCCTACCTGTCGAACAACATCGACCTGGGCATCGACTGGTACACCGGCCGTGAAGGCTACGTCAGCCTGACCGTGTTCCAGAAGAAGGTGAAGGGCTTCACCGTCATCGACAACCTGACGATGCCGTTCTCCGCCCTGGCCGCCTACGGCATCACGTACAACAACCTGATCCCGACGCAGCAGGTGGCGATCAATTCGCGCGGCGGCCCGGACGTGGCCACCGTCGTGATGAGCCAGGAACGCAACGCCGGCGGCATCCTGACCGTGCGCGGCCTCGAGATCGGCTGGGTCCAGCCGCTCGACAAGCTGCTGCCGATCAAGGGCTTCGGCTTCAGCGAGACCGCGACCCTGATCAACCAGAGCGCGAGCGGCGAGGGCACCAACGGCTTCGTGGCGCTGAACGTGCCGAAGAAGAGCAACAACTTCGGCTTCTACTACGAGAACCACGGCTACATGGCGCGCATCTCGCACCAGTACCAGCAGGGCAGCCAGAGCGCCAACGCGAACCAGAGCGGCGTGACGCTGGCGGCACTGTACGGCCGCTCGTACAAGCAGGCCGACTTCTCGTCCAGCGTGGACCTGGAAGAAGTGCTGAACCGCGACAACTGGCCGACGATCACGTTCGACATCGTCAACCTGAACAAGGCCAAGCGCGAAGGCTACTTCCAGTTCCCGAACGCACAGTTCACGTCGTACGATCCGGGCCGTACCTTCCAGCTGGGCATCCGCGGCAAGTTCTGATCGCATCGTTCGTCCTGTTACGTCCCCTGTCCCCGCTTTCGACCGGCATGCAACGCGCCGGTTGCGAGCGGGGCTTTTTCATTTGCGGTAGCTCACACCGCCACCCGGGATCCGGAACTGCCGGCCTGGCTTCCTGTCGAACCGCATGCAAACGCAACGACGGGACAGGAGGCAAGGATGGGTACACGACTCGCGGAGCTGGTCGAACGCTTCGGCGGCCGCCTGGAAGGCGATCCGGGCATCGAAGTGGCGCGCATCGCCCCGCTGGACCGCGCGGGCGCTGCGGACATCAGCTTTCTCAGTAACAGCCGGCTGCGCGCCGCGGCCGCGCACAGCCGCGCGGCGGCACTGATTCTGGCGCCGCTCGACGAGCCGGAAGTCGCGGCCACGTATGCCGGTGCGCGCATCGTCACGCACAACCCGTACGCGTATTTCGCGCGCACGGCGCAATACATGTGCGCGCCCGGCGCCGCGCCCGTACCGGGCATCCACGTGACGGCCTTCGTGCACGCGCGCGCGCGGGTCCCCCCGACGGCCTTCATCGGCCCGCACGTGACGGTGGAGGAAGGTGCCACCGTCGGCCCCGGCGCGGTGATCGACGCGGGCTGCTACATCGGCCGCGACGCGAGCGTGGGCGAGGGCACGCATTTCTTCGCCAACGTGACCTTCCACGCGCGCTGCGTCATCGGCGCGCGAGGCATCGTCCACTCCGGCGCCGTGATCGGCGGCGACGGCTTCGGCTTCGCGGTGGACGGCGGCGTCTACATCAAGATCCCGCAGACGGGCCGCGTCGTCATCGGCGACGACGTCGACATCGGCTCGAACACGGCGGTCGACCGGGGCGCGCTGGACGACACGGTCATCGGCGACGGCGTGAAACTCGACAACCTGATCCAGATCGGCCATAACTGCCGCATCGGCGCGCACACGGCAATGGCCGGCTGCGTCGGCGTGGCGGGCAGCGCCAACATCGGCAGTCACTGCACGTTCGGCGGCGCGGCGATGATCAACGGCCATATCGACATCGTCGACAACGTGCACGTCACGGCCGGCACGCTGGTCCCCAATTCGATCACGGAACCGGGGCGTTATACGGGCTTTTATCCGATGGCGCCGAATGCGGAGTGGGAACGGAATGCGGCGCTGTTGCGCAACTTGTCGGCGATGCGGGAGAAGATCAAGGTACTCGAGCGGGCGGTGAAGGTGCTGAGCGGCGAGCAGACTGGGCAGTCAGTCCGCGACGCGTCCGCGCTCAGCCGCAGCTCTTGACGTCCGCCCCGTCATAACGCTCGGCAAAGCCCTCGACCCGCTTGCGCGTCGCCGCATCCAGCCCGCGCAAGCGGTAGACGTAGTGGGCGGTCTGCGGCCCGCGCGGCGCGATGCGTGCCGTATGCACGCCCTGCTTGCCCAGTTGCGCGAGCATGGCCTGCGCGCTGCTTTCGGTCTTGAAGACGCCCAGCGAGATCGCGTATTTCAAAGGAGAGTCGGTGTTGATGACGTAAAAATTGGTCACGCCCAGGTTGCGCAGCTCGGCGGACTTGCGGTCGGCCGCCTCCTTGCTGCCCTGCGGCGGGATGTGGACGAGCCAGCTGGTCACGTCCTGGGCCTGGATCGTCTGGCGCGACTGGCGGTCGCCGAGGTCGAGCGCGGCCAGGCGTGCTTCGAAGCGGCGGGCGTCGGACGAGTCGAGCGGGCCGATTTCCGTGCACGCAAACGCAGGGGCGGGAACGGTGGACGACGGGGCGCCGGCAGGTGCGGACGCGCTGGCCGGCGCGCTTGCTGCTGCGCTCGCCGATGCCGCATTATCCGCCGTATCGCCACCCGCCGGCGGCGCGGCAGCCTTCGCGGCGGCCTCGGCCTGGTCGCGCGTCAGCAAGGTCATCTTGGCCGTGTTGAACTGGCGCTTCAGGCGCGCCGGTTCGTGTTCGTTGCTCTTTGCCGTGCCGAGCAGGCCCTGGGCGTACGCGAACAGGGCGGCGTTCAGGAACAGCAGGGACCAGAAGGCGAGTCGTAGCACGAATGTCCTCAAGCGGATGCGGGGTTGGAAGCGAGCGAAGGCGCGGCCGCATGCAGGCCCACCAGGACAATATTATCCAGCATCCAGTGCGGTACGGACAGCAGCGGAGCCACGCTGGCCGCCGCGCCGCCGGAGACGATGCACAGGTCGGCCGGCAGCGCCGCGCAGGCGCGTTCGATCGCACCGGCCTGCGCGGCCAGGCAGCCGGACAGGATGGCGTCGCTCGTGTGATCCGCAAAGGTCGCAGGTGCTGCGCCCGGCGCCACCTGCGGCAGCTGGGCCGTGCCGCGCGCCAGCGCGCCCAGCATCAGGCCCAGGCCAGGCAGGATCATCCCGCCGAGAAAGTCGCCGGCAGCGCTGACGGCATCCACCGTCGTCGCCGTGCCGCACGTGGCCACGACGAGGTTCTTGCCGGGGGCGAGGCTGCGTGCGCCGAGCGCGGCGGCGAAGCGGTCGCTGCCCAGTTGCGCCGGATTGCGGTAGCGGTTGCGCAGGCCACCCAGCTCGGCGCGCGACGTGAACCATGTCGGCAGCAGCGGCGCGAGCACGGCTTCCAGCTGCGCCTGCATCGCGTGGCCGGCCACGTTGGAGACGATCGCGCACGCGAGGCCCTGGCCCGCCCACGCCGCCTGCAGGCGTTCCAGCTCCGCATGCGGCACGGCGCCGTGCGCGGTCCAGTCGCCCGGCGCGGCGTCAGGCGCCGCGCTGGCCCAGTTGATTCTCGTGTTTACCGCATCGACGAGCAATAACCTCACCCCCTCCCGGAGATCACTCCTTCGTGCGCAGCGACACGTCGCCGGCGACGCTCGTCACGCGTCCCGCCGCCGTGTCGAGCAGCAGGCGGCCCGTGTCGTCGACGCCGGCAGCGAGGCCCTCGTGCTGGACCTCGCCCCGGTCGAGCAGGACGACCGGCCGGCCCTGCCACGCGTGCAGCACGTTCCAGCGCGCGGCGAAGGCGGCGAAGCCCGCGCGCGCGAACAGCGCCAGCGCGTCGGCCAGGCCGTCGAGCAGAGCGGCCATCAGCGCGTCGCGGTCCATGCGCGCCAGCCACGGCATGGCGGCGGCGCTGCGGCCGATCCTGTCTTCGAGTGCGTCCGGCATCACGAGGTTCACGCCGATGCCGACGATGGTCCACGCGGCGCCGTCCGCCGCGACCTGCGTTTCGACGAGGATGCCGGCCAGCTTGTCGCCGTCCTTGAGCACGTCGTTCGGCCATTTCAATTGCACGCCCTGTCCGAGCGTGCCCAGCGTTTCCGCCAGCGCGACGCCGATCGCGAGCGGCAGGCCGGCCAGGCCGCGCAGGCCGTCGGCAAAGCGCCACGCGAGCGAGAACGTCAGCGAGTGACCCGGTTCGGACAGCCAGCTGCGGCCCGCGCGGCCGCGCCCCGCCGTCTGGTGTTCGGCGACGAGCAGCACGGGGGCGGTCAGCTTCGGCGCGCGCGCCATCAGGTCGGCATTCGTCGAGCCGGTCTCCGCCACCACGTCGACGGCGACCCCGGTGCGCGACAGCGCCATGATGCGGTCCGCGTTCATGGCACCGCCTTGCCGGATTTGGTGGGCGCGTGCGCGAACAGCGCGTCGAACAGGACGTTGGGCAGCAGGCGCAGGATCTTGGCGGCGACGCCCATCGGCCACGGGATCACGCGGTAGCGCGTACCGGCGTCGATGGCGCGGGCGGCCGCGGCCGCGAAGCGGTCCACGGGCATCAGGAAGGGCATGGGAAAACGGTTCTGGCGGGTCATCGGGGTGTCGATGTAGCCGGGCGCGATGGTCACGACCCGGATACCGTGGGGTTGCAGTTCGAGGCGGAGCGACTCCGCATAGGTGTGCACGGCGGACTTCGACGCGCAATAGGCGCCGGCGCCTTTCATGCCCCTAATACCCGCCACGCTGCCGATGGCGACAAGGCGGCGCGCACCGGTGTCCTGTTTCATCGTCTCGATGAACGGCGCGAACGTGGCGACGGTGGCCGTGACGTTGATGGCGAAGATCTCGGCGAACTGGGACAAGTCGCCCGGCCGTTCCGTCAGCGTGCCGGCCGAGACGCCCGCGCTGGCGATGACGATGTCGGCGCCGCCTTCGCGCGCGATGAAGTCGGCGGCGGCCGCGGCGAGCGCCGCATGGTCCGTCACGTCGACGGTGTAGATGTGATGGCCGGCGGAGAAAGGCAGTGCGTGCAGGGCATCCGACCGGCGGCCCAGCAGGCCGAGAACGGCGCCGCGCGCCGCATACTCGCGCGCCAGGGCGGCGCCGATGCCGCTGGACGCGCCCGTGATGAATACGCGCAGCCGGCGGCTCCGCGCCACGGTCATTTCTTGTCCGCTTTCGCTTTCGCGACGAGGAAGTCCATCACCTCCAGTGCCGCCTGCTGTTGCCGGGCTTCCGTCGTGCCCTCGGGCGCACCCGCGCCCGCGTGCGACGGCGACGTGATGAAGCGGCCGTCGACGACGACGAGGGGCCAGCGGTCCACGCCGTACGAATCCATCATCGCTGCGGCACGGCGCAGCTTGGCCTGGATGCCGAACGAGCGGTACGTGTCGACGAACTTCGCGCGGTCGATGCCGCTCGAGGCCACCCAGTCGAACACCTGCTCGTCGCTGGACAGGCGCAGGTGCTGCTGGTGCATGGCGTCGAACACCTTCTGGTGGTACTGGTTCAGGAGGCCCATCGCGTCCAGCGTGTAGAACAGGCGCTGTTGCGGCAGAACGCTGGCGCCGCCCTGGATGTGGACGCGCTTGAACACGATGTTGTCGCCCTGCTTTTTCACCCATGCTTCGAGCGCCGGCTCGAACGCGTAACAGTGCGGGCAGTAGTAGGCGAAGAACTCGATGACCTCGACCTGCTTGCCGGTGTCGGTCGGCTGCACGGAAGGCAGCACGAGGTATTGCGACCCCGCCTGCGGATCCGCGGCGAACGCGGACAGTCCGGTGAATCCGGCCGCAAGGCCGAGGAGGGCGGTGCAGAACAGGCGGCGTGTCGGAGACATCGCGAATCCTTAACGTTGGTTGCGCACGATGGCGACGTCGACGCCGCTGTCGAGCAGCTTGGCGCGTGCCTTGTTCATGGCTTCGGGCTGGTTGTACGGCCCCAGGCGCACGCGGTGCAGCACGCCGCTGTCGCTCGTGCGGTCGCTGATCGTCGCCTCGAAGCCGAGCAGTGCGAGCCTGGCGCGGGTGGCTTCCGCATCCGACAGGTCGCGGAACGCGCCGGCCTGCAGGTAGTAGATGTACTCGCCGGTGCCGGCGGCGGCAGGGGCGGCGGCCGGTGCCGGCGCCGCGGGCGCCACGGATGCGACGCGCGTCTCCGGTTTCGGTTCGACGCGTGCCGGTGCCGGATCCTTCATCGCGGCGATCGCCTGGCCCAGCGGATCGGCGTCGGCCGGCCGGGTGCCCGGCGCGGGCGCGGCATCGGTGCCGCCGGTGCGCGCGGCCGCCTTTTCCGCGATCTCCTTGTTCGCCTGGCGCGCGGCGTCGCGGTTGGCGTACATCGGCTTGTTCGGGTCCTGCGCCTGGCCCGGTGCGGGATCGGCCGGGCGACCCGCCTTGACCGTCTTGTCGGTGAACGGCGAGGCGCCCTTGGTGATCGTCAGCGCGACCGCGACCGCGATGCCCAGGCCGACGATCAGGCCGATGATGAGGCCAGTGAGCGTGCTGCCCCGCTGGCGCGTGAAGGAACGGATGGAGCGATTACGGAAAGCGGTCATGTAGTACGGGTCTAAAGTAAAACGCTTACATTTTCTCCGGCGCCGAGACGCCGATCAGGGCCAGGCCGTTGCGCAGCACCTGGCGGATGGCGGCCGCCAGCGCGAGGCGCGCGAGCTTGGTCGGCTCGTCGTCGTCGAGCAGCCACTTGTGCGCGAAATAATAGCTGTGCAGTTCGCCGGCCAGTTCGCGCAGGTAGAACGCGACCTGGTGCGGGCCCAGCTCGACGAGTGCGCGCTGCAGCATCTCCGGGTACGCCGACAGCTTGGCCAGCAGGCCGGATTCGTGCGCGTTGGTCAGCGGGGACAGGTCGACATTGGCCAGTTGCGCGACGTCGCCGCCCCAGTTCGCGAGGGCGGAGCAGATGCGCGCGTGGGCGTACTGCACGTAGTAGACGGGGTTCTCGTCGTTGGTGGCGAGGGCGACGTCGACGTCGAACACGAACTCCGTGTCGGCCTTGCGCGAGATGAGGAAGAAGCGCACGGCGTCGCGGCCGCGGGTCACGTCGCCGTTGCCCGACCATTCGATCAGGTCGCGCACCGTCACGTACGAACCGGCGCGCTTGGAGATCTTGACCTCCTCGCCGTTCTTCATGACGGTGACCATCTTGTGCAGCACGTAGTCGGGATAGCCCTTCGGGATGCCGATGTTCACGGCTTGCAGGCCGGCGCGCACGCGGGCGATGGTGCCGTGGTGGTCGCTGCCCTGGATGTTGATGGCCTGGTCGAAGCCGCGCTTGAATTTCTGGATGTGATACGCGACGTCCGGCACGAAATACGTGTAGGTGCCGTCGGACTTGCGCATCACGCGGTCCTTGTCGTCGCCGTAGTCCGTCGTCTTGAGCCACAGGGCGCCGTCCTGCTCGTACGTCACGCCGGCGTCGACCAGGGCCTGCACGGCCGCCTCGACCTTGCCGTCCGTGTACAGCGAGGACTCGAGATAATAGTTGTCGAACCTGACCCCGAACGCTTGTAAATCCTGGTCCTGCTCGTTGCGCAGGTAGGTGACGGCGAAGCGGCGGATCGATTCGATGTCGTCCACGTCGCCGCTGGCGGTGGCGGGCTGGCCGTCGCTGGCCGACACGGTCTTCTTCGCGAGGAAGTCGGCGGCGATGTCGGCGATGTAGTCGCCGTTGTATGCGGATTCCGGCCATTCGGCGTCGCCCGGCTTGAAGCCGCGGGCGCGCGCCTGGACGGAGGTCGCCAGCGTGGCGATCTGCACGCCGGCATCGTTGTAATAGAACTCGCGCGTGACCAGGTGGCCCTGGGATTCGAACAGCGACGACAGCGCGTCGCCCAGCGCCGCCTGGCGGCCGTGGCCCACGTGCAGGGGACCGGTCGGGTTGGCGGAGACGAATTCGATGATCACGTGGTGGCCGTCGCCCGAGTCGCCGCGGCCGAAGGCGCCACCCTGCTGCAGGACGGTCTTCACGACGGACTGCTTGGCGCTTGCCGCCACGCGCAGGTTGATGAAGCCGGGGCCGGCCACGTCGGCCGATTCCACCAGGCCTGCTGCCTTCGGATCGGCCAGCAGCGCCGCGACGAGGCGGGTGGCCAGTTCGCGCGGGTTCGTCTTCAGCGGCTTGGCCAGCTGCATGGCGATGTTGCAGGCGATGTCGCCGTGCGATGGGTCGCGCGGGCGCTCCAGGACGACGTTAGGCGAAAGATCGCTGCCGGCGACGATGGGGGCCAATGCGGCCTGGAACAGGGCAACGATCTCTTGTTTTTGTTGGGCGAGCATGAACTGTGGTCGAAAATGTAATGGATGGTGCGGCGCGGTGGCGGTGCCACGGG
Organism: uncultured Massilia sp.; assembly: GCA_966212555.1. Classification (GTDB taxonomy): domain Bacteria; phylum Pseudomonadota; class Gammaproteobacteria; order Burkholderiales; family Burkholderiaceae_D; genus Telluria. The sequence continues at coordinate 16,030 of CBIHRX010000004.1, forward strand.
CAGGCTAAGCGATCATTATACTGGTTTGCCGCAGCGCGCAAACCATCCGGGGGCACGGGCACAAGCCTCGCTTAAGCCTGCGCAACGCGTAACCGTTACAATGTGCGTCTTTATGCATTGATCGATTTGCCATGACCGAAAAGCGCCCGACGCTCACCCTCAAACCCAAGGCCGGAGGCCGCAACGGCGGCAAAAAGGCCGGCCCGGCCCGGCCGGGGGGCGCACCCGGCAAGGGGCAGTCCGCCCCGCGCGGCCCCGGCGGCACGCCGCCGCGCGGTACGCAACCGATCGAACCGGCCCCGCGCGACGCCGGCTACGCGCCGTCCCGTCCCAGGGACGAGGGCGCGCGCCTGCGTCACAGCCACGAGATCAAGGCCCACGTCCAGCTCGATTACAGTCCCGACCTGCGCACCGATTCCCTCGCGTTCGCCCTGCTCGGCGCGGCGAGCAGCCTCGCGCGCGTGCGCGCCGGCACGGCGCTCCCCCAGGCGCTGGCCGAGGTGTTCCAGGCGTATGACGCCCCGCCGCAGGCGCGCGGCGCCATACAGGACATCGCCTACCGCGCCATGCGCCAGCTGGGGCGCAGCGCGATCCTGCTTGGCCTGATGACGAGCAAGGCGCCCGAGCCCGCCATGCTGGCCGGCCTGCTGGAATGCGCGCTGGCGCTGCTCGACCCGCCCGAAGGCACCGAGCCGCCTTATGAAGCCTTCACGGTCGTCGACCAGGCCGTCTTCGCCAGCTCCGCCCACCCGGATTTCGCGCACGCGAGGGCGATGGTGAACGCCGTGCTGCGCCGCTTCCTGCGCGAGCGCGAGCCGCTGATGGCGACTGCCCTGCGCGAGTCCGTGGCCCAGTGGAATTACCCGCAATGGTGGATCGATGCCGTGCGCACCGCGTATCCGGCCGACTGGCAGGGAATCCTGTTGGCCGGCAACCGCCAGCCGCCGCTGACCCTGCGCGTGAACCGCCGCAGGACGGACGTCGACACGTATTTGCAGACGCTGGCGGCCGCCGGCATGCGCGCGGAGCAGGTGGGCCCGTCCGCCGTGCGCCTGGCGCAGGCCGTGAACGTGGCGCAGATCCCCGGCTTTGCCGACGGCCTCGTCTCCGTGCAGGACGCGGGCGCCCAGCTGGCCGCGCCGCTGCTCGACCTGCGCGACGGCATGCGCGTGCTGGACGCCTGCGCGGCCCCGGGCGGCAAGAGCGGGCACATCCTGGAGACGGCCGCCGTCGACCTCACGGCACTGGATGCCGACGCGCGCCGCCTGCAGCGCGTGGACCAGAACCTGCAGCGCCTGGGCCTGTCCGCGACCGTCAAGGCGGGCGCGGCGGAAAGCACGGATTGGTGGGATGGTCGTCAATACGATCGTATCCTCGCCGACGTGCCGTGCACGGCCTCCGGCATCGTCCGCCGCCACCCGGATATCCGCTGGTTACGACGCAAGAGTGACACCCACCAACTTGCAACACTTTCCAGCAAAATACTCGACAATCTTTGGCAGATGCTGCGGCCCGATGGTAAATTGCTGTTCGTGACATGTTCGCTCTGGCCGCAGGAATCGGAAGCGCAGGCCGCCGCCTTCGCGGCGCGCCACGGTGCGGTCCGTCTCGACGCGCCGGGCCAACTGCTTCCTCGAAGTGGCGCCGGGCAGGATCATGACGGTCTGTTCTACGCCCTGTTCCACAAGGCCGGAGCGTGAGTAATCCCGACAACGCTTTTTAAGGCTCTGCCCCTGGTGACTGTACGATTTTTCCTCCTCCTCGCCTGCCAGCTGTTGCTGGCATTGACATGCGCCACGGCGCAGGCGGCCGAAGGGATCGAAATCACGCGTGCCGGCATCGAGTCTTCCGACGATGGCTACCGGCTGTCGGCCGCCTATTCGTTCGACCTGACGCCCGGCCTGGAGCAGGCCATCCAGCACGGCGTGCCGCTGTCGTTCACCACCGAGATCGAGCTGACCCGGCCGCGCTGGTGGTGGACCGACGACCGCGCCGTGAAGTCGCACCGCACGGTCAAGCTGAACTACGACGTGCTGTTCCGGGTCTATCACGTCTCCGTCCCCGGCAGCATCCAGCAGAATTTCGACACGCTCGACGAAGCGCTGCTCGCGATCCGCCGGCCGACCCGGTGGCTGATCGCCCCCAAGGGCGCGCTCAAGCCCGGCGAGACCTACAACGTCACCGTGCGCATGTTCATGGACCGCGAATACCTGTTGAAGCCGCTGCAGGTCGATGCCCTGAATAATTCCGACTGGCGCCTGGCCTCGCACAAGAAGACCTTCACCTACCGTGCGGAGTAAGCCGTGATCCGGGCCCTGCGCTATGCCCTCGTGATCGGCAGCGCGATCGCGTCGATCCTCGTTTTCCTCCTTGCCTCCGCGTCCAGCAACACGGGCTTCTTCGCCCGCAATTTCGCCTGGCTGTTCGGCCTGATCATCGTCGTCGCCGGTGCGCTGTTCGTGCTCGTGATGGTCGCGTTCTGGCGCCTCTATTCGCGCTACAAGGCGGGCAAGTTCGGCTCGCGGCTGATGGTGCGGTTGATGGTGCTGTTCGGGGGGATCGGCATCCTGCCCGGGGTCGTCGTGTTCATGGTCTCGGTGCAGTTCGTCTCGCACTCCATCGAATCGTGGTTCGACGTCAAGATCGAAGCGGCGCTCGACTCCGGCCTGAACCTCTCGCGCGCCGCCCTCGACGAGGCGCTGGCCGACCTGAGCGCCAACGCCGGCACCGTCGCCGCCACGCTGGCGGGGCAGGGCGAACAGGATGCCCAGACCATCCTCGCGCGCGCGCTCGACGACAGCGACGGCATGCAGAGCGCGCTGCTGCTGAATGCGGCCGGCAAGCCGGTCGCCAGCGCCACCGAGGACCGCCGCACCGTCGCAGCCGCCGACCTGCCCACGCCGCAGATGCTCAAGCAGGCCGCGATGCCGGGCGGTTATGCGCGGCCGGAAGGCGGCATCGACGACGATTTCCGCGAGGCGCGCGGCGAGGCGCCCAGCGCCCTCGATGCCGCCACCGGCCTGCGCCTGCGCGTGGTCGTGGCCGTGCCCGAACCGCCCGGCATGGCGCCGCGCTTCCTGCAGCTGACGCAGTCCGTGCCCGTCAACCTGGCCTCCAACGCCGCCGTGCTGTCGACCGCCTACCGCGAATACCAGGAGCGCTTCGCCGCGCGCCGGGGCCTGAACAAGATGTACATCGGGGAACTCACCCTGACCCTGCTGCTGGCGATCTTTTCCGCCATCGGCGCGTCGTTCCTCATCGCCGGCAACCTGGCGCAGCCGCTGCTCGTGCTGGCCGAGGGCACGCGCGCCGTCGCGGAGGGCGACCTGTCGCCGCGCCCGATCGTCGAGACGAACGACGAGCTGGGCACGCTCACGCAATCGTTCAACGCGATGACGGGCCAGTTGTTCGAGGCGCGCTCCGCCGTCGAACGCAACCGCTCCGCGCTGGAAAGCGCCAAGGCCCACCTGGAATCCGTGCTGGCCAATATGTCCGCCGGCGTGATCGTGATGGATGCGGACGGCGTCGTCGTCAACTCGAACGATGCCGTGCACCGCATCCTGCAGGTCGACGTCGCGTCGCTGGCCGGCCGCCCGCTCGACGCGATCGAGGGACTGGAAGTATTCGCCGGCGCCGTCACACGGGCCTTCTCGGCGCAGAGCGCGTCCGCGGCCGCGGGCCGCGGCCGCGGGCGGTCGCACTGGCAGCAGCAGATCGAGATCCCGCGTCGCCCCGGCACCGACGACGACCACGACCTCACCCTGCTCGCGCGCGGCTCGCGCCTGCCGGTGGGGGCGGGCAGCGGCTTCATCGTCGTGTTCGACGACATTTCCGACGTGATCTCGGCCCAGCGTTCCGTGGCCTGGGGCGAGGTTGCGCGCCGCCTCGCGCACGAGATCAAGAACCCGCTCACGCCGATCCAGCTGTCGGCCGAACGCCTGCAGATGAAGCTGGCCGACCGCGTCGACCCGGACGCCGCGGCCCTCCTCAACAAGGCCACCGACACCATCGTGAGCCAGGTGGCCGCGATGAAGCGCATGGTCGACGACTTCCGCGACTATGCGAGAACCCCGCCGGCCGTGCTGCAGCCGCTGGACTTGAACGACCTGATCGACGAAATCCTGAACCTGTATCTGTCCGAGGACGGTTCGGACGTGATCCATCCGTCGCTGGCCCCCGGCCTGCCGCGCGTGATGGGCGACCCGACCCAGCTGCGCCAGGTGATCCACAACCTGTTGCAGAACGCGCAGGACGCGCTGGCCGACCGGGCGCCGCAGGACGACCCGCCCCGCATCGACATCGTGACGGAAGCCATCCACTTCGTCGGCGCCGACGGCGGCACGGGCACCGCGGTGCGCCTGGCGATCGTCGACAACGGCCCCGGTTTCGCGCCCAGGATCCTGTCGCGGGCCTTCGAACCGTACGTCACGTCGAAGGCGCGCGGTACCGGCCTGGGCCTGCCAATGGTGAAGAAGATCGTCGACGAACACGGCGGCCGGATCGACGTCGCCAACCGCGCCGACGGAACTGGCGCTTCGGTATCGATTTTGCTGTTAAAGTTAGCGCCAGAGGCGAACTTGGCCGAAGCGTGAATCGCGCATAGAATCTTGGCTGTAAAGGAGGCTCCCAGAAAGCCGGGCTAGCGCCTCCAAAGAGAGAGTCAGATCGAAAAAGGCATAAGAAGATGGCGAACATACTCGTAGTTGACGATGAAATGGGCATCCGCGAGCTGCTCTCGGAAATCCTTGGCGACGAGGGACACGCGGTCCAGTTGGCGGAGAACGCCCAGCAGGCCCGCCAGGCGCGCCAGCAGGGCGCGCCCGACCTGGTGCTGCTCGACATCTGGATGCCCGACACCGACGGCGTCACCCTGCTCAAGGAGTGGCAGCGCGACGGCCTGTTGACGATGCCGGTCATCATGATGTCCGGCCACGCCACCATCGACACCGCCGTGGAAGCGACCCGCATCGGTGCCCTGAATTTCCTGGAAAAACCGATCGCCCTGCAAAAGCTGTTGAAAGCCGTGCAGCAGGGCCTGCAGCGCGGCCAGGAAGTGGCGCGCGCCCCGGCGATCGCGCCGCGTCCGATGGCGACCGTCGCCTCCGTCTCCACGCCGGTGGCGGAACCGAGCGCCGCCGCGCAGCCGATGTATGCGCCGCAGCCGCAGGGCGGGTCGATGGGCGCGTCGATGGGCATGGCCCGTCCGGTCAGCAACGGCGAGGCGCACGCGCACGGCTACACGCTGTCGTTCGACCTGCCGCTGCGCGAGGCGCGCGACGCGTTCGAGCGCATGTACTTCGAACACCACCTGGGCCGCGAAGGCGGTTCCATGACGCGCGTGGCCGAAAAGACGGGCCTGGAGCGGACCCACCTGTACCGCAAGCTCAAGCAGCTCGGCGTCGAACCGGGCAAGCTGGGCAAGAAGAGTGCACAGTAATCCCGACGGTGCGGCGCCGATTGACGCCCGCACCGTCCTGACGCTCGTCACCGGCACGGCCGCCTCCGCGCGCGAAGCGGCGATCGCCGCCCACCTTTCCGATCTGCATGAAGACTGCACGCAGCCCATCATGCAGCCCATCACGCAGGCCATCATCCTCGAAGGCCTTGCGTCCGGCAATTCCCCTCTCGACGACCTCCCATCCGGCCAGACGGTTGCGCGGATCGCACCCGGTTGCCTGTGCTGCACCGGTAATCTCGTTTTGCGTGTAACATTGAATCGCCTGCTGCGCCAGCGACCCCGCCGCATCTTCATCGGTGTCGCGGACAGCGAGCATCTTGATCAGTTGCGATCGTGGCTGGAGTCCGAGCCATACGATCAGCTGTTACGGCTGACTTCCGACCTGAATGCGTGAGTCCCTGCAGCGTGTTGAGATTGAAATCGTAACAAGTTGTAGAGGTTCTTGAATTCGGTTCGACGTAGCCCCACCTCTTAACCGAAGTGGAAGGAAAGTGGAAAGGCTATGCAAACTGCGCCGTCCGCCGCCGGGCGGCAGCCTTGCACCCATCTGATCGAGTGAAGGAGTCATCATGAACATGATCTATAACAGCGAACAGTACAGCGTTGTCGAATTTGGCGTCGATCACAACCTCGAAGCCCTGCGCTTCGGCGGCTACGAGATCGTCGACAAGTCCGGCCGGCGCGAAGCTTTCATCGGCGGCAAACTGGCACAAGCGTTCCGGCGCGATGTCAACAACCTGATCGCGAGTGAGCCGACCATGGAGGAAATCGACGATTTCCTGGGTTCGTACGATACCCTGATGAGCCAACCGGTCGTGCTGCACTGAGTCTCCCCCCGGGCCGGACAGGACGTCCGGCCACTGCACCTGCGTGACGCAGCCTGGTTCCGGGCCGGCGACGCAGGGCACCATCTCCCGTACTTCCAAACATTTTTTCCTCATACCGGCTTTGTGTTCGCGCATGGTAAGCTTGACCCATGTGTCAGCTACTTGCCATGAATTGCAATGTCCCGACGGACATTGTGTTTAGTTTCACCGGCTTCGCCCATCGGGGCGGACGCACGGACACGCACCACGACGGCTGGGGCATCGCGTTCTTCGAGGGCGCCGGCGTGCGCCATTTCGTCGATCACCAGGCCGCCATCGCCTCGCCGATCGCGGAACTGATCAAGCATTACCCGATCAAGTCGCTGAACGTCATCGCCCACATCCGCAAGGCCACGCAGGGCCAGGTGGCGCTGGAAAACTGTCATCCGTTCGTGCGCGAAATGTGGGGTCGCTACTGGGTGTTCGCCCACAACGGCGATCTGAAAGGCTTCGATCCCGTCCTCGACGGGCCATACCGCCCGGTGGGCAATACCGACAGCGAACGGGCCTTCTGTTTCCTGCTGCAGCAATTGCGCGAGCGCTTCGGCGACACGCCGCCCGCCATGTCCGCGTTGCGCGCCGCGATCGCCGACCTCGTCGCCGTCATCGCGCGCCACGGTACGTTCAACATGATGCTGTCCGACGGCACGGCCCTGTTCGCGCACTGCTCGACGAAGCTGTGCTACGTCGTGCGCCAGTACCCGTTCGCGGCCGCCTGCCTGGCCGACGAAGACCTGTCCGTCGACTTTTCCCAGGTGACGACGCCGAACGACCGCGTGGCGATCATCGTCACGACGCCGCTCACGACCAACGAGACGTGGACGGAATTCGCCCCGGGTGAATTGAAGGTATTCGTGGACGGTCTGCCGCAACCTTGAAAAGTTTTTTACAAGAAATCATTTTCACATAGTCACCGGGCGGCGGAATGCGTTAAAGTAGCTACGTTCCCTTGCTACAAGAGTCCATGATGACCGATACCACCGCGAGCCTGGACCACGCGAACTATCCCCTGCGCGTGCGTGACTTCTACCTGGGGCGTCAGCCGGTGCTCGACCGCAACCAGGCCTTGTATGGTTATGAACTGCTGTTCCGCAGCGCGCGCCAGGGCGAGGCCGACGAGACCGGCCTGTCCGCGACGGCCGCCGTGATCGCCCATGCGGCGCAACTGGGCCTCGCACGCGCGATCGGCGACGCCACCTGCTTCCTGAACGTGGACGCCGAAGTCCTCGCGAGCGACATCTTCGCCTTCCTGCCGCGCGAACGGACGATCCTCGAAATCGTGTCGGACGTCGTGCCGGACGACGACCTGCTGGCGCGCATGCGCGCACTCGCGGGCCACGGTTTCCGCTTCGCGCTGGACGGCGTCGACGGCGACAGCCTGCGCCTGCAGCGCCTGCTACCGCTGGCCGCCTTCGTCAAGCTGGACCTGCGCAGCGTCCCGCCCGCGCAGTTGCCGAACCTCGTGCGCCGCCTGCACGGCATGGAAAAGACCGTGGTCGCGGAAAAGGTCGAGACGCGCGACACGTACCAGGCCGCGATGAACCTCGGCTTCGATTACTTCCAGGGCTTTTATTTCGCGCGGCCGTCCGTGCTGGGCGGCCGCAAGCTGTCGCCGTCGCAGCTGGCCGTCGTCGACCTCATGAACCTCGTGATGTCGGACGCGGACAATGCCGACATCGAAAAGGCCGTCAAGCGCGACGTGACGCTCGCCCTGAACCTGCTGCGCCTCGTGAACACCCCGGCCGTCGGCGCCACGCAGCGCATCGACTCCGTCAGCCAGGCCCTGCTCGTGCTGGGCCGGCGCCAGCTGCAGCGCTGGCTGCAGATCATGCTGTACGCCGAACCGGCCACGCGCGGCCACAACCAGACGCCCCTGCTGATGCTGGCCACGACGCGCGGCCGCCTGATGGAGCTGCTGGCCCAGCGCCTGCGTCCCGGCCAGCGGGCCGTCGCGGACATCGCGTTCACGGTCGGCATCATGTCGCTGATGGACGTCCTGTTCGGCATTCCGATGGCCGACATCGTCGAACAGATCCCCGTCAGCGACGAAGTGCGCCAGGCCCTCGTGGGCCGCGCGGGCTTCTTCGGCGAGCTGCTCAAGCTCTCGGAGAGCATCGAGCAGGCCGACGAGAACACGGAACTCGTGCTGCCTACCTTGAAGGAGTTGCAGATCTCGGGCGACGACATGATCGAGCTGGAGATGTCCGCATTCCAGTGGTCCGACTCGGTGGTGCGTTACGCCATCTGAACGGGCTCAGTGCAGCCGCACCGTCGCCGTCATGGCCTCGTCGCGCACGGGCATGGCTGCGTCGTCGAACGACGGCGGGCCGAAGCGCCCGCGCGCGTCGCGGCTGAAGCCATAGTTCTCGCTCGGGATGCCGATCAGGTTGCGGTCCAGTTCCCCGTTCGCGTTCTCGTCCTGGTAGGCCAGCACGGCCCACGTCCCCGCCGGCACATCCCTGATCGTCACGACTGTCTCGCCGTCGCGCGCGGGCACCGTGCCCGTGTACGCGCACTGCTTGAGGAAGCGCGCGCGGTCGCACACGGCCACGTTGACGTTGCCCTTGCCGCCGGCCGTGTTGGTGACGTGGACGTCGATCGTCGCGGCGCCGGCGATCGTGGGCAGGGAGAAGAGCAGGGCAGCGATGGAACGAAGCGTCATGGGGTCCTCATGTGAAGTATGTTAGGCTCGGCGCATCTTCAATGAGGTGCGCGCCATGCTGTGGAATACCGTCATCGTCGTACTGACCGTCATCGCGATGGAAGTGTTTTCCATCGTCGCGCACAAGTACGTGATGCACGGCTTCGGCTGGGGATGGCACCGCTCGCACCACGAGCCGCGCACGGGCTGGTTCGAGAAGAACGACCTGTATGCCGTCGTGTTCGCGGGCGTGGCCATCACGCTGATCTACGCGGGCACGGAGGGCAGGCATCCGCTCGAATGGATCGGTGCCGGCATGACGGCGTACGGTGTCTTGTACTTCGTCGCGCACGACGGCCTCGTGCACCAGCGCTGGCCGTTCCGCTACGTGCCGCGCCAGGGCTACCTGAAGCGGCTGTACCAGGCGCACCGGATGCATCACGCGGTGGCAGGCAAGGACGGCGCCGTCTCGTTCGGCTTCCTGTACGCGCCGCCCGTCGCGACCCTCAAGCGCCGACTGCATGCGCTGCATGGCGGTCGACTGCGCGCCACAATCCGGTCGGACGAACACCCGGCTTCCTGAAACGCGACGCGAGCGCGTCGACACCGCCCAGCGCCAGCAGGCGCAGCTTCGTCGCGCGCGACGTGCCCGTGCGCGTGTCCCAGGCGCGCGCGCCCCTGCGCTTGACTTCGATGCCGATCTGGCGATACACGCGGCGCGCCGTCGCGATGGCCCAGGCGGAGCGCAGCGGCAGCGCGGCGACGCCGTCCATGGCGGAATCGTAGTAGGGCTCCGCGTGGTCGACGAGGCGCGCGGCCACGCGCGCGAGCGCGGCGCGGTGCCGTTCGTGCGCGACGTCGGCGACGGGGATGCCCGCCTCGCGCAGCCACGCGGCGGGCACGTAGATGCGGCCGATGCGCGCATCCTCGACGATGTCGCGCGCGATGTTCGTCAGCTGGAACGCGAGGCCGAGGTCGCAGGCGCGGTCCAGCACCGCATCGTCGCGCGCGCCCATGATGGACGCCATCATCAGCCCGACGACGCCGGCCACGTGGTAGCAATAGCGCAAGGTGTCGTCGATGGTCTCGTAGCGCACGTCCGCCGCGTCCATCGCGAAGCCGGCCAGGTGGTCGAACGCGTGATGCGGCGAGATCGCGTGGCGCAGCGCGACCTCCTGGAATGCGGCGAACGCCGGATCGGATTGCGGTTCGCCCGCGTAGGCGCTGAGCGTCATGTCGCGCAGCCGCTCGACCTGGGCCGTGGCATCGACGGGCGCCGCCGTGTTGTGGCCCCGCTTCTGACCCAATTCCTGGCCGTCGACGACGTCGTCGCAATGGCGGCACCACGCGTACAGCATCAGCACGCTGCGGCGCGTGTCCTGGTCGAACAGCCTTGCTGCCGCCGCGAAGCTCTTCGAGCCGACGCGGATCGTCTCGGTGGCGTGATCCAATAGCGCTTCGCTCATGCCTGTGCCTCCAGCATCAGGCCGGCCGTCGCCTTCGCGGACCCGATCACGCCGGGCACGCCGGCGCCCGGATGCGTGCCGGCGCCCACGAGGTACAAATTCGTGAGGTCCGCATCGCGGTTGTGCGGCCGGAACCACGCGCTTTGCGTGAGGATCGGTTCGAGCGAGAACGCGGAGCCGAGGTGCGCGTTCAACTCGTCGCGGAAGTCGAGCGGCGTGAAGATGCGGCTCGTCACGAGCTGGCTGCGCAGGCCCGGCATGTAGCGCTCCTCGAGATAGTCGAAGATGCGGTCGCGGTAGCGCGGGCCTTCGACCGTCCAGTCGATCGGCGCATTGCCCAGGTGCGGCACGGGCGCCAGCACGTAATGGCTGCCGCAACCGGGCGGCGCCAGCGACGGGTCCGTGATGCACGGCGCGTGCAGGTACAGCGAAAAATCGTCGGCCAGGGCGCTGCCGCCGAAGATGTCGGCGATCAGTTCGCGGTAGCGCGGGCCGAAGCACACGGTGTGGTGGCGCAGCTGGTCGTGGTGGTGGTCGAGGCCGAAGTACAGCACGAACAGCGAATTCGAAAAGCGCTTCTTGCGCAGGGTATCCGCCTGCGCGGCCCCGCGCGGATGCGCGCCCAGGAGATGCGCGTACGTGTGCACGACGTCCGCGTTCGACGCGACGGCATCCGCCTTGAACACGCGGCCGTCTTCCAGCCGCACGCCGGTCGCGCGCATGCCGCTCGTTTCGATCGCGGCGACGGGCGCATTGAGTTCGACGCGCCCGCCCAGGTCTTCGAACAGTTTTACCAGGCCGCGCACGAGGGCCCCCGTGCCGCCGCGCGGGAACCACACGCCCCATTGGCGTTCCAGCGCATGGATCAGGGTGTAGATCGACGACGTGGCGAACGGATTGCCGCCCACGAGCAGCGAGTGGAACGAGAACGCCTGTCGCAGGTGCTCGTCCTGGATGAAGCGGGACACGATGCCGTACACGCTGCGCCACGCCTGCAGGCGCGCCAGTTGCGGTCCGGCCGCGATCATGTCGCGGAACGACAGGAACGGCACCGCGCCCAGCTTCAGGTAGCCTTCCGCGAACACGGCCTGCGAGTAGGCGAGGAAGCGCCGGTAGCCGGCGACGTCGGCCGGGTTGCGCGCGTGGATCTGGCGGTCCAGCGCGTCCTGGTCGTTCGCGTAATCGAACCAGCTGCCGTCTTCCCAGCACAGGCGGTAGAACGGAGAAACGGGTAGCAGTTCCACGTAGTCGGCCATGCGCCGGCCCGCGGCCGTGAACAGTTCTTCCAGCGCGGACGGATCCGTGATGACGGTGGGGCCGGCGTCGAACACGAAGCCCTCGTCCTCGTACACGTAGGCGCGGCCGCCCGGCTTGTCGCGCTTTTCCAGCAGCGTGGTCTGCACGCCCTGCGCCTGCAGGCGGATGGCCAGTGCCAGGCCGCCGAAGCCGGCGCCCACGACGACGGCGGTGTTCGATGCGTTCATGCGGATGTCCCGATCTGGTGAGGGTGGATGCGGCGCGCCGCGTCCAGTGCCTGCAGCACGGGGACGGGCGGTTTGCCGGACAGGATGCGCGCCTTGTCGGCAAGGGTCGTGCGGCCCGCGTAGAAACGGGCGATGAGCGGCGCGGGCAGGCGGTAGAACCGCTGCATCACTCGCCAGCGCGCGTCCGGGCTGCCGGCCAGGAACAGCATGCGGTTCAGCAGCCGATAGAAGCCTTGCCGGCGCCACGCGGCGCGCGCGTCTGCGCGGATCGCACCGGACAGCGCGGGTGCCTCCAGGGCGGACAGGCCGGCCAGGCGCCGCGCCAGCCGCACCGCGTGCGGCAGCGAGTAGCCGGTCGTGAAGTGGAACAGCCCCGCGCGCAGGCCGGATACCGGCTGGCCGCGCAGGTTGTCCCAGTAGCGCTCGACGTCGCCCGCCAGCACGATCGGCAGCGCGCCGTGTTCTTCGCGCAGCACCTGCTCGATGTGCCAGCCGCGCTGCCCCGCGTAGGCCGCGATGTTGGCGCGCAGCCGGTCCGGGTCGCGCGCGGCGGCGTCGACGTAGTGCGTGTCCTCGATCAGCAGGCGATCCGGCCCGAACGGCAGCACGTAGACGAAGCGGTAGCCGCCTTGCTGCGCGACGCTCGCGTCCATGATGACCGGCGCGGCCAGCCCGTGCGGCGCCGCGAGACGCACTTCCTGGCCGAGGAAGGTCTGCCAGCCCAGCGCGAGGCCCGCATCGGGCAGGGGACCGCGGCCGTCGATCACGGCGCGCGCGTGCAGGCGCGTGCCGTCGGCCAGGTCGACGTGCGTCGGCGCCAGCGCGGCGATGCGTGCGTTCGTACGCAGCGCCGGCCCCAACGCCGCCTCGATGACGCGCGCGAAATCGTTCGAGGCGATGCTGCAGTACTCGCCGTCCAGCGTGCGCGCATGATCGGGAAAGAGTACGTCGTAGCGCGGCCAGCGCTGCGTGATCAGCGGCGCGATCCAGTCCAGCTCGTGCGCATCGAGGTCGCTCGCATGGAACGACCACGTGTGGTTGCCGCCGATGTGCGCATCCTGTTCGAGCAGCAGGATGCGCAGGTCCGGGCGGTGCGTGCGCAGGCGCCACGCGATCAGGCCGTTGGCCAGGCCCCCGCCCGCGAGGATCAGGTCGTAGCCGCTCATGCCAGCGCCGCCTCGACGATGTCCGCCGCGCGGGCGGTGCCGCCGGCCTGCGCAACCCTGGCGGCCAGCAGTTGCAGGCGCTGCGTGAACGCCGGGTCGTCCAGCAGGCGGACGAGGTGGCGCGCGAGCCGGCTGGCGCTGGTAAAACGCGCCGACGCCTGGATGCCCACGCCCGCATGGCGCATGCGCGCGGCGCCGCCCGCGTGGTCGAACGCGATGGGCAGCGCCAGCATGGGCGTCTGCGCGGCGACGGCATCCATCACCGTGTTCCAGCCCGCGTGCGAGACGACGGCGTCCGCCCGCGCGAGCGCGGCCTGCTGCGGCGCGAAGTCCGTGACCCACGTCGCGCCGGCTTTCTCCAGCGCGTCCGCCTGGCGCGCATCGAGGCCGCCGCAATGCGCGAGCAGCAGTTGCGCGTCGACGGCGCGGCACGCCTGCGCGATGCGCCGGAACAGGCCGAAGCGCCCGCCCTGCATCGTGCCCAGCGACGCGAACACGAACGGCCGGTCGGCGCCGATGGCGGGCAATGTGCCCGTCTCGGGCCGGGCCACCGGCCGCAGCGGCCCCACGTGATGAAAGTGCGGCGGCAGCGCGCGGCGCGGGAATTCGAAGGCCTCGACCGTCTGGCTGATCTGCGCGCGCGGCGACAGGAACTCGTGCAGCATCCCGCGCACCGGCACGCCGAGGCGGCGCGCCTGCGTTTCGACGGCCCGGCGGTGCGGCCGCATCATCCAGTCGTACACGCGCGTGCTCTCCTCGACGATCTTCAACGACTTCGCGTCCGTGCCGGGACCGAACGGCATGACGGGCAGCGGGATGCCCGGCTCGCGGTTCACGGGCAGGGCGCATGCGATGGAGACGAAGGGCAGGCCCAGCGCTTCGGCCACGAGGCCGCCCGCCGCTTCCATCTGGTCGGCGAGCAGGGCGTCGATGTGCAGTCGCTCGACGGCGGCCGGCAGCGCTTCGCACAGCATCGTCGTCGAGCGGGCCATGTCGCGGATCACGCGAGACAGGCCCAGCGGGCCGCCGGGATTCGCCGCGAGGCGCATGGACGCCGCCAGCGATCCCGGGGGATGCGTGTTGGTGCCGACGGCGTGGAAGCCGATGCGCGGGTCGCGTACGAACATGGCCGCGTCGGGCCGGTGGATGAACGTCACCTTGTGGCCGCGGTCGACGAGCGCGCCCGCCAGCGCACTCAGGGTCGTGAAGTGGCTGAGGAAGGCGGGAGCGACCACGCCGAAGTGGGCCACGTCAGTTGGGCGCGCCCGCCGGCATGCGGCCGAACAGGCCTTCGACGAAGCGGCGCGTGTTCGGGCGGGTGCCGAGGGCGTCGGCCAGGTGGCGCTCGGCATCGTGCAGGTGCAGCGCGAGGCGGCGGCGCGCCTCGTCCTGGCCGACGGTGTTGATGAGCGTCGCCTTGGCGATGTCCTTGCCCGTGTCCTTGCCGGTGACGGCGCTGTCGTTGCCCGCCACGTCGAGGAAGTCGTCGCGCAGCTGGAATGCGTGGCCGGCGGCGAGGGCGAAGGCGCGCAGCGACGCGGCGACGCCATCTTCCGCCTGGGCGACGATGGCGGCCATGTCGACGGCGACGCCCAGCAGCACGCCCGTCTTGAGTTCATTGGTGACGGCGATGTCGTCTTCCGTGCCGCGGCCGCCGCGCAGGTCGAGGAACTGGCCTTGCACCAGGCCCTGCGTGCCGACCGTCTCGGCCAGCCGCGCCACGAGGCGCGCGCGCACGGCCGGCGGGACGTCCTGCGCGGCGGCGAGGATGCCGAATGCGCGGCTGAGCAGGGCCACGGCGGCGAGGATCGTCACGTCCTCGCCGAACTGCACGTGGATCGTGGGCCGGCCGCGGCGCAGCAGCGCATTGTCCATGCACGGCATGTCGTCCAGGATCAGCGAGGCGGCGTGCACCAGCTCGACGGCGCACGCGACGTCGACGAGGGCCGGCGACGTGCAGCCGAGGTCGCGCGCCACGAGCATGACGAGAAGAGGGCGCATGCGCTTGCCGGCGCCGAGGGCGGCCGCGCGCATGGCCGCAGTGAGAAGGTCGGCATTGAGGAGGTCGGCGCGCGCGGCGCCGTGATCCAGCCAGTGGCCGAGGCGGTCTTCGATCGCCTGGCGCAGCGTGTCGAGTTCGGTGGGCGGCGGCACCGGGAACCCGTCAAAAATGCCGGAATTCTCATGTCGCCTTGCTTGTATGGACATCCCCAACCCTCCCGCGCACGCTGAAACGTCAGAATTGACGAATTCAGCAGATCATACCCGAACAATCTTAGCGAATCGCTAAGTGTTCAAGCGTGCGCGGGACAAAAGCGGGTCACGTCGTTTCGCGTGGGCTCGGGGAGCCCACCCTACCGATGGCTGATGCGTAGGGTGTGTAAAGGCAAAGTTAAAATGTCCGCTTTAAGCAAAGTTGAAATGTCCGCTTTTGTGGGATTTCAAACACGCTTTTGGGCGGACGTTTTCTTTGCTGAGCTAACCCCTTGCGCGATGATGGCGGCAGGCTGATTGTCGCGGTGGTGGCGGTTGCGCACCTTCTTGTCGACGACATAGTGGAGCGTCTTGCTATCGACGGCGATAGCCTTGTTCAGGCGAGGGATTTCGAGCGTGGTGTAGGCAAGGATATCGCCGTGTGCACGCAATTCCACCTGGCCGTCGGGATAGGTGTGGATATCGATGGGTTGACCGATGAACCCACGTGTACTGGGCCGGTCTTCGACGAGGTACTGTAACCCGGCATGTTGCAGGGTCAGTTTGATAGAGAGCTTGCGGCGATCGTGCAGGGACAGGATGAGCGCCAGATCGTCATTTGGCTGGAGCGGCATGTGGGCGTCAAACCGGTTGCGCGGGACACGGGAAAAGGCTGCGTTGTAGCGTTGGACGAAGTCGCCACTCCATGCGTTGGCAGTTTCGATGTCACTGATCGCTTCCAGTCGCAAGCTCTTGACCAGCCGATCCTGCAATGTGCGGTTCAGGCGTTCCACTCGACCTTTCGCCTGAGGCGAGTTTGCGCAGATTAGTTCGATTCCAAGCTCGTCGAGTGCGCGCTGAAACTGCGTCCGGGTGCGATTCGTTGCTGATGGTGAGCGGAAGACTGCCGCCCGGTCCGCATAGAAGGCTTGCGGCTTGCCATGTTGTTCTAGGTAGCGCCGGGTGGCCTCGAAATAGCTCGCGGTCGTCTCGGTCCTGGCAAAGTGCAGATACAGGATTCTTCCTGTCGCGTCGTCGACATACACCAGCAATGTACAGGGATCGGCGCGCTTTTCGAACCAGTGGTGTCGGCTGCCATCTATCTGAACCAGTTCCCCGACGCAGGGGCGTCGCTCACGCGGTTGATACAGTCGGGAGCGCCGGGCCGCTTTCGGAATCCATAGTCCGGCTTCGATCATCAGGTTGCGCAGGGTTTCCTTCGACAACGCCAGTTGATGCCGTTCCCGCAGCTGTTCACATGCCAGCGTCGGTCCGAAGTCGGCATAAAGGTCTCGCACCAGCTCCAGTGCTTTCTGCGCCACCTCGGGAGCAAGCCGGTTGTTGCTCGGCTTGCCCCGCTGCCGGGAAATCAGCCCGCTCTGGCCTTCTTGCTCAAAGCGCTTTTGCAGGCGGCGTATCTGACGTGTCGTCAGACCAAGGCGCTTGGCTGCAATGACCGCCGTGATCTCGCCCCTGACACTGGCGGCGATGATCTCGGCGCGCTCCAACTCCTCCATCGTAATGCTCCCGACTTTGCCCACACTCGACTCCAAACCATTCGGAATCAACAGCATGAGCTATCTAGCAAAAGCGGACATTTCTACTTTGCTAGAAGCGGACATTACAACTTTGCCCTAACAGGGTGGGCACCCTGTGCCCACCAAACCCTGGATCAGAGGTTCGGCGCGAGGTAGCGCTCCAGCTCGTCCTTCGGCATGCCACGGCGCTTGGCCATGTCCTCGAGCTGGTCCTGGCCGATCTTGCCGACCACGAAATACTTCGATTCCGGATGCGAGAAGTAGAAGCCCGACACCGCGGCCCCCGGATACATCGCGAACGATTCCGTCAGCTGCATCCCGATCTCGTCGGCCTGCAGGGTCTTGAACACGTCGGCCTTGACGGTGTGCTCCGGGCAGGCCGGATAGCCCGGTGCCGGACGGATGCCGGTGTATTCTTCCTTGATCAGGGCCTCGTTCGACAGCTTCTCGTCCGCGACGTAACCCCACAGGTCCGTGCGCACGCGCTCGTGCATGTATTCGGCGAAGGCTTCCGCCAGGCGGTCGGCCAGGGCCTTGACCATGATGGACGAGTAGTCGTCGCCTTCGGCCTCGAAGCGCTTCTCGATCTTCTCGGCGCCGATGCCCGCCGTCACGGCGAACATGCCGATGTAGTCGGCCACGCCGGACGATTTCGGCGCGATGAAATCGGCCAGGCACTGGTTCGGGCGCTGCACGCCGTCGACGACGGGCTTGACGCCCTGCTGGCGCAGGCCGTAGTACGTGAAGGCGACTTCGCTGCGCGTGTCGTCCGTGTAGATCTCGATGTCGTCGTCGTTCACGCTGTTCGCCGGGAGCAGCGCGATGGCGCCGTTCGCGGTCAGCCAGCGGCCGTCGACGATCTTCTTCAGCATCGCCTGGCCTTCCTCGAACACCTTGGTCGCCGCTTCGCCCACCACCTCGTCCGTCAGGATCGCGGGATACGGGCCGGCCAGGTCCCACGTCTGGAAGAACGGACCCCAGTCGATGTAGCGGGCCAGTAGACCCAGGTCCACGTTCTTGAATTCGCGGCGGCCGACGAACTTCGGTTTCACGGGCGCGAATGCGAGCTGCGCCTTGTTGGCGCGCGCCTGCTCCAGGCTCACCATCGGCAGCGCCTTCTTGTTCGCGTGCTGTTCGCGGATGCGCACGTAGTCCTCGGCGATCTCGGCGACGTAGCCGTCGCGGGTCTCGGCCGTCACCAGCGACTGGCCGACGGAGACGGAACGCGACGCGTCCGGCACGTACACGACCGGGCCCTCGTAGTGCGGGGCGATCTTGACGGCCGTGTGCGCGCGGCTCGTCGTGGCGCCGCCGATCAGCAGCGGAATGCGGCGGTCGCGGAACCACGGGTCGCGCTGCATCTCGCGCGCGACGTGGGCCATCTCTTCGAGCGACGGCGTGATCAGGCCGGAGAGGCCGATGATGTCCGCATTCTCTTCCTTCGCCTTCGCGAGGATCTCGGACGCGGGCACCATCACGCCCATGTTGACGATCTCGAAGTTATTGCATTGCAGGACCACGGAGACGATGTTCTTGCCGATGTCGTGCACGTCGCCCTTCACCGTCGCGATCACCATCTTGCCCTTCGGTTTCGCGACGATGCCGGTGCGGCGTTCCTCTTCCGCCTTTTCTGCCTCGATGAACGGAATCAGGTGGGCCACGGCCTGCTTCATCACGCGCGCCGATTTCACCACCTGCGGCAGGAACATCTTGCCCTGGCCGAACAGGTCGCCGACGACGTTCATGCCGTCCATCAGCGGGCCTTCGATCACCTGGATCGGACGGCCGCCTTCCGCGGCGATCTGCTGGCGCGCTTCCTCGGTGTCCTCGACGATCCATTGCGTGATGCCGTGCACGAGGGCGTGCGACAGACGCTTGCCGACGGGCGCGTTGCGCCACTCGAGGTTCTGTTCCTGCTTCGCGCCGCCGGCCTTCAGCGTGCCGGCGAATTCGATCATGCGCTCGGTGGCGTCCTCGCGGCGGTTCAGCACCACGTCTTCCACGCGCTCGCGCAGCTCGGCATCGAGGTCGTCGTACACGCCGACCATGCCCGCGTTGACGATACCCATCGTCATGCCGGCCTTGATGGCGTGGTACAGGAACACGGTGTGGATCGCTTCGCGGGCCGGGTCGTTGCCGCGGAACGAGAACGACACGTTGGAGACGCCGCCCGACACCTTCGCATACGGCAGGTGCTCGCGGATCCAGCGCGTGGCGTTGATGAAGTCGACGGCGTAGTTGTCGTGCTCCTCGATGCCGGTGGCGATCGCGAAGATGTTCGGGTCGAAGATGATGTCTTCCGGCGGGAAGCCGACCTTCTGCACGAGGGTGTCGTAGGCGCGCTTGCAGATCTCGATCTTGCGCTCGAACGTGTCGGCCTGGCCCTTCTCGTCGAAGGCCATCACGATCACGGCGGCGCCGTAGCGGCGGCACAGCGAGGCCTGGCGCAGGAACTCCTCTTCGCCTTCCTTCATCGAGATGGAGTTGACGATGGCCTTGCCCTGCACGCATTTCAGGCCGGCCTCGATCACGGACCACTTCGACGAGTCGATCATGATCGGCACGCGCGAGATGTCCGGTTCGGAGGCGATCAGGTTCAGGAAGCGCGTCATCGCGGCCTGCGAATCCAGCATCGCCTCGTCCATGTTGATGTCGATGACCTGGGCGCCGTTCTCGACCTGCTGGCGCGCGACGGACAGCGCTTCGTCGAACTGCTCGTTCAGGATCATGCGCGCGAACGCCTTCGAGCCCGTCACGTTGGTGCGCTCGCCCACGTTGACGAACAGCGAGGTGTCGTCGACGACGAACGGCTCCAGGCCGGACAGGCGCAGCGCGACGGGAATCTCGGGCACGGTGCGCGGCGGGCAGTCTTTCAGCAGTTCGCCGATGGCCTGGATGTGTTCCGGCGTCGTGCCGCAGCAGCCGCCGGCGATGTTGACGAAGCCGGCGTCGGCGAATTCGCGCA
Organism: uncultured Massilia sp.; assembly: GCA_966212555.1. Lineage (GTDB taxonomy): Bacteria > Pseudomonadota > Gammaproteobacteria > Burkholderiales > Burkholderiaceae_D > Telluria. Next base: position 35,807 of record CBIHRX010000004.1, read on the forward strand.
GCAGGGCGGAGGTGTCGGACGGCAGTTCGTCGAAGCCCGTGTCGCTCATCGGGTTGGGCAGGCCGGCGTTCGGGTAGATGCAGACGAACGTGTCGGCGATCTGGGAGAGTTCTTCGGCGTACGGGCGCATCAGGGCGGCGCCCAGCGCGCAGTTCAGGCCGATCGTCAGCGGCTTCGCGTGGCGCACGGAATTCCAGAAGGCCGAGACGGTCTGGCCCGAGAGGATCCTGCCCGACGCGTCGGTGACGGTGCCGGAGATCATCAGCGGCAGGCGCGGCGTGTCACGATGTTCGTCGAAATACTGGTCGATGGCGAACAGGGCGGCCTTGCAGTTCAGGGTGTCGAAGATGGTCTCGACGAGCAGCAGGTCGACGCCGCCCTCGACGAGCGCGGCCACCTGCTCATAGTAGGCGGCGACGAGCTGGTCGAACGTCACGTTGCGCGCGGCCGGATCGTTCACGTCCGGGGAGATCGAGGCCGTCTTCGGCGTCGGGCCGAGGGCGCCGGCGGCGTAGCGGGGCTTGTCCGGCGTCGAGTATTTCGCGCAGGCGGCGCGCGCGAGCTTCGCGGCTTCCACGTTCATCTCGTAGACCAGGTGCGCCATGTGGTAGTCGTCCTGGGCGACGCTGGTGGCGCCGAACGTGTTCGTCTCGATGATGTCGGCGCCGGCGGCCAGGTAGCGCTCGTGGATTTCCTGGATGATCTGCGGCTGCGTCAGGACCAGCAACTCATTGTTGCCCTTGACGAACAGCTCGCGGGCACCGCTGTCGGCCGGTGCGGCGAAGTCGATGAAGCGGCCGGCCGGGCCGCCGCGGTAGGCCTGCTCGTCCAGTTTATATTGCTGGATGATCGTGCCCATCGCGCCGTCCAGGATCATGATGCGGCGGGCGAGGGCCTCGCGCAGCTGGGCTTCGACGGGGGACATGGCGTGGACGGCGGTGTTCATCGTAGGGCTTTCCTGAGAGCGGCTGGATAAATATAAGGCGGGTCTGTGATTATACCGTTACTGGCCGAGTTTGTTCCCGGTGCGGCCCAAGGTCCACGGTTCGCTCGAAATCGGACGCGAATGTAAAGACATTTGTAACGTAGTGTTTCAAAGTCGGTATTGTTACATTGAGATACAAATTGCCCCATATTAGCAATTTCCCGGATACATACAGAGGTGACAATAAATCCCATGAGACCGCCGCTGGCGCGGTTTCATTGATCTGTATCAGTCCAATCAACGGAAAGTGCGGACCGTCGCTCCGCCGCCAAAATGGGAAGAATTGCAAATGAACAAAGAATACGTGCCTGAGTGGGACCAGCCCGCAGTCCGCAACGAAGACGGCGCCCCGGCCAAGGCCCACGCCGTCGCCGGTGTGAAACAAATCGTCACCATCCGCCTGGATGTCGACATGCTGGAATGGTTCAAGTCGGCAGGCCCCGGCTACCAGACCCGCATCAACCAGGTCCTGCGTGAATACATGGAAGCGAATCGCGTGCGTGCTCAAGGCGAGCAGCACTGATTCCTTGCATTGATCGATGGTCGGGGCACAGCGCCCCGCGGTCGCGCAGACCCGATGCCGGAACGGCATGCCGTAGGGTGGGCACCCTGTGCCCACCAGACATAATGAAATGAAAACGAGAAGGGCATCACCCGGCGCGCAAACCGGCTGATGCCCTTCTTTATTCGTATTGTCGATTGTTACGCGAACGCGAGACCGTCGAACGAAAAACCTTTCAGGAACTCGCCCGCCGCCAGGCGCTTGCCGCCCGGCTTTTGCAATTCCGTCAAACGGAGCGCACCGTTGCCGCACGCGACGACGATGCCTTGCGCATCCGCCTGCAGCACCTGGCCCGGCTGGCCCTGGCCGTCGGCCGGTTGGGCATTCCAGATCTTGATCGTGGTCGCGCCCGCCTGGCCATGCGCGCCCGGGAACGGGTTGAACGCGCGCACCTTGCGTGCCAGCTCGACGGCCGGCAGCGTCCAGTCCAGCTTCGCTTCTTCCTTGCCGATCTTGGCCGCATAGGTCACGCCGTCGTCCGGCTGGGGCACGGCTTCCAATTGTCCCTGCTCCATTTTACGAAGCGCATCGACGATCATGCGGCCGCCGAGCGCCGCCAGCTTGTCGTGCAGGCCGCCGGTCGTATCCGTGTCCTCGATGGCGATGCGTTCCATGAGCAGCATCGGGCCCGTGTCCAGGCCTTCTTCCATTTCCATGATCGTGACGCCCGTCTCGGCGTCGCCCGCTTCGATCGCGCGGTGGATCGGGGCGGCGCCGCGCCAGCGGGGCAGGATGGAGCCGTGGATATTGATACATGGCTTGATGTCCAGCGTGGAGCGGGGCAGGATCAGGCCGTAGGCCGCCACGACCATCACGTCGTAGTCGGTGGCCAGCAGGCGCTCGTGCGCGGCCTTCGCTTCGCTCGCGCGCTGCGGGTCCTTCGCATCCATGCGCAGCGACAGCGGCTGCAGCACGTCGATACCGTGCGCGACGGCGACCTGTTTCACGCTCGAGGCCTGCAACTGCATCCCGCGCCCGGCCGGACGGTCCGGCTGGGTCAGCACGAGCGGCACGTCGAACCCGGCATCGAGCAGGGCGCGCAGGGCGACGGCGGCGAATTCCGGCGTGCCGGCGAAGACGACCCTCATTTTCTCCCTGCTCATGCGCGGCGCGCGGACGAGCGCTGCATGTCGCGCTCTTCCTTCTGCAGCTTCGTCTTGATGCGGTTGCGCTTCAGCGGCGACAGGTATTCCACGAAGACCTTGCCCATCAAGTGGTCCATTTCGTGCTGGATGCACACGGCCAGCAGGCCGTCGGCCTCGATCTCGAACGGCTTGTTGAACTGGTCGACGGCGCGCACTTTCACGCGCGCGGGGCGTTCGACGCCGTCATAGATGCCCGGCACCGACAGGCAGCCTTCGTCGTAGACCTGCTTGTCCGGGCTGGACCAGACGATTTCCGGGTTGACGAAGACCAGCAGGTTGTCCTTGGTCTCGGTCACGTCGATGACGACGACGCGCTCGTGCACGTCGACCTGCGTGGCGGCCAGGCCCACGCCCGGCGCGTCGTACATGGTCTCGGCCATGTCCGCCACCAGCGTGTGGAGGCGGTCGCCGAATTCGGTGACCGGCTTGGCAACCTTGTGCAGGCGCGGGTCGGGGTAGCGGAGAATGTTCAGTAAGGCCATGGCTGTGTATTCGAAATCAATCAGTAATCGGTATATTGGGCCGCGCGGGCATAAACGCAACACGCCGCCCCCGCTGCCGGGTGCGGTTTGTCTTGCTAGTTCAGGGATTTCTCGGCAGAATTTGATTCAGTAAGGCAACTATTGCGACCCTTCATGATCCGCTGCGCGGTCGAAGAGTCGTCTGGTTCCTGCGTTGTTGCCGGCCGAGGTGGCGTAGCACCCGTGTCGATACGGCACTTTACGGACTCTCCAATGAAAAATTTTAGCACAGGCGTTGCCCGGTCGCTCGCGATCCGCGCCGCCGCCGCGGCCGTCTTCGTCTCCTGCGCCGCCGTTTCGGCCCAGGCCGCCACGAACTGCGCGTTCCGCCCGAACGCCCCCGACCAGCACGTCGTCGTGAAGGGCGATACCCTCTGGGACATTTCCGGCGCCTTCCTCGAGCACCCGTGGTGCTGGCCCCAGGTGTGGGGCATGAACCGCGACGAGATCCGCAATCCGCACTGGATCTACCCGGGGCAGATCGTCTATTTCGACCGTGCCCGCGGCCGCCTCACCCTGAACAAGCCGGGCAGCGAATCCGACGCGGGCGAGCCGCCCCTCGTGCGTCTTTCTCCGCAACTGCGCACGGAAAACCTCGGCCAGGACAATGCCGTGCCCGCGATTCCGGCCGGCGCGATCGAACCGTTCCTGACCCAGCCGCTCGTCGTCGAGGCGCAGGCGCTGGCGAATGCCGCGCGCATCGTCGCCGCGCAGGAAGACCGGCTGTACCTGGGCGAGGGCGACCGCATCTACGTGCGCGGCGCGCTCGACGGGGCGACGAGCTTCCAGGTCTTCCGGCCGGGCAAGGAGCTGGTCGATCCGGACACCGGCAAGGTCGTTGCCCACGAGGCCGCCTATATCGGCACGGCCCGTCTCGTGAAGGAAGCTGGGCCGGGTGCGGACGTCCATACGTTCGTCGTCGGACGCTCCGTGAAGGAAATGGGCGTGGGCGACCGCCTGCTGCCGACGCCGCCCACGCCGGTGCGCAACTACGTCCCGCATGCGCCCGCGCGGCCGGTGGCGGCACGCGTGATGGGGCTCGCATCCGAATCGAATTACGCGTCGCAGAACCAGGTGGTGACTGTCAACCGGGGCACGCTTGACGGACTCGATGTCGGCTCTGTGCTGCAGCTTTATCATCTCGGGCAGACCGTGACGGACCCGGAAAGCAAAGGTTTCCTCGGGTTCGGCAAGGCGACATTGAGGCTCCCGGACGAGCAATACGGCGACCTGTTCATCTTCCGGGTTTTCGACCACGTCTCTTACGGACTGGTCATGCAGGTGACGAAACCGGTGCAGGTCGGCGACGTCGCCCGATCACCGGAGTGAATCCACCGTGCAGGCCACGGACTTCAACGCAGCGCCTGCACGATCGACCTCCCTGGCAGCCTGGCTCCGCCTGGAGCGCACCGCCGGCATCGGACCGCGCACGGCCGCCGCGCTGCTGGAAGTGTTCGGCAGCCCGGACGCCGTGTTCGCCGCCGATTATCCCGCCCTGGCCGCCCACGTGAGCCCGGCCCAGGCGCATGCGCTGCTGCAGCCGCCGTCCGATGCCACCCGCACACTGCTCGACGCCACGCTCGACTGGCTCGCGCTGCCCGGCCACCACGTCGTCGCGCTGGGCGAGCCCGGCTATCCCGACCTGCTGGCCCGGATCCCCGATCCGCCTTTGCTTCTTTATATTAGAGGGTTGCCCCATTTGCTGGATGGGCCGTGCCTCGCCATCGTCGGCAGCCGCAATGCCAGCGCGCAGGGCAGGGCGAATGCGCAGGCGTTCGCGGAAAGCTTGTCCGGTGCCGGCCTGTGCATCGTGTCCGGCCTCGCGCTGGGCATCGACGCGGCCGCGCACGAGGGCGCGCTGCGCCGCTGCGGCGGGACGGTCGCCGTCGTCGGCACGGGGCCGGACCTGGCCTATCCCGCCCGCAACCGCGCCCTGTGCGAGCGCATTGCGCAGGAGGGCTGCATCGTCAGCGAATATCCCGTCGGCACGCCTCCGCTGCCGGGCAATTTCCCGAAGCGGAACCGGATCATCAGCGGTCTCGCGGCCGGCGTGCTCGTCGTCGAGGCGGCGATGCAGTCCGGTTCGCTGATCACGGCACGCCAGGCGGCCGAGCAGGGGCGCGACGTGTTCGCGCTTCCCGGCTCGATCCACGCCGCCCTGGCCAAGGGCTGTCACATGCTGATCCGCGAAGGCGCAAAGCTCGTCGACACGGCGCGGGACGTGCTGGAAGCGCTCGCACTGTCGCCGCTGCTGGCGCAGCAAGCGGCCCGCTTATCCGGCGCAGTTATTTCGCCAACACATATGTATGCGGAAAACCGACCCGCCGCCGATGCGGGCGCGCAGTCGGATGCCGGACTGCTCGATGCTCTCGGTCACGATCCCGTCGAACCCGATATATTGCTCGCACGCCTCGGCTGTAGCCCCGGAGAACTGGCCGCCCGGCTACTCGTGCTGGAGTTGTCGGGGCATCTCGAACGGCTGCCGGGAGGCCTCATCCAGAGGATAGGGAAGGGATAATGAGAAGAAAATATGCTGGCGAAGCCGATAAGGCCGATAAACAACGCTGATGTTTCCGGGCGGCAGTGGCACACGTGACGCACTTGTGCCACACGAAGCTTAGCTGCTACAGTAGCGTCACCATGTTCGACATCCTAGTCTATCTTTACGAGACGTATTATCGTCCCGATGCCTGCCCCGAGCCGGCCGCCCTGGCACGCAAGCTGTCTGCCGTCGGTTTCGACGATGTCGAAATTTCCGAAGCGCTGGACTGGCTGAATGGCCTGACGGAAATGGCCGGGACCACCAACCCTGCCCTCGAATCGAGCGGCACGCGCTTCTACATCGCCCAGGAAGTCGATACGCTCGGCAGCGCCGCCGTCGGTTTCATCCAGTTCCTGGAGCTGGCCGGCCTGTTGACCGCGTCGCAGCGCGAGATCGTCATCGAACGCGCGCTGGCGCTGGACGAATCGCCTGTCACGCTGGGCAAGCTGAAGATCATCGTCCTGATGCTCCTGTGGAGCCAGGGCAAGGAGCCGGACGCGCTGATGTTCGACGACCTGTTCGGGTCGGACGAAGAAGACGCGGCACCGCGCCTGCTCCATTGACGGCGCTACCATATGAATACGTGAGACGGGGCTGCGGCCCCGTTTTTTCTTGCGGTAAAGCAAGATCAAGCGTATTTTTCAAGGCAGCATGGCCGGGTTGCATCAAGGAACACGCAGGCAGAGTCTACTTGCGGATTGCGCGGCAACCCGCTTATCATTGGCCGCTATCTGCCAGTTGTTACTAATAAGCTATCAAATGGCCGGCTTCATCGAGCCGACCGATCTAGGAACCCTATGACCAAAGCCCTCATCATTGCCGAAAAGCCCTCCGTGGCGAACGACATCGCCAAGGCGCTCGGCGGCTTTACCAAGCACGATGAGTATTTCGAATCCGACGAATACGTCCTGTCGTCCGCCGTCGGCCACCTGCTCGAGATCGCGGTGCCCGAGGAATACGACGTCAAGCGCGGCAAATGGAGTTTTACGCACCTGCCGATGATTCCGCCGTACTTCGCGCTGAATCCGATCGCGAAGACCGAGTCGCGCCTCAAAGTGCTGAACAAGCTGATCAAGCGCAAGGATGTCGATACCCTGATCAACGCATGCGACGCGGGCCGCGAAGGTGAACTGATCTTCCGCCTGATCGCGCAGAACGCCAAGGCCAAGCAGACCGTCAAGCGCCTGTGGCTGCAGTCGATGACGCCGAACGCGATCCGCGACGGCTTCGCCCATCTGCGCACCGACCAGGACATGCTGCCGCTGGCCGACGCCGCGCGCTGCCGCTCGGAAGCGGATTGGCTGATCGGCATCAACGGCACCCGCGCGATGACCGCGTTCAACTCGAAGGAAGGCGGTTTCTACCTCACGACCGTGGGCCGCGTGCAGACGCCGACCCTGTCGATCGTCGTCGAGCGCGAAGAGAAGATCAAGAAATTCGTCCCGCGCGATTACTGGGAAGTGCGCGCGGAATTCCGTGCCGAGGCCGGCATGTACGAAGGCCGCTGGCTCGACACGAAGTTCAAGAAGGACGACGCCGACCCGGAAAAACGGGCCGAGCGCCTGTGGTCGAAGGTCGACGCGGAAGCGATCGTCGCCGCTTGCATGGGCAAGCAGGGTAACGTCACCGAGGAATCGAAACCGACGACGTCGATGGCGCCCGCGCTGTTCGACCTGACGTCGCTGCAGCGCGAGGCCAACGGCCGCTTCGGCTTCTCGGCCAAGAACACGCTGGGCCTGGCCCAGGCGCTGTACGAAAAGCACAAGGTGCTGACCTATCCCCGTACCGATTCGCGCGCGCTGCCGGAAGACTACCTGAACACGGTCAAGTCGACCTTGGAAGTGTTGAAGGGCAACCCGAACTACCACCAGTTCGCCAAGCAGATCCTGGACAAGGGCTGGGTCAAGCCGAACAAGCGCATCTTCGACAACAGCAAGATCTCGGACCACTTCGCGATCATTCCGACCGGCGTTGTGCCGAAGAACCTGTCCGAGCCGGAACAGAAGCTGTACGACCTCGTCACCCGCCGCTTCATGGCTGTGTTCTTCCCGGCCGCGGAATTCCTCGTCACGACCCGCTACACGGAAGTGCAGGGCCACCAGTTCAAGACCGAAGGCAAGGTCATGACGAACCCCGGCTGGCTGGCCGTGTACGGCAAGGACACGACGGGCGACGACAAGGACGGCGCCAGCCTCGTGCCGGTGGCGAAGGGCGAGAAGGTGCTCACCGAGAAGGTCAACGCCAACGGCCTCGTGACGAAACCGCCTGCGCGCTACAACGAAGCGACCCTGCTGTCGGCGATGGAGGGTGCGGGCAAGCTGGTCGATTCCGACGAATTGCGCGACGCGATGGCCGGCAAGGGTCTCGGCACGCCGGCAACGCGCGCGGCGATCATCGAAGGCCTGCTGACGGAGAAATACCTGCTGCGCGAAGGGCGCGAGCTGATCCCGACCGCGAAGGCGTTCCAGCTGATGACCCTGCTGCGCGGCCTGGGCGTGAACGAATTGACGGCCCCGGAACTGACGGGCGAGTGGGAATACAAGCTGTCGCAGATGGAAAAGGGCCAGATTTCGCGCGAAGAATTCATGCGCGAGATCGCCGAGATGACCGAGATCATCGTCAAGCGTGCCAAGGAATACAACAACGACACGATCCCGGGCGAGTACGCGACGTTGCGCACGCCGTGCCCGAACTGCGGTGGCGTCGTCAAGGAAAACTACCGCCGCTTCGCCTGCACCAAGTGCGATTTCTCGATGAGCAAGGTGCCCGGCAGCCGCCAGTTCGAGATCGAGGAAGTCGAGGAATTGCTGGCGAACCGCACGATCGGCCCGCTGCAGGGCTTCCGCTCGAAGATGGGCCGGCCGTTCGCCGCGATCCTGCGCATCGTGCGCGACGAGGACATCCACAACTACAAGCTGGAATTCGACTTCGGCCAGGACCAGGACGAGGGCGAAGAGGGCGAAGGCGTCGATTTCACCGGCCAGACCCCGCTCGGCCCGTGCCCGAAATGCACCGGCAACGTCTACGAGATGGGCCTCGCCTACGTCTGCGAGCACACGGTGGCCAAGCCGAAGACCTGCGATTTCCGCAGCAGCCGCATCATCCTGCAGCAGGAAATCCTTCCCGAGCAGATGGCCAAGCTGCTGAACGACGGGAAGACCGACCTGCTGCCGGGCTTCGTGTCGCAGCGTACCCGCCGGTCGTTCAAGGCATTCCTCGTGCGTGGCAAGGATGGCAAGATCAGCTTCGAATTCGAGGAGCGCAAGGCCAAGCCGGGCGCGAAAGCGAAGGACGAGGGTGACGGCGCCGACAGCGGCGCAGAGACGGCCGCTCCCGCCAAGCCTGCGGCGCGCAAGGCGGCGGCAAAGCCGGCGGCCAAGGCTGCGGCAGCCAAAGCCCCGGCCAAGACGGCCGCGGCCCGCAAGGCGCCGGCGAAGCGTGCGACGGCATCCAAGAAGGCGGTCGCGGGCGAATAGACCTCACGTCGTCCCGGCGAAAGCGGGGACCCATGCTGACGTACAGAATTCGAAGCATCTGCTTTATTGCGAATGCATCGAGTTCCGGCACTCAGTATGGTTTCCCGCTTGCGCGGGAATGACGACGTAAAAAAACCGCGACCCATCCGGCATCGCGGTTTTTTTACGTCAGTGCTGCGTCGGCATTACTCGCGCCAGTCTTCCTGCAACGCCCGAATGGCCGCCTCGCCGTTGCGGATCGCTTTCACGCGGCGCACGATTTCGTTGCGCCAGGCTTCGTCGGCATCCTGGTCGCCGTCGTCGCTGTCCACCATCAGCAGACGCAACAGCTCGTGCCTGTCCTGGGCGGACAGTTGCTGGATCTGGGCGGCCAGTTCGGCGACGATAGGCATGGGGGTCTCCTAGCAGGATATTGTGACCAGATCATAACGTGAAGTTCAGTGCATGTCGACAGGCTGCATGTTGTCTGTCGGTTTCCTGTCAATCAGCTTGTTGTCGGGGTCGATACCGGCCCGCGCCGGGCGGCTGGCGACCACCAGGACGACGCGCTGGTCGGCCTGCGTCACGAGCTTGCGCTCGCGCGCGAGCGGGTTGCCGGCCTCGTCGTCCACGCCGAATTCGATGATGTCGTGGAGCGCCTGCGGCTGTTCCTCGCCCTGGTCGCCGGCGCGCACCTTGCCCGCCGTCGCGCGGATCTCGACCTCGTACTTGCCGTCCGCCCGGCGGCGCGCCGTCGCGCCGTCGACGTGGTTTTCGTACAGGACGATGGACTCGAACAGGTCGCCGATCAGGTAGGCCTTGTCCGGCGGGGTGATGCCGCGCAGGCGCTCGACCAGCGTCGCCACGGTCGGATACGGCGGCCCCTTGTACGCATACTCCTGCAGCAGGCCGTGCAGCACGCCGTTGACGGCATCCTCGCCGACCAGGTCCTGCAGCAGATACATCGCGAGGCTGCCCTTGTGGTAGTGGATGTAGCTCTGGTTCTCGTTCTGCGCCAGCGGCAGCTCCTTCTTGTTCTCGCGCGCGCGGCCCATCAGGTATTCCTCGAGGTCGTAGCGCAGGAAGCGCCGCATCTTGCTGGAGCCGAGCGTGTTCTTCATCGTCATCAGCGCCGTGTATTCGGCCAGGCTTTCCGACAGCACGGTCGCACCGCGCATGTCGGCGCCGACGATCTGGTGCGCCCACCACTGGTGGCCCACCTCGTGCGCGCTGACGTAGTACGGGTAGTCGATGTCCTTGCGCGAGTCCGGATCGACCTTGGCGATGAAGCCGACGCTTTCCGAGAACGGGATCGTGCCCGGCGCCGCCTGCGCGTACGCCGCGTAGCGGGGGAATTCGGCGATGCGCAGTTCGCGGTTCTGGTAGGGACTGAAGTGCTTCGAGCCGTATTCCAGGGCCGCCTTGGCGCCGCGGATCATGCGGTCGACATTGAATTCGTGGCCCGGGTGGTAGTAGACGTCGATCGTCACGTCCTGCCAGCGGTCGTGGCGCACTTCGTAGCGCGCCGACTGGAAGGTGTAGAAATTCAGGACGGGCTTGTCGGCCTTGTAATGGAACCAGCGCCGGCCGCCGCTCATCCACTCCTGCTCCAGCGTGCCCGGCGCGACCACGGTCTGGTCCGGGCTCGTGCTGACGACGGCGTCGAAGCGGATCCAGTCGGCGTCGTTGGCAATGTAGCTGTTCGCGCGCGCCGCTTCGTTCTCGTGCGCGGCCATGCGCTCGCGCGGCGCGAGGCCGTGGCGCTTGCGGTCGCGGTCGTCCTCAAGTTCGACCGCGCGCTGGTAGCCCACGTGCGGCATGACCTCGTTGCTGAAGAAGGTGCCGTTGCCGACGACGGCCGTGTCGCGGCCCAGGCCCAGCACGCCGCCCGGCGCATCGACCAGGTCGAATTCCAGCGCCGTGCGCGCACCCGGCTGCAGGGGCGCCGCCAGCAGGTAGTGATAGAAGCCGTGCTGCGGATCGGCGCGCAGCAGCCGCGCCGCCTGCGCGAAGCGCGGACGGAACTCGGGGCCGGGCCTCTGGAACAGGATGACGTCGCGGATCGGCGCCGCGGTCCGGTTTTCCAGCTGGTAGAAGCCGTGCACCTTCAGCGTGCGGGTGGCGGGATGGATGTCGACCTGCAGGCCCACGTCGGTGATGCGCGGCTGCGGCAGTTTCGCATAACGCTTGTAGCGCAGCTCGTAGTCGGCCCGCACCTGTTCCCTGTGCCACGCCGTCTGGTAGGTGCCGAGGTGGACGAGGTTGTACCACAGCAGGCCGCCGCTGGCCGCGAACACGAGGATGCCGGCCGCGAAGCCGGCCAGCACGCCGGCCGTCAGGCGCCGGCGCGCCAGTTGCAGGCGTTCGGCGAAGCTGTCGCTCACGCCGCGCGGCCACAGCACGAGCGCGATGGTGAACAGGATGATCGCCGCGCCGCCCCAGTAGATTTGCAAGGTGCGCTGCAGCGGCAGGTAGTGGCCGAAGCCGTTCAGCGCGGAATAGGTGATGTCGGGCAGTGCGCCGTACACGAGCATCGGGTGGTCGAGGCCGAAGCCGCCGAGGAACAGCGTGATGACGTACCAGGTGACGAGCGCGAAGTAGGCGAGGTATCTGTGGTTCAGGATGGCCTGGGCGGCGATCGCCAGCACGGCCAGCAGCACGTAGCGGGGCAGCAGGACGCCGAACAGCGTCGCGAGGTACAGGCCCGGCTCCAGGGTCAGGTAGCCGTGCGCCAGCTGGATGCCCATCCCGCACACCATCGCGGCGAGCAGCAGCAGGATTTGCAGGCCGACGAGCGCGATGGTCTTGGCGGCCAGCGGCAGCCAGCTCGGGACGGGCAGCGCGTCCATCATCTGCGCCACGCGCGCCTCGCGCTCGCGCCACACCATCTCGCCCGCATAAAAGGTCGTCACGATCAGCACGAACAGCGCGAACACGTCGCGAATGAGTTCGAGCACCATGTACGTGACGGGGTACGTCTTCGTGCCGTAGATCGCGCCCAGGTCGAGGGAGCTGACGACGAGGGTCAGCATGCCGGCCAGGACGATCACGGCGAAGTAGACGTTCTTGACCGCTTCGCGCAGATTCATCCAGCTCGACCTGGCCAGCAGCACGGCGAGGCTGCGCGCGGCGAAGTCGGGCGGCTCGTGCAGGTCGGCCATGCCGGCAGGCGCTTGCGGCGCGCTTTCCGGTTCGGGGCGTGCCTGGCCGCGCTTGCCGGCCGGCGTGGACACGAAGCTGAAGCGCCAGTAGCCGAGCAGCAGGGCGACGAGCGAGAACAGCGACCAGATGGCGCGGTTCACGAGGTACACGCCTTCGAACGGGACCTGCAGCGTGTTGCGCTCCGTGAGGTTCCAGTATTCGGTGAGGCGGATCAGCGCCGTCGTGCCGAACGGGTCGATCAGCGCGGCGAGCGTCTTGTAATCGAGGTCGCGCGCCAGCGACGGGGCGACGATGTAACCGATCAGCATGACGACGCTGGCCACGTACACGGGCAGCATGCGCCGCGTGAGCGCCGCGAGCACGAAGAAGATGGCGCCGAAGATGAACAGGTTCGGCAGCAGCGTGAGGAAGTAGGGCAGCAGGTAGCCCGCGACCGAATACGGGCCGAGGCGGGCGGGATCGATGCCGGGCAGCGCCGTCCCCAGCAGGGTGCCGAACAGGATGGCCGAGAATACGACGGCGAGCGTCGCCAGCGCGCCGAGGAAGCGTCCGAACACGTACGCGTATTTCGGGATCGGGGCGCTGAAGAAGAAGTGGTGCATCTCGTATTCGAAGTCCTGCTGCACCGAGCGGCCCATCATCGCGGCGGCGACGATGACGCCGAGGGAGCCGAGGAAGGCCGCGCTCAGGGCGATCTGGCGCGGCGCGTTGATCAATACGCGGCCGCCGAACGACACGAAGGCCTCCTTGAACACGCCGCCCGCGGCGGCCATCCACAGCAGGGCCAGCGCGAAGAACGCAAGGAAGTACACCCAGGTCGACAGCAGCTTCAGGCGCTGCCGGGCCTCGAAGCCGGCGATGGCGAGGAGCGCGCCCATGAATCAGCAGTTCCCGGCCAGGTCGTTGTGGCGGCCGGCGATCGTGGCGAAATAGACGTCTTCCAGGGTCGGGTGGATCGGCTCGAAGTCGTCGCCGGGATAGCGGTCGGCGTACACGTGGATCAGGGTGCGGCCGGACAGCAGGCGCGTGGAGATGACGGTGTGGCGCTTCTGGTAGGTGGGCAGGTCCGCCTTGCTCACGACCCGCGCCCAGATCTTGCCTTCGATGCCCTCGATCAGGCGCACCGGCTCGCCGCACAGCAGCACGTGGCCCTTGTTGATGATGGCCATGTTGGCGCACAGGTCGGCCACGTCGGACACGATGTGCGTGGACAGGATCACGGTCTTGTCCTCGCCGATGTCGGACAGCAGGTTGTGGAAGCGGACACGCTCCTGCGGGTCGAGGCCGGCCGTCGGCTCGTCGACGATGATCAGCTGCGGGTCGCCCAGCAGCGCCTGGGCGATGCCGAAGCGCTGGCGCATGCCGCCGGAGAAGGTGCCCATCTTCTGGTTGCGCACCTCGAACAAATTGGTCTGCTGCAGCAGCGCGTCGACGATTTCGCGGCGGCGGTGGCGCTGCGACAGGCCTTTCAGTTGCGCGAAATGGTCGAGCAGTTCGTAGGCGGTCACTTTCGGGTACACGCCGAAGTCCTGCGGCAGGTAGCCAAGCAGGCGGCGCACCTCGTCCTTTTCGTCCAGCACGTCGATGTCGTCCAGGAACACGGAGCCGCTGTCGCACTCCTGCAAGGTGGCGAGGATCCGCATCAGGGTCGACTTGCCGGCGCCGTTGGGTCCGAGCAGGCCGAACATCCCGGGCGGGATGCTCAGCGAGACCCTGTCCAGCGCGACCACGCCATTGGCATAGGTCTTGGACAAGTTGCGGATTTGTAATTCCATGGACACTCCTGTTGCTCGTGACAATGCACGTATTTCATGACTGTTGCATTGTATTAAAAAGGAGCCGACGCGGCAGCAGCCGTGCGACACACGGCGTTTTCACAAGTCCAGAGTGCAGAAAAGCCGGAGCAGGATGCAGGCCAGCATACAACGTGGAATGACTTATGTCCATTCTGGCAACATTGCCGGTGATATCCGGGCAAGGCAAGAACATGCATAATGGCCCTATGGATACTCTCATCAACAAGGACAATATCCTGGCCGTTACGCGCCAGGGCCGCACCCGGGCCGAGTCGACGGACTGGTTTCGTGTCGCTGTCGGTCTGTACTACCTGGCGAACCTGATGACGAAGGAAACCATCGATTTCAAGACCGTGGACCGCGACTTCAACCGGTTCATCTACCACTCGATCGGCGGCGGCCACACGATCACGAGCATCCTGCAGTTCATGAGCGGCAAGAACGTGTTGCCGGTGCTGCAATCGGAGCGCTTCATGACGGCGTTTACGGCGACGTGCACGGACGTGCCACCGGATTCGATCCCGTTCCTGCTGGAGCTGAACCTCGGCGTCGCGAAGAACATTTCGAAGCTCGAGGTGGCGGGGCCCGTGCACGAGTGGCTGAAGGCGCAGAAGCGTGCGGGCGAGGGCATATAATTCGGTTATCGAAAAACAAGCCGAAGGTTTCTCATGACAACCCGCACCATCAACCCTCTTGACCACCTGATCGTCGGTTTCGACAAGGCCTTGCGTGTCGTGGGCGGCGTGGCGAAGGCCGCGCGGCCGAATCCGGGCGTCTCCGCGCCGGACTGCGAACTGAATGCCCAGGAACAGCGCCACAGCGCCGGCCTGATGCGCGTGAACCACGTGGGCGAAGTGTGCGCCCAGGCGCTGTACGACTCGCAGGGCCGGCGCGCGTCGACGCAGGCCATGCGCGCGCAGTTCGCAAAATCCGGGCGCGAGGAAGAAGACCATCTGGCCTGGACGGCCGAGCGCCTGGCCGAACTGGGTTCCCAGCCAAGCCTCCTCAATCCGCTGTGGTATGCCGGCGCCTATACGCTGGGCACGGTCGCGTCGCGCCTGGGCGACGCCATCAGCCTCGGCTTCGTCGTGGAGACGGAGCGCCAGGTCGAGGCGCATTTGAACAGCCACCTCGACCAACTGCCGCCGCACGACGCGAAATCGCGGGCGATCGTCACGCAGATGCGCGACGACGAGATCGAACACGGTGCGAAGGCGCAGGAAATGGGCGCGGCCGAGATGCCGTTGCCGGTCAAGGCCGCGATGCGCGCCATGGCCAAGGTGATGACCACGACGGCGTATTACATCTGATCGGCCAACGTGACGCATGCGTCACGCGTGGGCACGGGGTGCCCACCCTACGGGATAACGCGACCTGCGGTCGTGTTATCCCTCGACGATCTCGAACGAGTGCGTGATCTCGGCCGTCTTGGCCAGCATGATCGACGCCGAGCAGTACTTGTCGTGCGACAGGTTGACCGCGCGTTCGACGGTCGCCTCCTTGAGGTTGCGGCCCGTGACGGTGAAGTGGAAGTGGATCTTCGTGAACACCTTCGGATCCGTCTCGGCGCGCTCGGCCTTCAGGGTGACGTCGCAGCCGCGCACGTCTTCCCGGCTGCGCTTGAGGATCAGCACGACGTCGTAGGCGGTGCAGCCGCCGGTACCCAGCAACACCATTTCCATCGGGCGCGGTGCCAGGTTGTGGCCGCCGCCCTCGGGCGCGCCATCCATGTTCACCAGGTGGCCGGAGCCGGTTTCGGCCCGGAAGCTCATCCCGGAGGGTCCGTTCCAGCTGACTTTGACTTCCATCGATTTCTCCGCTTCGTTGACAGGTAAAGACGACCATTCTAAGCCAGCGCGGCGCACCGTGCTGAAGCGGCCTCAGACCGCCAGCACGTAGCGCTCGCTCTTCATGCGCCATGCGGCGAATGCGACGGCCGCCCATGCGGCGAGCGCGGAACACAGGAACGTCAGTGCGAACGGCAGCAGGCCGATATCGCCGCCCTTCGCCGTTTCGCGGAGCAGGGTCTGGTTGGACAGCATCGGCACGAGGTACATCCACGATGCCGTCTTCAGTTCCAGCATCGACACGGCGAGCCCCGGCAACATCGGCACCAGCATCACGATCGACAGCACGCTCTGCGCTTCCTTGAACGAGCGCGCGTTCATCGCCACGGCGATCTGCATGGCGGCCGCGAACAGCGACAGCGGCACGGAGGCGAGGCAGACGAGCAGCAGCCGTCCCCAGCCCACGCGCCAGCTCATGCCGATTTCTTCCAGCGGCATCCACGACAAAATCGCATGCGCCAGCATCAGCTCCAGGGTGATGCCGACGATGGCCAGCGCCGCGGCGGCCAGCCACTTGCCGGCGACGAGTTCCCACGTGCGCACGGGTTGCGCCATCAGCACTTCGAGCGAGCGCCGTTCCCGTTCGCCCGCGGTGGAATCGACCGCCGCCGACAGGCCGCAGATGAACGCGGGGAAGAACAGGAAGCCGAGGATGCCGCCGATGATGCCGGCCGAGCGCGCGGCCGTCGTGCCCGTGTCGTAGCGCTGCACCTGCACGGGCGACAGGGCGGCCGGCGACACGCCGTGCGCCAGCAGGCGCGCGCTGGCGATGTTCGAACCGTACGCGTTCAACACCTCTTCGACGTCGCGCCGGCCGTCCTGCTCCGTCGACGAGTCGTACCACAGCTCGATGCGCGCGGGCCGCATCGCGGCGTAGTCGCCCGCGTACTTGCCCGGCAGGCGCAGCACGGCGGCGGCCTTGCGGGCGCGCAGCAGGTCGCCGATCGCGGCTTCGTCCAGTGGCGGCGTGTCGTGCACGGTGATGTTTTTCTGCTTCAGCTGGGCCATCAGGGTGGGCGCCTGCGCGCCGCCGATCACGGCCAGCACGATGCCTTCGCGCTCCGGCTTCGTCGCGCGGTCGATCCACTGGTGCAGCAGGACGCCCAGCAGCACCGGATACATCAGGGTGAACAGGGCGAGGAGGCCGAGCGAGCGCTTGTCGCGCAGCGATTCGCGCAATTCTTTCTTGAATACGACCAGGAATTTGGAAGTCATGCGACGATCCCTTCATCGGTGCCGACCAGGCGGACGAACGCGTCTTCCAGGTTGGCGATGCCCGTGCGCCGGCACAGGTCGTCCGGCGTGCCCTGCGCCACCGTATGGCCCTTGGCGATGACGATCACGTCGTCGCACAGGTGGCTGACTTCCTGCATCACGTGCGTGGCCATCACGACGCAGCAGCCTTCCTTGCGCAGCGTGGACAGCGCGTGGCGCACGGCGCGCGTGCTCATCACGTCGAGGCCGCGCGTGGGTTCGTCCAGCAGCAGGTGGCGCGGGCGGTGCAGCAGCGCGCGCGCGAGAGCCACCTTGATGCGCTGGCCCTGCGAAAAGCCCTTGCTGCGGCGTTCCAGGATGTCGTCCATCGCGAGCATTTCCGAGACCTCGTCGATGCGGGCGGCGAGCGCCCGTTTTTCCATGCCGTTCAACTCGCCGAAATACGTGAGGTATTCGCGCGTGGACAGGCGCTCGTACAGCCCGAACTGGTCGGTCAGGAAGCCGATGTTCGCGCGCACGGCGAGCGGGTCGCGCTCCGGGTCGATGCCGTCGATGGCGATGGTCCCGTGGTCGCGCCTGAGCATGCCGACGAGGGTGCGCAGCAAGGTCGTCTTGCCGGCGCCGTTGGGGCCCAGCAGCGCGGTGATGTGGCCGTCGCGCGCCGTGAAGCTGACGCCTCCCAGCGCCTGCACGCTACCGAATTGTTTGCGGACTTCTTGTGCTTCGATCATGGGGAGCCTGTGTTCAGGGTTGCGGTCCGGCGCTGCCGAGCTGGAAGGTCGGGGCCGGGATCTCGTTCAGGCAGGCGCCGTCGACCTTGGCGTCGGGCCGGTCGAGGAAGGCGCGCAGCAGGCGCGGCGCGCAGCCCAGTTGCGATACGCCGTGGCCGGCGTTCGGCGCCGTCAGCAGCTGGGGATTAGCCATGAAGCGGGCGGCGGCCTGGGCGCGGCGCGGCGGCGTGACGGGGTCCAGGGCGCCGGACAGCAGCAGCACGGGCGCGGCGATGCGCGTCGGGGGCGTCTCCGGCACGGCCGGCACGTTCATGGCGCGGCACAGGCCGCGCAGGCGGTCGGCCAGCGTGCGCGTGAGCGGACTCGCGTCGCTCGCGGCCAGCGCGGGCGTAAAGCGCGGCATGTCCTCCGCGCAGACGACGGCCAGGTGCAGCAGGGTGGCCGGCGAGCCGTCGGGGGAAAAGTCGGCGGCCAGGTTGCGGCGCGCGACGAACGGCTGCCAGCGACCCGCGCCGGCGCTGTGCACAAGGAAGGGCAGGCGGCGCGCGTCGGCCGGCGCGTACAGCATGTTGCGCACGGTGTCGAGCAGGCGTTCGCTCGTCATCGTGACGTCGATCTGGCGCGCCGTGCGCGGGTCGGGGAGGTTGAGTTTCAAAGGCGCGGCATCGAGCTTGCCGACCAGCGCATCGAATTCGCCGCGCAGGTTCGGGTAGGCGCGGGCACAGGCGGCGTCCTTCGCGCACTGGGCGAACAACGCTTCGAGCGCGGCCTGGCTGTCGCGGCCGCCGGCCGGGATCACCTGGTCGGGCGCGGCCACGGCGTCGAGCAGGAGGGCGCGTACGCCCGCGGGGTAGGCGCGCGCATACGCCTGCGCGAGCCGCGTGCCGTACGAGCCGCCCCACAGGTTGATCTTGCCGTAGTCCAGCGCGCGGCGCACGGCCTCGATGTCGCGCGCGGCGGCCGCCGTCGTGTACGCGGCGAACGGCGCCTTGCTGGCGGCGATGCAGCGGCGCATGGCGGCGTCGGTCTCTGCATCGCTCAACCGCGCATCCGTGTCGGCGTCGGACGGGCATTCCAGCTTGCCGGACAGCCCCGTGCCGCGCTGGTCGATGAACACGATGTCGCGCGTGGCGCGCACGCGCTTGAACGCGGTGCCCAGCAGGGGGAGCACGTCGCTGCCCGCTTCGCCGGGGCCGCCGGCCAGCACGAACAGGGGATCCGGCCGCGCACCCTGGCGCAGGGCGGGGACGATCGTCACGTGCAGGTCCAGGGTGGCCGGTTTGCCGGGTTCGAGCGGGACGGGCAGCTTGAGGCAGCGCAGGGCTTCCTCGACGCCGGGCAGGTGGCAGCTGCGCGTCTGCGCGGGCGCGGCCGCCGCCGGAAGGGGGGCCGCCAGCAGCGCGCCCAGAAACAGGATGGATTTCAACAAGCGATCTCCTCTTTGATGCGGGTCATACTAATTTGTCATCGATTTCTTGGTCAACGAAAAGTTGCAAATTTGCATGATCCGACGCGGATGTCCTTGCGTTGGCTCCAGACTGGTGTGGCTTGACTGTCGGGTGAGGAATCGGCTATAGTCGTGGGCTTTCCATTTGCTCGGGAAAAGACAATAAGGCAGAGTCCGCGATGTAGCATCGCCCGCGGAACCACCATTCGAGCATTAATTCCCTATACATAGGAAGTCAACATGAAAACTTTTTCCGCTAAGGGCCATGAAGTCCAGCGCGATTGGTACGTGATTGACGCGACGGACAAAGTCCTCGGACGTGTTGCCAGCGAAGTGGCACTCCGACTGCGCGGCAAGCACAAGCCGGAATTCACCCCGCACGTCGATACCGGTGACTTCATCGTCGTCGTCAACGCAGGCAAGCTGCGCGTGACCGGCACCAAGGCCAACGACAAGAAGTACTACCGTCACTCGGGCTACCCGGGCGGTATCTACGAAACCAACTTCCTGAAAATGCAACAGCGTTTCCCGGGCCGCGCCCTGGAAAAAGCCGTCAAAGGCATGCTGCCGAAGGGCCCGCTGGGCTACGCAATGATCAAGAAGCTGAAAGTGTATGCGGAAGCTACGCACCCGCACGCTGCCCAGCAACCCAAAGCACTCGAAATCTAAGTAAGGAACTGACATGATCGGTAACTACAACTACGGCACCGGCCGTCGCAAGAGTGCAGTGGCCCGTGTGTTCATCAAAGCTGGCACCGGCCAGATCATCGTGAACGGCAAACCGGCCGCCGAATACTTCTCGCGCGAAACCGGCCTGATGGTCATCCGTCAACCGCTGGAACTGACCGGCAACGTCGAGCGTTTCGACATCAAGGTCAACGTGCATGGCGGCGGCGAGTCCGGCCAGGCAGGTGCAGTGCGCCACGGCATCACCCGTGCACTGATCGACTACGACGCAGGCCTGAAGGGCGACCTGGCACGTGCCGGTTTCGTCACCCGTGACGCCCGTGAAGTCGAGCGTAAGAAAGTTGGTCTGCGCAAAGCACGTCGCGCAAAGCAATTCTCGAAGCGTTAATCGGATCTGCAGCGCCTCATGCGCTGCTGCCGGAACGAAAAGCCGCCCGCTACCCAGCCGGCGGCTTTTTTGTTGCCAAAATTCGGGGTCAGGTCCCTTTTTTCTTCAGATTCGGGGTCAGAGCACATTTTTTCGCGGTGTCGAAACGATGTCTGCAGGCGTCGGCGAGCGTCCCGACCGGGTCGTTTCTCCTCTACGGGAGAAAAAATTGTTATCCCTGGCT
>CBIHRX010000005.1:0-56165 GCA_966212555.1 uncultured Massilia sp.
GTTCGGGTCGTAGCCCAACAGGCTGGCGATGCCGGCGTTGACGGGGCCGCCGTCGGCGCCGTCGACGCTGATCTTCATCGACGACTTCGCGCCGGTCTTGTTCGACGTGATCACGAGGTGGTACGGATCGTCGCTGCCGTCCGACACGATGGTCGCGGTCACGCCGATGTTCGCCTTGTTGATGGCGTCGCGGATACCCTGCAGCGTCTGGTCTTTCGTATCGAGCGTGACGGTGCCGCTGGCTTGGGCGCCGTCCTGGACGAAGCCGGCGCCGATATAACTGCCGGCGCTGCCCGCCGTGAGGCCGGCCGCGGCAGGGTTGTTGCCGCCGATCTCGATCTGGCTGCCGTCGGCCGAGCTGAGCGTCACGCCGGCCGTCACGGTGGTGCTCGAACCCGTGTTGGCGGTGGCGCTCGACAGGCCGATGCCGCCGGTGACGCTGCCCGTGACCGCTTCCGTGATGTTGATGTTGGAGCCGTCGGCCGCGAAGAACTGCAGGTCGCCACTGGCGGCCGAGCCGGTCATCGTGATGTTCGCGGCCGCGAGGCCGTCCTGAACGGTATTCGAGGCGAGCGCGATATCGATCGACGCCGCCGTCACGGTCGTGCTGCCGTTCGACGACGCCAGGTTGACGCCGCCGACCGACAGCGCATAGCTGCCGCTCGTGACGGTCACGTCGCCGAAGCCGCTGAACAGCGTGGCCGACGTGGTCGTCGTGCCCGCCTTGGCGGTGACGCCCGTGTTGTCGGATTCGTCGTTGATGACCTGGGCGAGGTCGCGCGCGCTGCGCGTCGTGCCGTTCGTGCTGATCGCGGTGCCGTTGATGGTCAGCGAGCCGCTGGCGATGCCGGACGAGGCGATGCCGACACCCAGCGGGTTGCCCGTCGTGCCGAACGTGCCGCCGCTGACCGTGCCGAACTGGAATGTCAGCGTGGTCTTGCTGCCGTCACCGATCTGCTTGCTGTTGCTGGCCTGGCCGCCCGTCATCAGGCTTTGCGCCTGGGCGAGTTGCGTGACGTTGATCTTGTACTTGCCGGATACGGCGCCCGCGCTCGCGGTGGCCGACATGAGGTCCTTGTTGCTGGAGGCGGCAGTCAGCGCGCTGAACGTATTCGCGGAGTTCAACGTGGACAGCGCGCTCTGGAACGCGCCAACGGCCGAGGTGACCTGGCCGTAGGCCGTCAACTTGCCCTGGTACACCCCAGTCTTCGTATCGTATCGCGAGAGCGGCGCCGACTCGGCCGCCATCAGCTTGCTGACGAGACCGTTGATGTCGAGGCCGGAACCGATACCAGGTGAGCTGATTCCCACTTGTTCCTCCTGTGAAAGCGATAATGTAAGTCATTATCGACAGAAGCAAACCGTACTTGAGAGTGGGAAATGTGCGTTATTTCCGTGCCGAACCATATAGGCGGCGGAAATGTGCGTGGGAGACAAAAAAACGACGTGAAGCGCGGGCTTGCGGCCCGCGCTTCATGGACAAACTGACATCGAACGTCAGGCCGTCTGGTTGATGAGCAAGCCCTGCTGGATCTTGTCCATCGACTTGTCGATCGATTTGGCGATCTGCAGCGCTTCCTTGGAAGGGATCTGGCGCACGACTTCCTTGGTGCTCTGGTCGATCACCTTGACGACGATGTCCTTGCTGTCCTCATCGATCGAGAATTGCAGGCTCTGCGAGGAACCCAGCATCGCATCGTTCATCTTTTTGACGGCGGCCGACACGTCCTCGTGCGACGGCTTGACACCGTCGGCGGGCTTGCTCTTGCTGGCCGATTCCGTCGCTCCGACCGATGGTGTCGGCTGGAGCGGGCGGTCGTCCACGCGAGGCGGGGCGGATGAAGCCACTGGTTGAATGTTCATGATCATTCCCTAGCAAAAATTCCCCGGCTGAATTTCTCCAGCCGAGGAATCACTGTACACCGCTAGCGGGGCTTATTGCGAAAGATTAGCCACGCAGCAGCGACAGGACACCGTTCGGCAGCGAGTTGGCCTGGGCCAGCATCGAAGTACCAGCTTGCTGCAGGATCTGGCCGCGGGTCATGTTCGCGGTTTCCGAAGCGAAGTCGGTGTCGACGATGCGGCTGCGCGATGCCGACAGGTTTTCGTTCGACGATTGCAGGTTCGAGATCGTCGAGTCGAAGCGCGACTGCAGTGCGCCGAGCTGGGCGCGCTGGTCGTTGACCTTGGCCAGGGCCGCGTCGGCGACCTTGATCGCTTTCTGGGCGCCGTCGAAGGTGCTGACGTCGATGTCGGCGACCGAAGCCAGATCCGACGAGCCGTTGATGGCCAGGCCGCTGCCGGCGTCCGTGGTCGTGAAGCTGCCGGCCGAGTCCAGCGTGACGCTACCTTTGGCGACGGATGCGGTGGCGCCCAGGGCGGTGGCCGCCACGGCGCTGAGCGTGCCGTCGCCTTTGTAGGCCTGCAGCGTGGCGCCGGTGCCGGTGGCATCGGACAGGCTGATGTCGTTGCCGGAGGCATTGGTCAGCTTGACGCCCTTGCCGTTCTCGTACGATGCGGTCACGCCCGTTTTGGCGCTCTGGGCGTTGAAGGCGCTGATGGCGGCGGCGTAATCGTCTGCCGAGGTGCCGGTGCCGCCGACCTTGAACGTGATCTGGACGGCGGTGCCGTTGTCGGAAGTCAGCGACAGGTCGTACGAGTTGCCGCCGGTACCTGCGAGCAGCGCATTGGTCTGCGCGGAGGCGGTGACGCCCGTGGTGCCGGACACGTCGTTGATCGCCTTGGCAGCCTGCTTGGCGCTGCTGTTTGCCGCGATGACGACCGGCGAGGAACCGGTCGAGCCCAGGGGACCGTCGATGTCCAGGTTGCCGCCGGCAACCGTGGTGTTGTCGCCGATGACGCCGTCGGTCGACTTGGTGTTATTGCCGTAGGTGTTCGTGGTGAAGTTCGAACCGGTCATCGAGATCAGCTGGTTGGCGTTGGCGCCGACCTGGAAGTTCGCGGTGCCCATCGTGCCGTCCAGCAGGTTCTGGCCGTTGAACTGGGTGGTGTTGGCGACGCGGTTCAGTTCCGACGTCAGCTGGGTCACCTCGGTCTGCAGTGCCTTGCGGTCGCTGGCCGAGTTCGATGCGTTCGACGATTGCACTGCCAGTTCGCGGATACGCTGCAGCATGTCGCCCGAGCTCGCCAGGGCGCCTTCGGCCGTCTGGGCCATCGACACACCGTCGTTCGCATTGCGGACAGCCTGGGTCATACCCTTGATCTGCGAATTCATACGGTCGGAAATCGCGAGGCCGGCGGCGTCGTCTTTTGCGCTGTTGATGCGCAGGCCCGACGACAGGCGCTGGATCGAGGTGTTGAGCGAAGATTGCGAGGTGGACAGGTTGCGCTGAGCGTTCAGGGATGCAACGTTGGTATTGATAACGGACGACATGGTGTCTCTCCAGACTTGGTCTTACAGGGTGTGGCGACGTGCCACTCATAATCACTTTGGTCTGTCACGCTGTTCTGTGACATTCAAACCGCTGTTGATGCAGGTAACGGTGCTCTACGGAAAAAGTTTAGAGGGGCAGAGCGAAAAAAATCGAAATTTTTGTGTCGCCGCCGGAAGCGGGCTGGCCTTGGCGGCGACGAATTCGGGAACTTTAGGGCGAAAAAAAATTTATTTTTTGGCGGCCGCAGTTGTCAGTCAGCCACCACCACCCGGTTCTTGCCGCTCTGCTTGGCCCGATACATGGCCTTGTCCGCGCGCGCCATCAGGCTCGCCTGGTCCTCGTTTGCATGGCGCAGGGCCACGCCGCACGAGAACGTGATCAGCATCTTCTCGTTTTCGTGCAGGAAGAAGTGTCTCGTCAGCTCGCGCTGCACCCGCACCATCGCGGCGGATGCCGATTCGACATTTGTTTCCGGCAGCAGGATGAGGAATTCCTCGCCGCCGAAGCGGGCGATCACGTCCATGGAGCGCAAGGTGTCCCGCACGACCTTCACGAGGTGGCGCAGGGCGTTGTCGCCTGCGAGGTGGCCGTAGGTGTCGTTGAGCTTCTTGAAATTGTCCAGGTCGAGCAGGGCGACGCACAACGGCGTGCCGCGCCGGTCGGCACGCGCGCTTTCGCGCTCGAACACGTCGTCCAGGCCGCGCCGGTTGAGGCTGCCCGTCAACTGGTCTTCGCGCACCAGTTCGCTCATGTGCTGCAGCTTCGCTTCGAGATCCTTGATGCGCGCCTCCGCTTCCTGCACCTCCTGGTGCGCGGCCAGCATGCGGTCGCGCGACGCCATCGCTTCGGCCTGCACGATCTTTGTCTCACGCAGCACTTCTTCCAGCACCTCGTTGAGTTCCTCGATGTTGCCGGCACCGCGGATGCGCTCGGAAAAGCCGCCGATCTTTTCGTGGAAATCGCCCGTCGACGCCGCCACGGAACCGAGGCGGTCGATGAACGTCATCATCATGTTCTTGACGGTCGCCTTGACGTCCGCGATGCCGTGCTTCAGTTGCCCCTGCTTGTAGATGACATCCTTCAGGCTGCGTGTGGCGTCTTCCAGCGCGCGATGGTCGAGCGGGCCGGCGATCAGGTCCTGCACGGCGGCGATCTGGCCGCGCATCCAGCTGTCGTCGTCCAGCAGTTCGGACACGTTTTCCAGCAACAGTTTAAAGAGGCGCAGCAGCAGTTCCTGCTGTTCGGCCGTGTCGCCACTCTTCAGTTCGATCTGGTAGCACAAGTCCTTCAGCCGCGTCGCGATTTCCTGCAGCGCTTCCTCGCCGTGCGCGGCCTTGACTGCGGCGCCCAGCGATTCCGCTTCGCCGGACAGGCTCGGCGTGCCCGACAGCAGGGACGCGACGGCGAACGTCAGCGTGCGGCTGAGCAGGTCGCGCAACAGCTTCGCTTCGCCGTCTTCCGCGCCCAGCGACAGGGCGGGGTGGGTATGGCGGCGCAGGTGTTTCTCGGCCAGTTGCGACAGCGTGCGCGCATAGCCGTCCCAGTCGCGCTGCTTGACGGCGCGGTTGAAGCGGGCGCCGAACTCGGCCAGTTCGCCCGGCGTATCGGCCAGCTTGTGCGCGAAGCCGGACAGCACGTTTTCCGCGCCCGGGTCTGCAGGTGGGAGTGGCGGCGGCAGGACGTCGACGCCGGCGATCTCGTTATAGATCTCGCGGTAGGCGTCCGGCGTCGGCGCGATGCGCCGCGTGGCGAGACGGCGGAACGCTTCGCGCGCGATTTCCGCCGGGTTCAGGCCGGGAACCCCCGGCGGGCGATGTGAGCTGGACATTTTGGGCGTTGCAACATGGCATTATTATTGTCGTCATAGTAAGCCGCTGCCAAAAAATCAAATCGATGAAAAAACGCGGAATTACCATTCAGTCCTGAAGACTGTATTGACGAAAC
Source organism: uncultured Massilia sp. (assembly GCA_966212555.1). GTDB lineage: Bacteria > Pseudomonadota > Gammaproteobacteria > Burkholderiales > Burkholderiaceae_D > Telluria. Next base: position 5,340 of record CBIHRX010000005.1, read on the forward strand.
ACAAATCAGTCAATCAACTGGTTGCGGATGGCGTAATGGGTGAGTTCGGCACTGGTCTTGAGCTTCATCTTGGCCAGCAAACGCGAGCGGTACTCGCTGACCGTCTTCACCGACAGCGAGAGTTCGCGTGCGATCTCGCTGACGGTCTTGCCGGACGCGATCATGGTGAGGGTCTGGTATTCGCGGTCGGACAGTGCCTCGTGCACGGGCGCCTCGTGGTTTTCGCCGAGCTGGGCCGCCAGCACCTGGGCCAGCTGCGCGCTGACGTAGCGCTGGCCGCCCGCCACCTGGCGGATCGCGTTGACGAGCTCCTTCGGCGCGCTCTGCTTGGTCAAATACCCGGCCGCGCCCGCCTTCAGCGAGCGGATCGCGTACTGGTCTTCGCGGTGCATGGACAGCATCAGCACGGCCAGGTCCGGCTGTTCGCTCTTGATCTGCTTGAGTACCTCGATGCCGTTGCGGTCGGGCAGGGAGATATCGAGCAACACCACGTTGCAGCGCGATTTGCGGAATAGCTTGACGGCGTCGAGACCGGTCTCGGCTTCGCCCGCGACAACGATATCGCGCTGCTCGGCGAGGATCTGTTTCAGGCCTTCACGCACGATGGCGTGGTCGTCTGCAATAAAAACGCGGATGCTGGCTTTTTCTGTCATGCTCGGGTGGTTTCGCTGCGTCCGGCCGCGGGGGCGGCCAGCCTGATCTTGACGACGACCATCGTGCCGCCTCCGGGTGCCTGCGACAGGGTGAGCGTGCCGCCCAGCGCCCGGGCGCGTTCGCTCATGCCGCGCAGGCCGAACGACTGGGGCTTGAGACGGTCGGCGGGCGTGATGCCGCGGCCATTATCGCAGATGCCGAGCGTCAGGTGCTGGCGCTGGCGGCGCAGGCTGACCGTCACGCGCGTGGCGCCGGCGTGTTTCGCGATGTTCGTCAGGGCTTCCTGGAAGATGCGGAACAGCGCGGCCGCCTGGTCCGGATCGAGGTCGATGTCCTTGTCGGCGCTGCGGAACACGCACGCGATGCCCATCTGCTTTTCGAATTCGCGTGCCTGCCATTCGAGCGCGGCGACCAGCCCCAGGTCGAGCGTGCTGGGCCGCAGGTCCAGCGAGATGCGGTGCACGGCCTCGATCGTGCGGTCGACGAGGTCGTCCAGGTAATCCGCCTTGTCGCGCAGGGCCGGATCGTCCGGCAGGCGCGCCGCGAGCATGGACAGCGCCATCTTGATCGCCGTGAGATTGCCGCCCAGGTCGTCGTGGATTTCGCGCGCGATGCGGGCCCGTTCCTGCTCCTTCACCTGCTGGATGTGGTCCGTCAGCTCGGCCAGGCGCGCGCGCGACCGCCGGGTTTCTTCCTGCTCCAGCTTGCTCGCGGTGACATTCGTCATGATGCCGTCCCATTGCACGCCGCCACCGTCCAGCGGCAACGGCGTCGCGCGCAGGCTGATCCATTTGACGTCGTTCCACGCCTCGACGCAGATGCGGCCTTCCCAGTTCCATGCGGCCAGTGTCGTTTGGGACGCTGCCATCGCGTCCTGGTAACCCTTGCGGTCCTCGGGCAGGATCAGGCGCACGAAGCGCCCGGGATCCTGTTGCAGTTCCGACACCGACAGGCCCAGCAGCGCCGTGCAGCCCTCGCTCAGGTACGGGTAGGCCATCGTGCCATCCGCATGCAGCACGAACTGGTAGACGAGCCCGGGCGTGTGGTTGACGACGGCGTTGAAGCGCGCCTGGTATTGCTCGAGGGCCATGCCGGCGGCCAGTTCCAGCGACAGGTCGTCGCCGATCGCGAGGATCAGCGAACGGCCGTCGCGCACGATGCGCAGGAAGCACAGCTTGATCGGGTACGTGGTGCCGTCGGCGCGGCGGTGGCGTGTGCGCAGGCTCACCTGGTCGCCGATCTCCTGGCCCAGCGATGCCAGCAGCGCGACGAGCTCGGCATGGTCGAGCTGGGGGGCCAGGTCGAGCGGCGTCATGCCGCACAATGTCTCGAGCTCATGGCCTAGGTTGCGGCGTGCGGCCTGGTTGACGTCGACGAGGCGCAGCGTGTCGGCGTCGAACAGGTAGATTTCCGTGGTGGACGCCTGCATCGCCGGAGCGAGGACCGGGGCCGGGGTGGACGTGTCTGGACTCATGGTCATGTCATCGGTCTGTCGGTTGGCGCCTGCGCGCACGCCACTGGACCACGAAGCGGCGCAGCACGCGCCTGGTGCGGCTGGCGTGGCGGGCGCCTCCTTCCGTTGGATGCGCGCGCATCCGGCGCATCCGGCGCAGCAGGCGCCTGCAGCCGAGCCGCAGGCCGCGTACCGCCCGGCTGGCCAGGTGGCAGGCGTGGCTCGTGCGCCAGTAGTCGAGGCAACGGGTCTTGGCGTCCATGAACCAGCCGTGGCAGCGCGCGAACCAGCCGACCGCCAGCAGGGTCGGCAAGGTCAGCACATAGATCCGCGCCACGACGGCCGCGCCGCCCACCTTGGCCAGCACGATGGTCGCGATGCCGGACAGCGCGTGCCCATGGGCGATGGCGAGCAGGGCCAGCAGCTTGACCGGAAACAGCAGCAGGCCGGGCAGCAGGAAGGCGCACAGGGCGGCGTAGGGCGACAAGGTGCGCACGCGGGCTTCCAGGGCCGCCAGCGCGGGCCAGCGCGCGAGCGCCCGCGCCAGGCGCATGCCGGTATCCCAGCACCATTCCTCGACGAGCAGCACCACGGCCGCCAGGTAGACCAGCGGCGCGAACATCCGGCTGCGTGGAAGGGCTCGTGTCATGGCGCCATGATACGGGAAAACATGCGTGGCACAGGGGCGCGCGCGTGTTGTCCAAGGCGCTACAATAGACGCATGAACAAGGCATTTGTAAAAGAGTCGGATAACGACGACGATGACGAGGCCCTGGCGCTCGCCCAGGCGATTCCCGCCGGGTCCAAGAACTACATCACCCCGGCCGGCCACCAGGCCATCAAGGACGAGCTGCTGCAGCTGATCGACGTCGACCGTCCGGAAGTCGTGCGCGTCGTGCACTGGGCCGCGTCCAACGGCGACCGTTCGGAAAACGGCGACTACATCTACGGCAAGCGCCGCCTGCGCGAGATCGACCGGCGCATCCGTTTCCTCACCAAGCGCCTGGATTCCGCCTTCGTCGTCGACCCGTCCGTCCATTACGGCAACGACCAGGTGTTCTTCGGCGCCACCGTTACCTATGTCAACAAGGCGGGCGAGGAGCACACGGTCACCATCGTCGGCATCGACGAACTGGACCCGCTGAAAGGCAAGATCAGCTGGGTCTCGCCGGTGGCGCGCGCGCTCACCAAGGCGCGCGAAGGCGACGTCGTCACTCTGCACACGCCGCAGGGCAATGACGAACTGGAAATCCTGAGCGTCGAGTATCCGGCGCCTGTCGCGGACTGATCCGACGGCCTGATCCAACCGACGGCCGCGGCGCGCGGATGGAACGGGCGCGCGATGCCCTCGGCTGATAAGATGGCGGTTTCAGCTTCCCGCATCCCATGAACCGTTCCATCGACGTTGCGTCCGAAGCCGACCCGCTGACCGCCCTGCGCGCAGCCACCGCCAGCCGCCATGCGGCCCTCGACGCCGGCCTGCCGATCGGCGCCCCCGACGCCTCCCTGCACGACTACATCGCCCACCTGGTCCTGTTGCGGACGTGGCTTGTGCCCCTGCATGCCTGGCTGGCTGGATTCGCGGACGGTCCGCAATTCGACGTCTCGGTGCGCCTGGCCCGGATCGACGCCGACCTCTCCGATGCCGGATACGCATCCACCGGCATGCCGAATGGCGACGCCTGGCCTGCAACGGCCAGCTCCGCCTACCGCTGGGGCGTGCACTACGTCATCGAAGGCTCGCAACTGGGCGGCGTCGTGCTGTACGAACGCCTGCGCGAACGCCTGGCGCCGCACCGGCTGCGCTACCTGAAAGGCGATGACGCCGGTCCCGGCCCGCGCTGGCGCGTCTTCATGCAGGCACTGCGTGCCGACGTGCGCACGCCGGCCGAGATCGCGGATGCCTGTGCCGGCGCGCGCGCCGCTTTCGACCGGATCCTCGCACTGCGTTTCGATGCGCGTACCGGCACCGCCTGAGCGGGCGGCCGCTCAGTCGATCGTCCCGGCCAGGTGCAGCAGCCACGCCTTGCCGTGTTCCTTGCCCCCGTCGGCGAGCACGTCCTGTGCCACGCTCAGCGTGAAGACCTTGGCATCCGTGAACCAGCGGAGCTCGGAGACGACCTGGCCCGTCGTCGCGCGCCGGATCGCGAACTGGGCCGGGCAGAGGGTGGCGCCGTGCCGCACGGAAGCATTCATCAGCTCGCGTACGCCGAGGACGCCGCCGCCTTCGGCCGCATACGCCCACTCGTGCAGCAGGACGAGCACCCCGTCGGGACGCCGGTACACGCGCTTCACGCCGGTCCACGGGCCCGCCTTGCCCGGTCCGTCCGGCACCACGCCCGCCAGCGTATAGCCGGCGAGATCGCTGCCCGACACGTCCGCCAGCGGTACTGTCGCATGCGCGGCGATGTCATCCAGCGGCAGCGCATGCCCGTCGGCGCTTTCCAGACCGTGCGCTTCCTCCGACGTCATGTCGCCGTAAAGCACGCCGTCGCCCGCGCGCAGGCGGCGGATTTCGTCCTCGACCGTGCGCCGCAATTGCGGCGGCAGCGACGCCAGGTCGACCAATTTTGCTTTTCCCGGTTCAATTTGCGGCACGGGATCGCCCGCATTCGTTTTTTTTCGGATATCGGCGCCGGCGTGAATAGTAAATAAAACATATCCGACCAGAAAAACCACCAGGTATCGGATCAACAAGGCATTGTGTTCAGCGATAGGGGGCCGCATGCTCGTTTTCCATTTCTATTAATCATTATCCCTGCTAGTAGTCCGGATCCCTTACTGCACTGCATTCCTGCCAAGCCAATATGCGGGATCGCGTCCGGTTCCGGTTTGTGCGGCGCCAAGAGTGCGCATTTGGTTTCCGGGTCTAAATATTTCCGAAATTAATATGTTCTTCGGAAATAAATTGCTACTGGCAAAAGCCAATGAGAACGGTAAATACGTTTTATCTGGAAAGTTGAGGTTGCATAAAAATCCCTATATCCAAATAACGCATCATCGTTTCGACCGAAAAAGCACACGAGGAAATGATGAGGCAACTCTACGAATATCACCCTGTCGTCGGCTATCGCTATATTCCCGGCCTGAAAGCAAGGATTCCGCACGAGGGCGGCGGTTATCTCATGCAGGTGAATGCACAGGGGTTCCGCGCCGACCGCCCCTTCGCGCGGGCGCGCACGCCCGGGCACCGGCGGATCCTCGTGTTCGGCGATTCGTTCACGGCCGGCGACGCGGTGCCCAACCGCCAGCGCTATACCGACCTGCTGGAAGCGCGGCTGCCCGACGCCGGTACGCCGCCCGTCGAGGTCTACAACTTCGGCCTGTCGTCGACGGGGACCGACCAGCAATACCTCATCTGGCGCGAATTCGCCCGTGACATCGAGCACGATCTCGTCGTCATTGCCGTCTTCGTGGAAAACATCCGGCGCGTCGTCGCGCAGTTCCGTCCGCACCACGACGAGCACGGCGTCGAGCGCCTGTATGCCAAGCCGTATTACCGGCTCGAGAACGGCACGCTGCGGCTGTGCCAGGTGCCGCCCCGGCGCGAACCGTACGGGGAACACGAACTGGATGCGGCGCAGGCCGCCGCCGTGGACCAGGGCGGACGGTTCCTCATGCTGCGCAAGGTGGTCACCAGGCTGGGCATCCGCGACATGGTCCAGCACCTCACGCAGTACCAGCCGCTGCCGCACTACGACTCGCCCGCCAACCCGGCCTGGTGCCTGATGCGCGCGATCCTGACGCAATGGATCCGCGCGCTCGACCGGCCCGTGCTCCTGATGCCGCTGCCGTTGCCGCAGCACCTCGACGAGACGTGCGACGCCGCGCCTTACCAGGCCCGCTTCGCGGAACTTGCGGCCGACCTGGGCTGCCGCCTGCACGACCCGTTGCCCGACCTCCTGCGCATCTTGCCCGCCGCGCGGCGCCGGCTGCGCTGGGACAAGGACATCCATTTCACGCCGGCCGGGCACGACGCCCTCGCGCGTTCGCTCGAACCCGTCATCGCGGACATGCTGGGCGCAGGCCTGGCCCGCGCCAGCTGAGGAGGCGACATGGGCAAGACCATCCTGGGCATCGCCGGCTATTACCATGACGCGGCGGCGGCGCTGGTGCGCGACGGCGAGATCGTCGCGGCCGCGCAGGAAGAGCGCTTCACGCGCCGCAAGCACGACCCGTCGTTTCCCGTCAACGCCATCAATTACTGTCTCGAGGAAGGCTTCGTCGACGCGGACGACCTCGACGCGATCGTCTTCTACGACAATCCGCTGCTGACGTTCGACCGCGTCGTGCAGAACGCCTGCGCCGGCGCCCGGCACGGCGATGCCGCTGGCGCGCGCGCGCTGTTCGTCCAGGCGGCGGGCGCCGTATTGGGCGATAAGATCTGGGTGAACGAGCACGTGCGCGCGACGCTCGGCACGCTGGGACGCGCCGGCCGCGTGCTGTTCGCCGAGCACCACATGGCCCATGCCGCCAGCGCCTTTTATCCGTCGCCGTTCGACAGCGCCGCGGTGCTCACGATCGACGGCGTCGGCGAATGGGCCACGACGACCCTCGGCATGGGCCACGGCCGGAAACTGGAGCTGTTCGCCGAGATCGACTATCCGCACTCGCTGGGACTGCTGTACAGCGCGGTCACGAGCTTCTGCGGCTTCAAGGTCAATTCCGGCGAGTACAAGCTGATGGGACTGGCGCCTTACGGCCGGCCGCGCTATGCCGGCCGGATCCGCGAATACCTGATCGACGTCCGGGCCGATGGTTCGTACCGGCTGGACATGTCTTGTTTTGGCTGGCTGGACGGCATGGCGATGCCGGGCCCCCGCTTTGCCGACCTGTTCGACGGCCCGGCGCGCCAGCCGGAGGCGCCGATCACGCGGCGCGAAATGGACCTCGCGGCCAGCATCCAGCAGGTGACCGAAGAGATCGTGCTCAAGACGGCGCGCCACCTGCGCCGCCTGAGCGGCGAATGCAACCTCGTGCTGGCGGGCGGCGTGGCGCTGAACTGCGTCGCCAACGGCAAGCTGGCCGCGGCCGGCATCTTCGACGGCATCTGGGTCCAGCCGGCGGCCGGCGACGCGGGCGGCGCGCTCGGCGCGGCCCTGCTGGCGCACCATATGGCGTTCGAGGCCCCGCGCGGGCGCACGGACGGAGCGGGCGACGCCCAGCGCGGCAGCTACCTCGGGCCCCGCTATTCGAGCGAGGAAATCCTTGCCTTCCTCGACCGCAAGGGCTATCCGTACCGGCGCATCGAGAACCGCGCGGAGCGCCTGGCCCTCGTCGCGGAGGCGCTGGCGGCGGGCAGGATCGTCGGCTGGCTGTCGGGACGGATGGAATTCGGACCGCGCGCACTGGGTGCCCGGTCGATCCTCGGCGACCCGCGCAACCCGCGCACGCAGGCGACGATGAACCTGAAAATCAAGTTCCGCGAATCGTTCCGCCCGTTCGCCCCGGCCGTGCTGCGCGAGCGCTGCAGCGAATACTTCGACTTCGACGGCGACAGCCCGTACATGCTGATGGTGGCGCCGGTGAAGGCGACGCGCCACCTGCCGATGGACACGGGCGCGTTCGAGGCCGGCGACGACGACATGATGGCGGTCATCAACCAGCCGCGCAGCGACGTCCCGGCCGTCACGCACGTCGATTACTCGGCGCGGATCCAAACCGTCGACCAGGACAGTCATCCGGAATTCCGCGCCCTGATCGAAGCGTTCGAACGGCTGACGGGCTGCCCGCTGCTCGTGAACACGTCGTTCAACGTGCGCGGCGAGCCGATCGTGTGCAGTCCGCAGGATGCCTACCGCTGCTTCATGCGCACGGAGATGGATGTGCTGGTGCTGGAAGACGTCGTACTGTGGCGGCGCGACCAGCCGCCGTTGCCGGATGACGAAGACTGGAGGAAAACGTATGAGCTCGATTGACGACACCGCGCTGCGGGCCGCGCAGTGTGCCATTGCCGCGCCGCTGTTCGATGCCCTGACGGCCTACTCGGCGCCCGGCCAGGCGCCGTTTCCGCTGGGCCCGAATCCGCGCCTCGCCAGCTATTACACCCAGCGCACGCACACGACGATGGGCATCGACGATTTCCTCGCGCCGTCCTGCCTGGATGCCGAGGCATTCGGCGCCCGCCTCGCGGAACACTGGCGCGCGCACGGCCACCCCGAGCTCGCCGCGCACGCGCCGCAGGTGGCCGAGGCGGCGCGGGCCCTGCACGCGCGGTACGTGGCGGCGCGGCCGCAGGCGGCGCTGTCGCCCTATGTCTACCAGATGTTCTGAGTAGCCGCGCATGGGCAACCTCGATGTGGACATGGCGGCCGTGGGGGGCGCGCTGGCGCGCCGGGCCGCGCCTCTCCCGCCTGGTTTCATCGTCGTGCCGGCCACGACGCTGCCCGGCGGCGTCGAGGTTCCGGCTTTCGCCGTGGCGCGCTGGCTGGCGGCGTGCGGGCCGGATGGGCAAGTGGCGCTGGGCGAGACGATGCCGCCGTGGACGCGCATCGACTACCACGCGGCGCGCCTGGCCTGTGCGGTCGCCGGTTTCGAACTGCTGACGGAACGGCAGGCGCTGGCCATCGCCTGCGACAACGCCGGGCAGGCCGCCAACTGGACCGGTGGCGCCGTCGGCGTCGGCAGGCTGTTCCAGGGGCTGCACCTGGGGCGCTTCGACGGGCCCCAGGCCGCCGCGGTGGTCTCGCCCGATCCGCGCGAGCGGCGCTGGTTCGTGTTGTCGAACGGGGAGTACATCATCGACGCCGCGGGCAACGCGTTCAGCTGGGTATTCGACGACGTGCAGGGCAACGCGGACGGCATCGTCGCCCACAGTTTCCTGCCCGGCTCGCCCACCTTGGCGACGGCACCCGGCGCGCCGATGCAGCAGGGGATGGGCTGGTGGCCGCGGGCCGGCCGGCGCTGGTGGGGCAGGGCGCTGGCGCGGGGCGGCAGCTGGTCGTCGCAGGACGGCGCGGGCATCTTTACCGTCGTCGACGAGCGGCCGCAGGCGGCACGGGCGTACGTCGGGTTTCGCTGTACGCTGCCGCTATAGGAACGCATGGCGGGCACGGGGTGCCCACGTTCATGCAAGTTACGCCCGCTCGCGCTCCACGCGGTTGACGCCGGCCACGCGGCGCAGGTTGCGGATCAGGTGTGCAAGGTGCACGCGATCCTTGACCTGGATCGTGAAGCGCAGCTGGGTCATCATGTGTTCGTCGTCCTCGTCCATGCCGACATACGTGATGTTGGCGTCGGACTCGCCGATCTCGGCGGCGACGCGGGCCAGGATGCCCTTTTCGTTGTTGATCAGCAGGCGGATGCGGCAGTCGAAGCGGCGGTTCAGTTCGCTGCCCCATTGGACCGGAATCCAGCGGTCAGGTTCCTTCAGGCGCAGGCGGTTCGCCTGCGAGCAGTCGGCCGTGTGCACGACCAGGCCCTGGTCGCGGCGCAGCTGGCCGATGATGTGGTCGCCCGGGATCGGCAGGCAGCACGGTGCCAGCTGCACGGCCACGCCTTCGCTGCCGTAGATCGTCACCGGATCCAGTTCGCCGCCGTGGCTCGGCTGCGCGGGGACGGAAGCGACGTCGCCGCCCAGGAGGCTCACGATGTGGCGCGCGACGAGGGCGGGCATGCGCTTGCCGATGCCGATGTCGGCATAGACTTCGTCCATCGACTTGGCCGACGACTCGGCCAGCAGGCGCTCGATCGTCGCCGGCGCCAGTTCGGCCTTGATGCCCAGCTGGGACAGCGCCTGGCCCAGCAGCTCCTGGCCGAGCTCGACGGATTCGTTGAGGTTGACGGTGCGCAGGTGGTGGCGGATCGCCGACCGCGCCTTGCCCGTGCGGACAAAGCTGAGCCACGTGGGGCTGGGGCGCGAATCGGGATCGGTCTCGATCTCGACGATGTCGCCGTTGTGCAGTTCCGTGCGCAGCGACGCCGGTTCGTGGTTGATCTTGACGCCCACCGTGTGGTCGCCGATGCCGGTGTGGATGCTGTAGGCGAAGTCCAGCGGCGTCGCGCCGCGCGGCAGGGCGATGATCTTCGACTTCGGCGTGAACACGTAGACGGAGTCCGGGAACAGGTCGACCTTCACGTGTTCGAGGAATTCGGCGGAGTCGCCCGTCTGCTGCTGGATGTCGAGCAGCGACTGCAGCCACGCGTGGGTGCGCTGCTGCAGGTCGGTCATGTTCTGGTCGCCCGTCTTGTACAGCCAGTGCGCGGCCACCCCGCTCTCCGCGGTGCGGTGCATTTCCTGGGTACGGATCTGGAATTCGACCGGGGTGCCGTACGGGCCGATCAGGGTGGTGTGCAGCGACTGGTAGCCGTTGATCTTGCGGATCGCGATGTAGTCCTTGAACTTGCCGGGCATGGGCTTGTACAGCCCGTGCAGGGCGCCGAGCGCCACGTAACAGTTCGGGACCGTGTCGACGACGACGCGGAAGCCGTACACGTCCAGCACCTGCGAGAACGACAGGTGCTTGTTGCGCATCTTTTTATAGATGCCGAAGAGGGTCTTTTCGCGGCCGTAGACTTCGGCCGGCAGGCCGGCGGCAGCGAGGGTGTTCTTGACGGCGCCGAGGATCTTGTTGACCACTTCGCGGCGGTTGCCGCGCGCGGCCTTGATCGCCTTCGACAGCGTGCGGTAGCGCAGCGGGTACAGGTGCGAGAACGACAGGTCCTGCAGTTCGCGGTAGATGTCGTTCAGGCCGAGGCGGTGCGCGATGGGGACGTAGACTTCCATCGTCTCGCCCGCGATGCGGCGCTTCTTGGCCGGCGCCATCACGCCCAAGGTGCGCATGTTGTGCAGGCGGTCGGCGAGCTTGATGAGGATGACGCGCACGTCCGACGCCATCGCCAGCAGCATCTTGCGGAAGTTTTCCGCCTGCGCTTCGACGACGCTCTGGAATTCGATCTTTTCCAGCTTCGACAGGCCGTCGACGAGGTCGGCGACCTGCGGGCCGAAGCGTTCGAGCAGCTCTTCCTTCTTGACGTCCTGGTCCTCGATCACGTCGTGCAGCAGCGCGGCCATGATCGCCTGGGCGTCCAGCTTCCAGTCGGCGCAGATCTCGGCGACCGCGATCGGGTGCGAGATGTACGGCTCGCCCGACTTGCGGACCTGGCCGAGGTGCATCTCGTCCGAGAAGCGGTAGGCTTCCTTGACGCGCTTGAGTTCGACGGGGGTGAGGTATTCGGCCAGCTTGCCGGCCAGGTGCGTGATCGACGCGACGCCGGGAGCGGGCGCCGGTTCGGCTTCCTGCGGTTTGTGGGCGGGCCGGCCGGGCCGGCTCGCCTTGTTGTTGGTGCCCGAGTGGAGGGAATCCGGTGAGGTTAAGCTCATACGAAAAGACAATCAGCCGCAGTATGGAAACAGCATAACAGAATCACGGGCTGACTCATTGACCGCGTAGGCTCAGGCACCGCCCGACTTACATCGGGACTTTTTTCAGCATTTCCAGACCGACCTTGCCGGCGGCGATTTCACGCAGCGCGACGACGGTCGGCTTGTCCTTGGCTTCGACTTTCGGGGTGTGGCCTTGCAGCAGCTGGCGGGCGCGGTAGGTCGCGGCCAGGGTCAGCTGGAAACGGTTCGGGACGTTTTTCAGGCAATCTTCGATGGTGATGCGGGCCATTGTGAATACTCCGGAGATTTTTAAACGAATAGCGGTAGGGTGGGCACCCCGTGCCCACCAATGGTCAAGCTTGCGGTTGTTGCACGTGGATTCCCAGTTGGGCAAACAGCGAGGCGTTGCGGGCCGCCTGTTGGGCGAAGCGCGCACGTGTCGCTTTGACAATCGCCTGCAGCTCGGACAGGGCGACGTTGAACTCTTCGTTGATGATAGCATACTCGAACTCGGGAGCGTGAGCGATCTCGCCCCCCGCGGCCAGCAGGCGTCGGGTGATGATGTGCGGCTCGTCCGTGCCGCGCTTGTGCAGGCGCTCTTCCAGCGCCGCGATCGACGGCGGCAGGATGAAGATGCCGGCCGCGTCCGGGAACTGCTTCTTCACCTGGCGCGCGCCCTGCCAGTCGATTTCCAGCAGGATGTCGGTGCCCGTCTTCATTTCCTGTTCCACGGTCAGGCGGCTCGTGCCGTAGTAATTGCCATGCACCTCGGCCCATTCCAGGAATTCGCCGCGGTCGGCGCGGGCGACGAAATCCTCGGCGGTGGTGAAGTGGTATTCGCGGCCGTCCTCTTCGCCCGGGCGCGGCGGGCGCGTCGTGGTCGAGATCGACAGCTTGATGCCCGGTTCCAGCGCCAGCAGCGCATTGACCAGGGTCGACTTGCCGGCGCCGGACGGAGCGGCGACGACGAACAGGCTGCCGGAGAAAGCGGTGGTGAGCATGGTGGGTTCCTTTATTACGTGTAATTCTGATGATTCTAAATCGGTGGGCACGGGGTGCCCACCCAACGGCAGCGTAATGTGCGTAGGGTGGGCCCCCCGTGCCCACCATGCCAAGCCCGTGGCTTGACGATTATTCGAGATTCTGTACCTGTTCGCGCATCTGCTCAATGAGCAGCTTGAGCTCCATCGACGCATCGGCCAGCTCCTTGACGGAAGCCTTGGCGCCCAGCGTATTCGCTTCGCGGTTCAGTTCCTGCATCATGAAGTCGAGGCGCTTGCCGACCTGGCCGCCCTTCTTGAGGATGTGGCGGGTCTCGTTCAGGTGCGCGGTCAGGCGCGACAATTCTTCCGAGACGTCGATGCGGATGCCGTACAGGGTGACTTCCTGGCGAATCCGTTCGAAGACTTCCTGGCGCGTGAGCACTTGCGGGTTGCCGTGGCCGGCCAGGCCCAGCGCGTCCTGCATGCGCTCGATGGCCTTTTGCTGGAACTGGGCGATCACCTGCGGGATCAGGGGGGTGATGCGCTTGACGATGGCTTCCATGGCCTCGATGCGCGCGACCAGCATCGCTTCCAGCGCCGCGCCTTCGCGCTTGCGGCTGTCGACGAAGGCGGCGATCGTCTTCGCGGCGAGGGCGGCGACGTCGGCCTGCAGCGATTCCTGGCCGATCTGCGCTTCCTCGATCACGCCCGGCCAGCGCAGCAGTTCCGCGACCGTCATCAGCGGCGCGGACACGAAGTGGCGCGTGACTTCGGTCTGCAGCCGCGCGAGGTCGGCCAGCAGCGTCTGGTTGAGGGCCTGGGAGCCCGTCGTGGCCTTGCGTCCGAACGACAGCCGCACCTCGACCTTGCCGCGCGTGATGGCGGCCATGATGGCGGCGCGCAGGTCCGGTTCCAGCGCGCGCAAGTCGTCGTTGATGCGGAACTGGAGGTCGAGGAAGCGCGAATTGACGCTTTTGATCTCGATCGTCAGGGTGCCGGCAGCGCCTTCGCTTGTGGCGACCGCATAACCTGTCATGCTAGAAATGCTCAATGGAGTCCCCGATTTCCGGAATCCGCGCGACCCACCCGGCAGCACGGTGCGGGTGGCGCCGCGCGCTGTGGTTCTGCGAGATTCCCTTATTCTTTACAAAGCGGTGATTTATCCACACAATCGCCGTGTTTAGCAAGGAATACTTTCCCAAATGGCTGCCCAGAATAATGCTCCCCTGCCCGATGGGCTGGAAATTGGCGGATATCGCATTGTAAAGAAAATTGCGTCCGGCGGGTTCAGTATTGTTTATCTTGCATATGATGCCGACGGCAACGCCGTGGCGATCAAGGAATACCTGCCCAGCGCCCTTGCGCTGCGGGCGCCGGGCGAGCTGGCGCCCGTGATCGCGAAGGCCAACCTGCCCGTTTTCCGCATCGGCCTGAAATGCTTTTTCGAGGAGGGGCGGGCGCTGGCGCGCATCGTCCATCCGAACGTCGTGCGGGTGCTGAATTTTTTCCGTGCCAACGACACGGTGTACATGGTGATGGCCTACGAATCCGGCCACTCGCTGCAGGAAGTCGCCGCGCGCCTGGTCGCGAAAGGCAGCCGCGCCGGCGAACCGTTCATCCGGCAGGTGTTCAACGGCGTCTGCGCCGGCCTGCGCGACGTCCACGCCAACAAGCTGCTGCACCTGGACCTGAAGCCGGCCAACATCTACCTGCGTACGGACGGCTCGCCCATGCTGCTCGACTTCGGCGCCGCGCGCCAGACCATCCACACCGACGCCCCCACGCTGGCGCCCATGTACACCCCCGGCTACGCGGCGCCCGAGCTGTACGCGAAGGGCAGCGCGCTGGGGCCGTGGACGGACATCTACAGCATCGGCGCCGCCATGTTCGCGTGCATGGCGGGCGCGCCGCCGCAGCCGGCCGACCAGCGCCGCGCGGCCGACACGATGGATCAACAGTTCGCGAAGCTCGAAGGCGCGTACACGCCGGGCCTGGTGGCGATGGTGAAGGCATGCCTCGCCCTCGATCCGCTGGCGCGGCCGCAGAGCGTGTTCACCGTGCAGAAGGTGCTGCAGGCCGGCCTGTCCGCGCTGCCGGCGGCCCCGGCGCCCGAGCCGGCGGAAGCGGCACCGGCCTCCGGCTGGCGCGGCCTCGTCGAACGCATCGGCTTCGGCCGCGGACGCGCCTGAGGACCCATCATGCAATTCTCCGTCTACCAGCAGAGCCACATCGGCGGCCGCAAACTCAACCAGGACCGCATGGGCTACCTGTACACGCGCGAGGCGCTGCTGCTCGTGCTGGCGGACGGCATGGGCGGCCACCTGCGCGGCGAGATCGCGGCGACGATCGCCCTGCAAAGCATCGCCACCCGCTTCAAGGCGCAGGCGACGCCGTACGTGCGCAAGCCCGAGCGCTTCCTCCAGGAGGCCCTGCAGCAGGCCCACGACGACATCCTGCGCTACACGCGCGAAAAAGCGATGCCGGACAGCCCGCGCACGACGATCGTCGCCTGCCTCGTGCAGCACAACAGCGCCGTCTGGGCCCATTGCGGCGATTCGCGCCTGTACTGGCTGCGCCGCGGCCAGGTCCTCGGGCGCACGCGCGACCATTCGCACATCGAGTACCTGATCGCGAAAGGGCAGGCCGATGCGAGCGAGCGCGCCACCCACCCGGACCGCAACAAGCTCTATAACTGCCTGGGCGCGTCGACGCCGCCGAAGGTCGAGCTGTCGCGCGCGGTGAGCCTGGAGCCGGGCGACATCCTGCTGCTGTGTTCCGACGGCCTGTGGGCCGTGCTGCCCGACACCGAGATCGCGCACCGCCTGTCCGCGCAGACCATCGTGCAGGCCGTGCCGGAGATGATCGCGATGGCGACGAGCATTGCCGGCAGCCGTGGCGACAACACGACGGCGCTCGCCATCCAGTGGCAGGGCGCGGGCACGCCGGCGGCGGCGGGCGACCCGAGCGTCGTCTCCACGCAAATGGTGCCCGAGGGCGAGGTCACGAGCCGCCTCGATACCCCGGCCGCCGCCCCCGCACCGGACGACCCGTTCGACGAGGACGACATCGAGAAGGCCATCGCCGAGATCCGCGATGCGATCGAGAAGTCGTCGCAAATATTGAAGTAAATTGAAATAATCAACCACGAAGGACATCCATGACCCAAACCCTCCGCCCCAGCGGCCGTGCCGTCGACCAGCTGCGCGCCATCCGCATCACCCGCCAGTACACGAAGCACGCCGAAGGTTCCGTGCTGATCGAATGCGGCGACACGAAGGTGATCTGCACCGCCAGCATCGAGGAAAAAGTGCCGGGCTTCCTGAAGGGGAAAGGGCAGGGCTGGATGACGGCCGAATACGGCATGCTGCCGCGGTCCACGCACACGCGCATGGACCGCGAGGCGGCGCGCGGCAAGCAGTCCGGCCGCACGCAGGAAATCCAGCGCCTGATCGGCCGTTCGCTGCGCGCCGCGTTCGACCTGGAAGCGTTCGGCGAACGCACCCTGCACCTCGACTGCGACGTGATCCAGGCCGACGGCGGCACGCGCACGGCGTCGATCACGGGTGCGATGGTGGCGGCGTACGACGCGTTCTCGAAACTCGTCACGGCGGGCCTGGTTCCGGCCGTGCCGGTCAAGCACTTCGTCGCTGCGATCTCGGTGGGCGTCGTGGGCGGCGTGCCCGTGCTGGACCTGGATTACGTCGAGGATTCCGGCTGCGACACCGACATGAACGTCGTGATGACGGATGCCGGCCACTTCGTCGAAGTGCAGGGCACGGCCGAGGGCGAGGCGTTCGACCGGGCGGGCATGAACCGGTTGCTCGATCTGGCGGAGCAGGGGATTCGCGAGTTGGTGGCGCTGCAGAAGCAGGCGCTCGGCCTGGCGGCTTAACGTTTTGGTGGGCACAGGGTGCCCACCCTACGGCTACATGCGCGGATCGTAGGGTGGGCACCCCGTGCCCACGTTTTCGGTCAGGAGAGCAACCCGGTCAGCCAACTCGGGTGAAACGGCAACCCCGCCAACCCGGCCACGCCATAAAACACGCCGACCGCCGTCGGCACCAGCGCCGCGAGATACAGCCAGCGCTGGCGCGTCAGCGTCGTGACGGCCAGCAGCGACAAGGCCAGCGCCAGCGCCGCGTCGGACAGGTCGAACTGGTCGTCGCGGTAGTTCAGCGCGTCGTACGCCGCCTGGTCCTGTTTCGCCTGCGCCAGCACGTCGTTCTTCTTCTGCGCCTGGTCGTGCTCCAGCTGTTCCAGTTCCGCGATCGCGGCGGTGTACCCGGCCTGCTCGCCGGCGGGGCGCGCGGCCGCCGCGAGACGCAGCTGCAGCAAGGTCGTATGCGCCTGTTCCTGGCGCAGGTTGCGGGCCTGGTAGAAGGCCCAGTGGTCGATCTTGTCGGCCTGCGCCTGCTGCATCGCCTGCACGATGTTGTCGTCCTTGACCTTGCAGACGCCCATGAAGGACGCCAGCAGCGCCACGGTCAGCGCGACCTTGCGGTCGAGGGTATCGGTTTCCATGTCACTCCTTCGCGTTGCCCGTGCCCGGCAGTTTCAGCCGGCCGGTATGATAGTCATATTCATAGAGCTCGCCGTAGCGTCCCCACTCGATCGCCACTTCCAGCATGCGCTTGGCCTGGTCCGCTTCCAGCGTGTCCTCCAGCAGGTCGATGAACGGGTCTTCCGGCAGCGCGCCGCCCGGTTCGTCTTCCAGCTGGCGGCGGATGCGCGCGGCCAGCGCCACGTTCTTCAGGAGCTGCTGGCCGAACAGCGCCTGGCGCAGCGCCTGGCCGGCCTGGACGTAGCGCAGGCCGAGCCCAGTGAGGGCGATGTCGCCCCGCTCGACGTGCGCGAGGCCCAGCAGGCCCAGTGCCTCGTAGGTCGGGAACAGTTCCTCGTCCGGCAGCCCGGTGTCTTCCGACAGTTGCGGCAGGTCGGCACGGCCGTCGTACGGGGCGCCGGCCAGCAGGTCCAGCACGCTCTCCATGCGGCCCACGTCCGTGTCCGGCAGGCGGTAGTCGATGGTGGCCGGGCGCGCCGTCGCGGGTGCTGCCACGGGACGCATCGTCATCAGGCCATACACTTCGTCGACGAGGGCGCGCACTTCCGGCGTGTCGGCGTTGCGCGGGCGCGGCAGGTCGATGCGGATCTCGTGGCGCACGCGGCCCGGATCGCTCGACAGGATGATGATGCGGTCCGCCATCATGACGGCTTCCTCGATGTTGTGCGAGACGATCAGGATGCCGCGCGTGGGGATGCGTTTGCCGTCCCACAGGTCGAGGATGTCGCCCCGCAGCGTCTCCCCCGTCAGCACGTCGAGGGCCGAGAAGGCTTCGTCCATCAGCAGCACGTCCGGATGCGTGACGAGCGCGCGCGCGATGCCCACGCGCTGGCGCATGCCGCCCGACAGCTCGCGCGGCAGCGCGCTGCCGAAGCCGGAGAGGCCGATCAGGTCGAGCATCGCGTCCGCCCGCTCGCGCCGCGCGGCCGGCGGAACGCCCTGCGCTTCCAGGCCCAGTTCCACGTTCTGCTGCACCGTCAGCCAGGGGAACAGCGCGAACGATTGAAAGACCATCGCGACGCCGGACAGCGGCCCGCGGATCGCGCGGCCGCGGTATTCGACCTTGCCCGCGTCGGCCGGCACGAGGCCCGCCACGATGCGCAGCAAGGTCGATTTTCCGGAGCCCGATTTGCCCAGCAGCGCGACGATCTCGCCGTCCGCCAGCGTGAAGTCGACGCCTTCGAGCACGGTACGCGGGGCGCCGTCGGCGCTGCGGAAGGCCTTTTGCACGGCCTGCAGTTCGATCAGTTTGTCGGTCATGTCGTTCTCCTTGTTTCAGCGGTTGCGGTCTTCCGCGAGCAGGTACAGCCTGCGCCAGAAGAAGCGGTTCAATACCATGACGAACACGCACATCACCCCGATGCCGAGGGCGATGCGGTGGAAGTCGCCGGCATCCGTCATCTGCTTGATGTAGCTGCCCAGGCCATCGGCCACGAGCGACGTCTTGCCCCACGTGACGTATTCCGCCACGATGCTCGCGTTCCACGAGCCGCCGCTGGCCGTGATGGCGCCCGTGACGAAGCTCGGGAACACGGCGGGCAGGTACACGCGCTTCCATTTCAGCCAGCCGGTGAGGCCCAGGTTGTCGGCCGCGAGCCGCAGCTCGTTCGGCAAGGTGGACGCGCCCGCGACCACGTTGAACAGGATGTACCACTGGGTGCCGAACACCATCAATGGACTGAGCCAGATGTTCGGGTTCAGGCGCAGGTGCACGAGCGCGTACACGACGAGCGGAAACATCAGGTTCACGGGAAACGCGGCGAGGAATTGCGCGAGCGCCTGCACGGCCTGCGCGTAGCGCGGACGCAGGCCGATCCACACGGCGGCCGGCACCCACACGAGCGATGCGAGGCCGATCAGCAGCATCACCCGCACGAGCGTGATGCTGCCCAGGCCCACGACGCGCAACGCTTCGCCCCAGCCCACTTCCGCGTGGATGAACAGGATGAAGCGCCATGCGCCCAGCAGCGCGAGCGCGAGGACGATGCCGTCGATCGTGCGCGCGGACAGCGCGAAGCGCGGGCGGGGCGGCGGCGCGTCGGCGGGTTCCGGCGTGCCGAACCAGCCCAGCGTGCGCGCAAGCAGCCCCCACATGCGGTCGGTGAAGGCGCGGATCCACACGCTGCGGCGGCCCCAGTCCAGCACCCACGATTGCTGTGCATGCTCGCCCTGCGATTCCTCGAAGCGGAATTTGTCGGCCCACGCCAGCAGGGGGCGGAAGAACAGCTGGTCGTACAACAGGATGCCGGCGAACATGGCGGCGATGGCCCAGGCGATGGCGCCGCCGTTCTTTTGTTCGATGGCGACGGCGATGTAGGCGCCGATGCCGGGCAGCTTGATGTCCTGGCCCGCGACCGAGATCGCCTCGGCCGCGACGAGGAAGAACCAGCCGCCGGACATCGACATCATCATGTTCCACAGCAGCGCCGGCAGCGCGTACGGCAGTTCCAGGCGCCAGAAGCGCTGCCACGGCGACAGCCGGAACACGCGCGCCGCTTCCGCCAGCTCGGGCGGAATCGTCTTCATCGACTGGTACAGGCTGAATGCCATGTTCCACGCCTGCGACGTGAAAATCGCGAACACGGCGGCGCATTCGACGCCCAGCAGGTTGCCCGGGAAGAGGGCGATGAACGGCGCGATGGCGATGGCCTGGAAGCCCAGGATCGGCACCGATTGCAGCACGTCCAGCAGCGGCACCATGAGCTTTTCCGCGCTCTTCCAGCGCGTGGCGACGACGGCGAACGCGAACGTGAAGAGGAGCGCCGCGGCCAGGGCGCTGAACATGCGCAGGATCGTGCGCAGCAGGTAGTAGGGCAGGACCGCCGGGTCCAGCGAGATCGGCGTCGGCTGGCCCAGCACGAACGGGCGTGCCATCTGCATCGCGCCGTACGCGGCCAGCGCCAGCACGACGAGGACGAGCGGCAGCAATGCCCAGTCCCATCGGTTCGGGGTGGTCGTCAGGAACGAGCGGCCGGTACGGCCCGGGGTGAACAGTTCGAACATCGCCGTCTCCTCAGTATTGCGCGTGCAGCCGCACGCCGTAGACCTCGACCGGACCGCGCGCGCCGTTGTAGGCCGGGTTGGCGACGTGCTGCCAGTCCAGCGACAGGGCGGCATACCGGCCCAGCCCGATCCTGTAGTACGTCTCGGCGATTTGCTCGGGGTGGTAGTCCAGCCTGCCGTCGCCGATGAAGGCACCGGCGCCGCCGGCCGCCAGGTAGTCGCGGTGCGCCTGCGACAAACCGTTGCGGACCAAGGCGACGCCCAGCGTGTCGCTCCGGCGAACCTGCACGGTGGCGCCGGCGGACACCGAACGCTCGATCTCGGCGAACGCATAGGTTTCCGACTGCCCGTCGTTGCGGCTGGCGCGCGCGAACATGGCGGCACTTCCCGTCAATGCCTGGTCGAGGCTCAGGCCGAAGCCCGTCTTGGCGCGCTCGCGGCGCACGGTGCCGACGTCGGGGACTTCACCCGGCGCGGTCGCGGCCAGCGCATCGCGGAACGATCCCATGCGGGCGCGGTCGCGGAACGCGAGCACGCGTACCGTGCCCGCCTGGCCGCGCCACGCGTGGTGGCGCTCCAGTTCGACCTGGTCGCCGTAGTGGCGGAAGAGGTTGCGCTCGAGCGGCAGCCCGTTGGATTCGCGCGGCAGCATGAAGCGGCCCGCGCGCACGGCCCAGGCGCCGTCGACGTATTCGAGCGCAGCGCCCCACGTGTAGCCGCGCGCGTCGGCCGCGAAATCCCAGGCGCCGTGCGCGACGAGGGCCCAGTTCAGGAACTGGCCGCGGGCGTCGTGCGCCTGGCTGTTGGCGTCGAAGATGTCGGACGCGGCCAGATTGCCGGCCGTGAGCACGACGCGGCGGCTCGAAACGCTGCCCGCCAGCTGGTTCATGTCGGATCCGACGGGCTGCGGTTCTCCGCCCAGGTCCCACGTCTGGCGCAGGAACAGCCGGGCGCGATAGAACGTGGGGCTCGTGCCGCTCGTCTTCTGCTGCTCGCCATTGGTCATGCCGCCGAAGCCGTGCAGGCCGGACAGCGCCTTGCCCTGGACGACTTCCGGATCGAAGTACAGCTCGGCGCCGGCCCACGGACGGAGGCCGAAGGCGGCGGTGGCGCTGAACGAATAGCCCGTCTCGCGCCACGGCGCGAGGCTGGCGGGGCCGGTGTAATCGGCGTCGAAGGCCGGCTTGGCCTGCCACACGTACGTGGCCTGGACGTGCGCATTCCAGGCCTCGTCGGCACGGGCGCATGGTGCCGCGGCCGTCAGGCACGCGGCAAAGTAAAACAGGGAACAACGAAACATCGGTATCTCCGTCGGTGAACGGCATACCTTTCATTCGCGCTTGGTGATTCGTGTGTCGTGGATACCATCATCCGCCCCGGGGCGAGATGACGGCAGGAGGAAGGACCTGCGTTATCTTGCCGGGGCGGGACCGGCATTCAGCCGGCAACAACTGCCACTCGAACAAGTGCCCATGAAAGGGACTCCATGAAAAGAAAACGGTCGGATTCTACGTTGCAGCGCATCAATGTGGCATTACGATCCGGTAATGTGCCTCGTCGTGTTGACATTACCTGATCGTAATTTTTAGGCCCCCGCCACTCGCCTATACTGCACCGCAGCGCCATCCCATCCCCGAACATGCACGACCTCGCCGACATCGCCGACTGGCTGCAGAGCCACGCCATCCACCACGACACGCCCGTCCACGACACCTTGCCGGATCCGGTATTCAAGGTGAACGGCGAAGCGGCCGTCTCGTTCAGCACCAATAACTACCTGGCGCTGGCGAACCACCCGCGGCTCGTGGATGCGGCCAAGGCGGGGCTGGAGCGCTACGGCGTCGGCAACTGCGAATCGCGCCTGCTGGGCGGAGATTTGCCCGTGTACCGCGAGCTGGAACGCCGGCTCGGTGAACTGAAGCACAAGAGCGACGCCGTGCTGTTCGTCACGGGCTACATGACGAACATCGGCGTGCTGTCCACGCTCGTCAAGGCCGGCCTGCTGGCACGCCTGCACGGCTACCGGCCGAAGACGCGCCGCAAGTACGCGTATTTCACGGACGAGTTCAACCACGTCAGCATCCGCGAAGGCATCCTGATGTCGGGGGCGGAAAAGCACACGTACCGCCATGCCGACATGGACCACCTGGAGTCGCTCCTGAAGGCGCAGGACGGCGTCAGCCCGATCATCGTCAGCGACGGCGTGTTCAGCATGGAAGGCACGATCGCGCCGCTGCCCGAGCTGACCGCGCTCGCGGAAAAATACGGCGCGATCCTGTACATCGACGACGCCCATGCCACCGGCATCCTGGGCGCGAACGGCGGCGGCACGTCCGAGCACTTCGGCTGCTACAGCCCCACGATCATGCAGATGGGGACCCTGTCGAAGGCGCTGGGCGCCATCGGCGGCTTCGTGGCGCTGGAGCGGGAGATGGCCGACGTGCTGCGCCTGACGAGTTCCGCCTACGGCTTCACCTGCCCGCCGCCGCCGGACCAGGCCAATGCGCTGCTGGCCGCGCTGGACGTGCTGCAGGAAGAGCCGGAGCGCCGCGCGCGCCTGTGGGACAACCAGCGCTACTTCGTCGAGCGCATGCGCCCGCTGGGCTACACGCTGACGTCGACGCAGACGCCGATCGTGCCCGTGCTCGTCAAGGATGCGGAACTGTGCCGGCGCTTCCAGCGCGCACTGCGCGCGGAGGGCATCCATGTCGACGCGATCCAGTTCCCGGCCGTCCCCGTGGGCCAGGCGCGCCTGCGCTTCATGCTCAACGCGGGGCATACGCGCGCCCAGATCGACCACGTCGTGGCCGTCATGGCCCACCTGGCCTCCATGCTATAGTCCACTTAACACCAAGAGCCGAACCATGCCGAACTGCCTCGTGATCGAAGACGATACCGAAACCCGCGACTACCTCTGCAGCGGATTGCGCGCGGCCGGCTATGCCGTGCAGGCGGAAACGAACGGCGAAGCGGGCAACCGCCGCCTGCAGGAGACGCGCTGGGACGTCGTCGTCCTCGACCGCATGCTGCCGGGCCAGGTCGACGGCCTGGGCATCCTCGAACAGATGCGCGCCCGCGGCGACGGCACGCCGGTGCTGATCCTGTCCGCGCTGAACAGCGTCGACGAGCGCGTGCGCGGCCTGCGCGCGGGCAGCGACGACTATCTCACCAAGCCGTTCGTCATGTCGGAACTGCTGGCGCGCGTGGAAAACCTCAGCCGCCGCAATACGTGGTCGCGCGACGCCACCGTGCTGCAGGTGGCCGACCTGCAGCTCGACGTGCGCACCATGCGCGTGACGCGCCAGGGCACGACGATCAACCTGCAGCCGCGCGAATTCCGCCTGCTCGAATACCTGATGCGCCACGAGGGACAGATCGTCACCCGCACGATGCTGCTGGAAGGCGTGTGGGAATACCATTTCGACCCGCAGACGAACGTCATCGACGTGCAGATCAGCCGCCTGCGCAGCAAGATCGACAAGGACTTCAACCCCGCCCTGATCCACACCGTACGCGGCGCCGGCTACGTGCTGAGCGCCGCGCCGACCTATGGCCCGTCCGCCCGCTAGTTCCCGGTTCGGGCTGCGCGGCTCGATCGCGTTCCGGCTGGCGGTCGGCTACGGCGTGCTGCTGGCCGTGTCCATGGCCACGCTGTCCGCCATCGTTTATTTCGGCACGGTGGGCGTGTTCGAGCACTCGATCGACAACAAGATCATGACCGTGGAGATGCACCTCGCGGATGCGTGGGTGCGCGACGGCCGCACGGGGCTCGTGCGCGAGATCGACGCCCAGCTGCACGACCTGATCGACACCGACACGGAAGTGGTGGGCCTCGTCGACACGAAGGGGCGCGTCCTGGCCGGCAACCTGGGACGCTGGTACGGCGACCTGCCGGCTTCCGGCGAGCTCGCGTTCGGCCAGATGGACCGGAACGGCGCGCCCGTTTCCGTGCGCCTGATCGCGACGCGGCTGGAGGACGGCAGCCGGCTCGTCGTCGGCCGCGACCTGATCGAGCTCGACGCCATCCGCAGCGTCGTCGAACGCGCGCTGCTGGTCAGCGGCGCCGTGTCGATCCTGCTCGCGTTCTTCGGCGCGCAGATCTTCCGTTCGCGCCTGGAAGCGCGCATCGGCCGCATCCGCCGCACGACGGCGCGCATCGCGGCGGGCGAGCTGTCCAGCCGTATCGTCGTGATGGGCAACGACGAATTCGCGCGCCTGGCCGACGACATCAACCGCATGCTCGACCGCATCGAAGCCCTGATGGAAGGCGTGCGCCACGTGTCGAACTCGATCGCGCACGACCTGCGCACGCCGCTGTCGCGCGTGCGTAGTCGCCTGGACCGCGCGCTGCAGGCCTCGGCCGATCCGCACGCGCTCGTGGCGGACGCGCGCCTGGCCATCGAGGACATCGACAGCGTCATCTCGCTGTTCGACAAGCTGCTGCAGATCGCCGCGCTGGAATCCGGCGTGCGCGCGGGCACCTTCGAAAAGCTCGACCTGGCCGCCATCGCGCACGACATGACGGAATTGTACGAAGCGGCCGCGGAAGAGCAGGGCATCGCGCTGCGCTTCACGGGCACGCCGACGACCATCCGCGGCGACCGCGACCTGTTGGCCAGCGCCCTCGCGAGCCTGATCGACAACGCCATCAAGTACGGCCGCAACGGCGGCCGGGTCGACGTCGACGTGGCCACCGTCGACGGCGCGCCGGCATTGACCGTGCGCGACTACGGCCAGGGCGTGCCGCTCGAGGACATGGACAAGCTCACGCGCCGCTTCTACCGCGTGGACCAGAGCCGCCACCTGCCGGGCAATGGCCTGGGCCTGTCCATCGTCACCGCCATCACCCAACTGCACGAAGGCACGCTCGCGCTGCGCCGCCTCGAACCCGGGTTCGAGGCGAGCATGGTCTTTCCGCAGGCCTAGCGGGCGTGAAGATCGGCGCGATGAGCGGTAAAATACGCAGTTCTTCGTCCAGACCGAGACAGCAATGACCCAACGCCTCATCCTTGCCTCCAACAACGCGGGCAAGCTCAAGGAATTCGCCCAGCTGCTGGGCCCGATCGGCTTCGAACTGCATCCGCAGGGCGAATTCGACGTCCCCGAAGCGGAAGAACCGTTCGGCACCTTCGTCGAGAACGCCCTGCAGAAGGCCCGCCACGCCGCGCGCCTTACCGGCCTGCCGGCCCTCGCCGACGATTCCGGCGTGTGCGTGAATGCCCTGGGCGGCGCGCCCGGCGTGTACTCCGCGCGCTTTGCCGGCGAGCCGAAATCGGACGCCCGCAACAACGAGAAGCTGATCGTCGACCTGGCGGCGCACGCCGACAAATCGGCGTATTACTACTGCGTGCTCGTGTACGTGCGCCACGCCGACGATCCGCAACCCGTGATTGCGGACGGCGTCTGGCGCGGCCAGATCGTCGACACGCCGCGCGGCGCGGGCGGCTTCGGCTACGATCCGCATTTCCTGCTGCCGGAATTCGGCCGCACGGCCGCCGAGCTGGCGCCGGAAGAAAAGAACGCCGTGTCGCACCGCGGCCAGGCGCTGCGCGCGCTCGTCGACAAGCTCGGGAAACTGAAATGATTCCGATCAAGCCCGTCGTGGCGGGCACCGAACCCCGTTCGCCCGCGACAGCCGCGTTGCAGTACCTGCAACCGGGTGCGCTGAACCTGGCGGCGCTGCCGCCGCTGGCGCTGTACATCCACTGGCCGTGGTGCGTCCGCAAATGCCCGTACTGCGACTTCAATTCGCACGAGTCGAAGGAACCGATCCCCGAACAGGCTTACCTGGACGCGCTGCGCGCCGACCTGGAACAGTCGCTGCCGCTGATCTGGGGCCGCAAGATCCACACGGTGTTCATCGGCGGCGGCACGCCGAGCCTGATGTCGGCGGCGGGGCTGGACCGGCTGATGTCCGACATCCGCACCCTGCTGCCCCTCGATCTCGACGCCGAGATCACGATGGAAGCGAATCCCGGCACGTTCGAGGCCGAGAAGTTCAAGGCCTTCCGCGCGAGCGGCATCAACCGCCTGTCGATCGGCATCCAGAGCTTCAACAGCAGGCATCTGCAGGCGCTGGGCCGCATCCACGACGCCGAGGAAGCCATCCGGGCCGTCGGGATCGCCCAGGCCAACTTCGACAATTTCAATCTCGACCTGATGTATGCGCTGCCGGGGCAGACGCTGGCCGAGGCGCAGGCCGACATCGACACGGCGCTGTCGTTCTCTCCGCCGCACCTGTCGCTGTACCACCTGACGATGGAACCGAACACGGTGTTCGCGAAGTACCCGCCCGAGCTGCCGGGCGACGACGAGAGCGCCGACATCCAGGACATGATCGCCGAGCGCACGGCCGCCGCAGGCTACGACCGCTACGAGGTGTCTGCCTATGCGAAGCCGGGCCACCGCGCGCGCCACAACCTGAACTACTGGCGGTTCGGCGATTATCTCGGCATCGGCGCGGGCGCCCATTCGAAGCTGTCGTTCCCGCACCGCGTGCTGCGCCAGGCGCGCTACAAGCAGCCCGCGTCGTTCATGGAAGCGGCGGGGAGGGGCAATGCCGTCGCCGAGGAACACGAGCTCGCGCGTGCCGACATGTGCTTCGAATTCATGCTGAACGCGCTGCGCCTGACGGAGGGGTTCGACCCGAACCTGTTCGGCGAGCGCACGGGCATGCCGATCAATGCGATCGAGCAAGCCTTGAACGCGGCCGAAGCGAAGGGCCTGATCTACCGCGACTTCCGCGTGATCCGGCCGACGGAGCTTGGACAGCGCTTCCTCAACGACCTGCAGGAGATGTTCCTGGCCGAGTGAAATCATGCAACGCTATCTCGCCGCCAGCACCTACATCGACTTCGACACGCCGGAGGTCAGCGCCGCCGCCCGCCGGCTGGCCGAAGGTGCCGCGTCCGAAGCGGACGCCGTGCGCGCCTGCTTCGAATTCGTGCGCGACGCCATCCGCCACAGCGTCGATTTCAAATCGAACCCCGTCACGTGCAAGGCCTCCGACGTGCTGCGCCACGGGACCGGCTATTGCTATGCGAAGAGCCATTTGCTCGCCGCGCTGCTGCGCGCGAACGGCATCCCGGCGGGGCTGTGCTACCAGCGCCTGTCGGTCGGCGACAGCGGGGCGCCGTACTGCCTGCACGGCCTGAACGCCGTCTGGTTGAAGGACTTTGGCTGGTACCGCATCGATGCGCGCGGCAACAAGCCCGGCGTCGACGCGCGCTTCGCGCCGCCGGTGGAGCATCTGGCGTTCGCGACCCGCACGCGCGAGGAACGCATGCTGCCGGAGATCTGGGCCGAGCCGCTGCCCGTCGTCGTCCAGGCCCTGGAATGCTACGATACGTGGGACCAGGTCCTGGCCAACCTGCCGGACGTCGAACTTCTGTAGAAAGGATACGCATGTTCAGTCACATCATGATCGGCACCAACGACCTCGAACGCTCGCGGCGCTTCTACGACGCCGTGCTGGGTGTCCTCGGCGTGGGCGAGCCGTTCGCCAATACGAACCTGACGGGCCAGCAGCGCCTGTTCTACCGCCACGACGGCGGATCGTTCTGCATCACCGAACCGATCGACGGCGCCCAGGCCACGTGCTCGAACGGCGCCACCATCGGCTTCAAGTGCGCATCGCCCGAACAGGTCCACGCCTTCCACGACACGGCGGTCGCGCAGGGCGGCACGTCGATCGAGGCGCCGCCGGGCCTGCGCGAGAGCAGCCTGGGGCCGTTGTACCTGGCCTATGTGCGCGATCCGGACGGGCACAAGCTGTGCGCCTTGTACCGTCCCAAATAGCACGCGGGATGACCGGGAGAAACGTGTCGGGTTTCTCCCGGGCCGTGTGATACAGTCTGCCTTGCATGAGTTTCAATGAAAGGCAAGCTGGCCGATGGCACCCGCATCACCGCGCATCCTGGTCGTGGACGACGAAGACGCCATCCTGTATGTGTTCGAGCGCTACCTGAGCGTCGCCGGTTATCGCGTGTCCGTCGCCGATAACGGGCCCGATGCCGTGCGTCTCGCCGAGGCGGGTCCGATCGACCTGCTCATCACCGACTTCCGCATGCCGGGCATGAACGGCATCGAAGTGATCCACGCCCTGCGCGGTCTCCAGCCGGGACTGCCGGCCCTCGTCATCTCGGGCAATCCCATCGAGGCCGGCACGATGCCGCCGGGCGTGCGCTTCCTGTCCAAGCCCGTGTCGATGGCCGACCTGCTCGACCTCATTCCCTCCCTGATCGGCCAAGCGGCGTAGGCCGGCCCTGCGTCTTCGTATCGGCTGTACAGACCGGAACGACGGTACTCGGGGGCAGGGCACTCCCCCACAATACGTGCCATGAAGCACTTCGACCAAGTTTTCCGCCGCCTCGTCGCCGAGGGGCTCGGCACCGCCTTGCTGCTCGCCGTCGTCGTCGGGTCCGCCGTCATGGGCGACCGGCTGGCGGGCGGCAATGCGGCCATCGCGCTGCTCGTCAATTCGATCGCGTCCGGCTGCGGCCTCGTCGTGCTGATCCTGGCGTTCGGCGCCGTCTCGGGCGCGCACCTGAATCCCGTCGTCACCCTGTCCGAAGCGTGGCAGCGCAACCTGCCGGGCGCGCTCGTGCTGCCTTACGTCGCGGCGCAGGTGGCCGGCGCGTTCGCCGGCGTGGCAATCGCGCACGGGATGTTCGGCGAACCCGTGTTCGCGGCCGCGACGCAGGCGCGCACGGGCGCGGCGCTGTGGTGGAGCGAAGGCGTCGCCACGTTCGGCCTGCTGGCCACGATCATCGGCTGCGCGCGCACGCGGCCCAATGTCACGCCCTATGCGGCGGCCCTGTTCATCGTCGCGGGTTACTGGTTCACGGCGTCGTCGTCGTTCGCCAATCCCGCCCTCACGCTGGCGCGCGCGGCGACTAGCACGTGCGCCGGCATCCGGCTCGCGGACGTGCCGGGCTATGTGCTGGCCCAGCTGTCCGGCGCCGCGGCGGCGACGGTCGTTTTCGGGTGGTTGTATCCGCGCGCGCAGCAGGAGACCACAGCGGGCGCCACGGTGGCGGGCGGACCGGGTCTTACCCGCGCTGTCCGGCAGCCAGCGCCGTGAGCGTGCGCGCGAGGCCGCTGACCACGCGCGCCATGCCGGCAAAGACCACTTGCTCGGGCGGTTCGTCCGCCTCCGGCGCAGCACCCTGCGCCTGGCGGTACGGGAAGCGCGTGAACGACGTGTCCGTGAGGACGAGTGCGGGCAGGGCGGCGTCGGCGTGGTGCGAGGCGCGGTCGGAGAGCGTCACACCCTGCATGTAGGCCGGCGTTGCCAGGCCGTGCGCCGGCCCGGCCGCGACGCTCTGGAATGCCGCCAGCGCATCCTGCACCTGGCGCGACGACGCGAGGCTGCCGACGTAGGCGATGAAGCTGCCCGGCCGCTCGTCCGGCGGGGCGTCGTCGTCGGCACCGGCGGCTACCGGCAATGCGGCGGCGGCTGTCGGCGCGAGGAAGAACACGAAGCGGATCTCGGTGCCGCCGCTGGGACGCACGCTCGCCAGCAGCCGCGCCAGTTCCAGCACGGCCGCCGTTCCTGACGCGCCCTCTTCGGCGCCGTCATGGCGGGCGCCGACGATGAAGGTGCGCGCCGCCTTTTCACCCGGGGCCACGTTGGCCAGCACGGCTTCGATCCGGCGTTCGTGGCCGGACCCGCCGCGGTCCTGCACGGCGTAGCCGGCCGCGTGCAGCACGCTGTCGATGTAAGTGGCGTCCTGTGGGCCGCCCGCGAGCGCCGTCACGTGCGCGCGCAGGCGCATGGCCAGCGGCGGCTCCGGCGTGGCGGCGCCGGGGTTCACGGTCACCAGCGCCAGCAGCACGAGCAGGACGATGGCGACGATGGCTTTCCAGTGTGCACGAAAAAAATGTCGCATGGCGTGGGGCGCGGCGCAAGAGGCGACCGTGCCGGACAGGCCGGGCTCGGCGCGCGTTGCGGTCCTGGCGGACGCCGTCCGGCGACGGCTGCCGGGGCCGCTCGTGCATGCAATGTAAAACCGGGGCCGGCCTGCGATTTCATGATACCGAAATCGCGGCCGGCCCCGGTCGGGATCGTGCCAATTGCGCGCGGAAATAATCACGCTTGCGCTTGAACCGTCAGCCCCGCGATGGCGGGGATCCAAGTTTGTCAGCAACGCGGTCGCGCAGGCAAAATTGGGCCCCCGCCTGCGCGGGGGCGACGGCTCATCAGCGAGCAGCCGTCGCCGGCCCCGCCTCGCTCCAGCCCCCACCCAGCACGCGGTACAGCGTGACCTGGTTCTGCAGACGCAACAGATTGGCCTGGATGGCCTGCTGCTGCGCGGTGAACAGCGAGCGCTGGGCATCCAGCAGGTCCAGGTAGCTCGCGGTGCCGTTGCGGTAGCGCAGGTCGGACAGGTTGAAGCGGTCCGTCTCGGCCGTGGCGACAGCCTGCTGGGCGCGCAGCTGTTCGCTGTACGTGGCCTGGCCGGCCAGCGCGTCCGCCACTTCGCGGAACGCGGTCTGGATCGACCGTTCGTACTGTGCCACGGCGATGTCGCGCTGGGCACGGGCGCTCTCGACGCCGGCACGGGTACGGCCGAAGTCGAACAGCGGCAGGATCGCCTGCGGGGCGAAGGTCCAGCCGAACGTGCCGCTCTTGAACAGGCCGGACAGTTCGGAGCTGGCCGTGCCGGCGCTGCCCGTCAAGGTGATGCGCGGGAAGTAGTTCGCGCGCGCCGCGCCGATGTTGGCGTTGGCCGCGATCAGCTGCTGCTCGGCCGAACGGATGTCCGGACGGGTGGCCAGCAGGTCGGACGGCATCCCGGCCGGCAGGTCCGGCAGGTTCGTCGTCGCGAGCGTGGCGCCGGCCGGCAGGTTGTCCGGAATCGGCTGGCCGATCAGCAAGGTCAGCAGGTTCAGGTCCTGCGCGCGCTGGCGCTGGGCCTGGGCCAGCGTGGTGCGCGCCTGCTCGACGAGCGACACGGCCTGTTGCAGGTCGAGCTTGGACGAGACGCCGTTCTCGAAGCGCAAATTGGTCAGGCGCAGCGATTCCTCGCGCGTCTTGAGCGTCTGCTGCGTCAGGGCCAGCAATTCCTCGTCCGCGAGGAACGTCAGGTACGTGTTGGCGACCTGGGCGATCAGGCTGATCTGCGCGGTCTTGCGCGCTTCCTCGGTGGCGAGGAATTGCGCCAGCGCGGCGTCGGACAGGTTCTTCACGCGGCTGAAGAAGTCCAGCTCGAATGCCGAGACGGACAGGCCGGCCTGGTACACGCTGCTGATCGGCTGGTCCTTGCCCGTCGTCTGGCGCTGGCCCGTGATGCCGGCGTTAATGGCCGGGAACTGGTTCGAGCGCTGGATCTGGTACTGCGCGCGCGCCGCCTCGATGTTGAGGATCGAGACGCGCAGGTCGCGGTTGTTGGCCAGGGCCACGTTGATCAGCTGCTGCAGGCGCGGATCGGTGAAGAAGCGCTGCCACGCGATGGCGGCCGGCGCCTCGTTCGCGACGGCGTTGCCGCTGTTGACGGTGCCTTCCACGGTCGGGAAAGCGCCCGCCACCGGCGCTTGCGGCCGCTCGTACTTGGGCGCCAGGTTCACGCAGCCCGTCAGCACGAGGGCGAGCACGAGGGGAGTGAGTCGTTTCATGTCGTTCATCAGATTTTCGAGTCGATGACAGTGTTTTCTTCTTCGTGCGCGTACTTCTTGCGCTGGCGTTCGCTGCCTTTGAAGAATCCGCGGATGACGACGAAGAACACGGGCACGAAGAACACGCCCAGTGCCGTCGCCGTCAGCATGCCGCCCATCACGCCGGTACCGATCGCGCGCTGCGACGCGGCGCCGGCACCGCTGGCGACCACCAGCGGCAGCACGCCGAGGATGAACGCGAGCGACGTCATGATGATCGGACGGAAGCGCAGGTGCGCCGCCTGCAGCGCCGCTTCGAACGGCGACTTGCCCTGCGCCTGCAGGTCCTTCGCGAATTCCACGATCAGGATCGCGTTCTTCGCGGCCAGGCCGATGATGGTGATCAGGCCCACCTTGAAGTACACGTCGTTCTGCAGCCCGCGCATCGACGCCGCCATCAGCGAACCGAGCACGCCCAGCGGCACGACGAGCAGCACGGCGACCGGGATCGACCAGCTCTCGTACAGCGCGGCCAGCGCCAGGAACACGGCCAGCAGCGCGAAGCCGATCAGCACGAACACGGTCGAACCGGCGAGGATCTCCTCGCGCGACTGGCCGGTCCACTCATACGCGAAGCCGGCCGGCAGCTTGGCGGCCAGCGCCTGCATTTCGTCCAGCGCCTGGCCGGTCGAATAGCCCGGGGCGGCGTCGCCCGTGATGCTCATCGACGAATAGCCGTTGTAGCGCGACGTCTGCATCGGGCCCGTGATCCACTGCGTGGTCGCGAACGCGGACAGCGGCACCGGCTGGCCCTTCGTGTTCAGGGCGTTGATGCGCAGGAGGTCTTCCGGCTGCATGCGCTCCGGCGCGTCGGCCTGCACGATCACGCGCTGCAGGCGGCCCGCGTTCGGGAAGTCGTTCACGTAGGCGGAACCGAGCGACGTCGACAGCGCCGTGTTGATGGCGCCGAACGTCACGCCCAGGGCCTGCGCCTTGTCGCGGTCGATATTCAGCTTCAGCTGCGGCGCGTCTTCCAGGCCTTCCGGACGGATGCCCGTCAGCACCTTGCTCTGCATCGCCATACCCAGCAGCTGGTTACGCGCCTGGAGCAGGGCGGCGTGGCCCATGCCGCCGCGGTCCTGCAGGCGGAACGAGAAGCCCGTGCCGCGGCCCAGTTCCGGGATCGGCGGCGGGCTCACGACGAAGATGAACGAGTCGCGCAGCGCCATCATGTGCCCGGTGATGCGGCCGGCGAGGCCTTGCGCATCCTGGCCCTGGCCCTTGCGCTCGTCCCACGATTTCAGCGGGATGAACGCGAGGCCCATGTTCTGGCCCTGGCCCGTGAACGAGAAGCCCGTCACCGCGACCATGTCGGCCACTTCCGGCTGCTTCAGCACATAGTCTTCCATCGCGTGCAGCACGACGTTCGTGCGCTCGGCGGTGGCGCCCGGCGGCAGCTGGATGTTGGCGATGATGTAGCCCTGGTCCTCGTTCGGCAGGAACGAGTTCGGCAGGCGCGCGAACATCAGGCCGACGATACCGACCAGCAGGACGAACACGACCAGCGCGCGGCCGGAACGCTTGAGGATCTTGCCGACGATGCCTTCGTACCGCTTGGCGCCCGTCGTGAACGTGCGGTTGAACCAGCCGAAGAAGCCTTTCTTCTCCATGTGGTGGCCTGCTTCCACGGGCTTGAGCAGGTGCGCGCACAGCGCCGGCGTCAGGGACAGCGCCATGAACGCCGAGAAGCCGATCGACGACACCATCACGATCGAGAACTGGCGGTAGATGTTGCCGACGGCGCCGGCGAAGAACGCCAGCGGCACGAACACGGACATCAGCACGACCGTAACGCCGATGATGGCGCCCGAGATCTGGCCCATCGCCTTGCGCGTCGCCTGCAGCGGGGGCAGGCCTTCCTCGGACATGATGCGTTCGACGTTCTCCACCACCACGATCGCATCGTCGACGACGATACCGATCACGAGCACCATGCCGAACATCGTCAGCACGTTGATCGAGAAGCCCATCGCCAGCAGCGTCGCGAAGGAGCCCAGCAGGGCGACCGGCACGACGATCGTCGGGATGATCGTGTAGCGGATGTTCTGCAGGAACACGTACATCACGATGAACACGAGGATCACGGCCTCGATCAGGGTTTCCACCACCTGGCTGATCGAGATCTGGATGAATTTCGTGCTGTCGTAGGGGATCGAGTACTTCATGCCTTTCGGGAAGTACTTCTGCAGCTGGTTCATGCGTGCCTTGATCAGCTTCGCCGTTTCCAGCGCGTTACCGGTCGGCGACAGCTGCACGCCGATACCGGTCGACGGCTTGCCGTTCAGGCGGGTCGACGTGGCATAGGCCTGGCCGCCGATCTCGATGCGGGCGACGTCCTTCAGGCGCACGGTGGAGCCGTCCGGATTCGCGCGCAGCACGATGTTGCCGAACTGCTCGACGGTGGCCAGCTGGCCGGTGACGACGACGGTCGCGGTGATCTGCTGGCCCTTGGCCACGGGCAGGTCGCCGATCGTGCCGGACGCCACCTGCGCGTTCTGCGCGCGGATGGCCGTGTTGACGTCGTCCGGCGACAGGTTGAAGCCGACCAGCTTGGCCGGGTCGATCCAGATGCGCATCGCCTTCTCTGTACCGAACAGCTGCGCCTGGCCGACGCCCTTGATCCGCTGGATCTCCGGCAGCACGTTGCGCGACGCGTAGTCGCCCAGCGCGACGGTGTCCCAGGTCGGGTCGTCGGACGAGAGGATCGTGAACAGCAGGAAGTTGGAGCGGGCCTTGTCGACGCGCACGCCCTGCTGGGTCACCGCGGCGGGCAGGCGCGGGGTCGCGCGCGCCAGGCGGTTCTGGACGTCGACCTGGGCCAGGTCGGGATTGGTGCCGGTCTCGAAGCTGATCGTGATGGAGCCGGTGCCGTTGGCCTGGCTGGTCGACTCCATATAGATCATGCCTTCGGCACCGTTCATCTCGCGTTCGATGACGGAGATGACGGAATCTTCCAGCGTTTGCGCGGAAGCGCCCGGGTAGGCGACGCTGACGACGATCGACGGCGGCGCCACGGTGGGATATTGCGCGATCGGCAGCTGCTTGATGGCGACACCGCCAAGCACCATGATGAACAGCGCGATCACCCAGGCAAAAATGGGGCGGTCAATAAAAAAACGTGCCATTGTGGTTCCTGTTTATCTAGCCTTGCCTTCTTACTGGCGGGCCTGCGCACCAGCCGCGGCCGGGGCTGCCGGAGCGGCAGGGGCGCCTGCCGGCGTCCAGGGCACCGGCTGCACCGGCGTACCCGGCGGCAGCATCTGCAGCTTCTGGAAGCCGTCCACCATCACGCGTTCGCCTTCCTTGAGGCCATCCGTGACGACCCAGTTCTCGCCGTTCTGCGAGCCGATCTTGATGGTGCGCGGGGTCGGCTTGTTGTCCGCGCCGATCACCGTCAGCGTATCGCCGTTCGGGCCGCCGCGGGTGACGGCCTGCTGTGGCACCAGGATGCCGTTCGGCAGCTCGGCCTGCGCCAGGCGCACGCGCACGTACTGGCCCGGCAGCAGGGCGTTGTCCGGGTTCGGGGCCTGGGCGCGCAGCGTGATCTGGCCGCTCGTCGGGTCGACGGTGATGTCCGAGAACAGCAGCTTGCCCTTCGTCGGCAGCACGGTGCCGTCGTCCGCCACGACCGTCACGGGCACGCTGCCGCCGAGGCCCTTGTCGCCGGCGTTCTTGCGCAGGCGCTGCAGTTCGGCGGCGGACTGGGTGATGTTCAGGTAGACGTTGTCGGTCTGCTGGATCAGCGCCATCTGCGTCGCTTCCGTGGCGGAGACGAGCGCGCCTTCCGTCACGAGCGCGCGGCCGATACGGCCCGAGATCGGGGCGTACACGTTCGCGTAGTCGGCGTTGATCTTGGCGATGCGCACCTGGGCCTTGGCCGAATTGACGTCCGCCTCGGCCTGCTTCTGGGCGGCGACGGCGTTCGTGAATTCCTGCTTGCTGACGGCCTGCGCCTCGACGAGCGGCTTGTAGCGCTCGACCGTGGCGGACGTCGACGTCAGGTTCGCCTGGGCGCGGCCGAGCGCGGCCTGCGCGGCGTTCAGCTGGGCCTGGTAAGGCTCCGGATCGATCTGGAACAGCGACTGGCCCTGCTTGACCACGCTGCCCTCGGTGAACAGTCGCTTGAGCACGACGCCGTTGACGCGGGCGCGTACTTCGGCCGTGCGGATCGCCTCGACGCGGGCCGGCAGTTCGGTCTCGAGCGCGACCGGCTGGATCTTGGTAGTGATGACGCCGACCTGCGGAGGCGGCATCTTGGCGCCGGCGGCGCCGGGACCGGCCTGGGCGTTATCCTTGGAGCCGCAGGCCGACAGCATGGCCATCGCGACCACGGTGCACGCGGCGATCCTGGCGGCCGGCGATCCGGTCAGGGTGAGGGAGGAGGAGTGGGCAGAGCGCATTCAATGCTTCCTTCTTGTGGAAAAAAGAATAAAACCGTCCTGCGACACTTCTTCGGCACAGCAGGCGGTTTTACTACTGACTTTTGGGAAAACCCCGATATACTATCACGAGTGTATGTTTAATGTTTCCTACCTATAAAAACGGAGAGTCAGGCGGATGGCCCGCAGAACCAAGGAAGAGGCGGCAGCAACCCGCGACAGCATTTTGGATGCTGCCGAAAAATTGTTCGTCGAACAGGGTGTTTCTCGTACAACGTTGCAGCATATCGCAACCGCAGCCGGCGTGACGCGCGGCGCCATTTATTGGCACTTTGACGACAAGGGCGCGTTGTTCAACGCGATGATGGAGCGGGCGATCCTGCCGCTGGAAGCGGAAATGCAGGTGCTGGACCAGGTGGAATCGGACGACCCGCTCGTCGACCTGCGCAACCACATGCTGGCTGTGCTGGACCGGACTGTCAACGATCCGGGGGCGCGGCGCGTGTTCGAGATCGCCACGCTGAAAGTGGAATTCGTGGGCGAGATGGACGCGGTGCGGCAGCGGCGCAAGGACAATATGGCGAACTGGATGGCTCGCGCCGAGCGGCGTATCGGGCTGGCCATCGACAGGGGACTGATCTCGCGCGATGTGAATCCGACTCAGGTTGCGCTGGGGTTGTGGACCATGATCGATGGACTCATTCGCAACTGGATGTTTGATCCGCAGGAGTTCGATTTGCTGGCGTTGGGCAAGTGTGTGATTGATCCATATCTGGATGGGTTGCGGGCAAGACGCGGCTAGCGACAGATTCAGCCGACCGTTGCCGGCAAGCTCCCGAGCAGTTTGCACCCACATTCCGTTGTACAGCCCTCGACCGCCACTGGCGTGCCATTGACGGTCAAGGTGCTGTGTGCAGTGATGATCTTGTTCACGCCATGGGGTTTACCGCCGGGATACAACTGTGGGCAGTCGACCTGATCGCCAACCCTGGCGATCGCGCGTCCTCGGATGTCGTGGGTCGGGGAACCACTTATTACTGTGCCGCCATGGTCGGTTTTGTCGCCGACCGTGATTATTTTCAACGACATGATACTCACCTCCGCAGCAATAACAATCCGTTTTGCTCGTCTGGCTGCCGCGAGATCGTTGACATGTCCGGTGTGATACTGGCGTGGATATCTAGTTAGATAGACGTGATTACCGTTATCGAACAAGGGGTGACGAAAGACATGCCCGCGTACAACGTAAAGAAGCGAAAAAGCGCTATTGTGGGTGACGATTTTCGACTTCCCGGCGATTTCAGATTGATATAATAGTCGAATTTACCAGTCTTTCATGAGCACCGGCTTTCCAGTAGTTCGCTGGAGTTTAATTGGGTAATAAATCATCGTTGCAATTGTTTGCATAAATGTTTCGACTCCCCACAGTAAAATAGGAGTTGAAAAAAAAGCCAAAATCAAAAAGACTCCATGCCCATCACCGATAACTGGACTAAATATTCTATTTAGTACTAGAACAAATGGTGTTGTTATAATTGCAACGTATGTGTGAATGGATCCGAATGGATTCCGATTTTTTCGAGATTTTTCCAGAAGGCGTATGGATTGCCGCGAAAATGTAAAACATGTGCCCTCGTCGCAGTACATTTGGTCAAGTAGTTGTTTGTGCTTTTGAAATGCTTCTTTTATATCCTTACTTGTTTGGTATGCGCGATAGAGTAAGGTCGTGGTAACGCCGAACAATGCGATTGCACGTATTGATGAGTTAATCGGGGCGAATAGAAAATAGAAGTAGAATCCGGCGAACCCAAATAGCCAAAATAAACAAAGAAAAACGAATATCGATAGAAGGCCGTTCCCAAGTAATTGATCAGTATTTCTGAAAGGAAGGTAGACGACCCAAGCAAATACCGAGAAGAACAGACCTAATGCCAGGGACGCTTTCCAAATAACTCCCGAGCAGTGGAAAGAATCGGTTCCGGCCCAAGCGATCGCGGTTCCAAATAGAGAGAAAAATAAGACTCCAAACGAAGATAATCTCACGGCAGCCTTCAAGTGACTCCCGACGTCAGATGTGTCGCCGCTCCACCCTCTCTTTTTCATATCGATTATCTTCCTATCGGTAAAATTCGTGTTAACTGATAGTGTTCATATCTCGCATCATTACTGACTTTTGAAAGATATTGTGCTGTTTCGCGAAACTTATTTGCGAGCCACGTTGTCGTATCTTCAGTATTCAATGAGCGTGCCACTGCCTTGTCTGCCTTTTCAATTAGAAATGCAAGTGCAATACTAACAGCAATTGTTCCTGTGACGACCAAAATAACGGGCGCGGCAACAGTCACGCCAACAAATGCCGCTGCAGCAAAAAAAAGAGACACCGAGGCTGTTGTTAGGCCAGCAATCAACCCAGTTTTTACCAATTCCATGCCCAATTTGGCAAACAAGTCAAAGAAATCTTTGCGAGATTTCCCATCTGTGCCGATTTCAGAATAATCCTTGTACCATTCGGTTGCATCCATAGCGATAACAAAAATCAGTGCGATGCCCCCGGCTTTCGCTACCATTTTTCCTTCTTCTTTGGCAAATACTTGTAAAGAATCCTTGGCCGCGCCTTTAGTGGCATCCCAGCCTTGCTTGACTCCGCTGGCTCCGCCCGCGATTCTCAACACTTTCGCATGCTCTAAGCTATACCTTGAGGCGGAAATAATTTTGCGAAGTTTATTGTTGCCACTAAAAATCATGTATACCTTTGGTCCTGATTTGTGAGTAACTCTTTCCAATCTAAATTTGCATCCAATTAGCTCCTTGATCCATGTGTGGTTGTCTGCTATATACCCGCTTGTTCCCGTTAGTTGAGCAATGATCCAATTGCGAGTAATAATATTTTCGCTATCCAAATTGAGAGACTCGCCGCCATTTTCAAAGAACTCTAATATTGAATGAGGTGCACCTTTCTTTGATACCTCATGTACGTGCAGGGACGGTTCGCTTTCAGTGAGTGATTCATGATGTGCAAGTTGATCGGATGTCGCTGCCTTTGAGGTGGGAGAGGGGCTCTTAATTGCCACAATGATAGGCGCCGGTTTTTCTTTTGGGTCATCGCTGTGGCGATGTCTATCCCATTCATTTGGTTTTACCTCCGAGATAACGTGAGTATTACATTTAATGATGAGTGCACCGCGGAAGCCTCGGCTTACCCAAACGTGTAGGCGTTCCCCGTCCTTAAATGTAACCTTGTCATGTCGAGCAGAATATGAAAGTTTTTTGTCACGAGGAATGTAAAAATCCGATTCAGTTGACTCCACCGTGTAAGTTTCGCTGTTGCCGAGGTGAATGTCGAAAATCACATCTCGATGTTTGCGTAATATCACCTTGAGTTTGTCAGTGCCGCCGCCAACCCAGCATTGGACTGATTCTCCTGGAAGGTCGATACAATGCTCTTGAATCACCAGATCGCTTTCATTAGTTTTGCTGCCTGTGGACATCGTTCACCTCAACTATTTTCGTTTGATCTGTTCAGCGCGAAAAGACCCACGGGATACATTACTAAGGATTGTTTTTCCTGTCCCGTCTAGCGTGCTGTTATGCTGGTGCCCGTCCCACGCGTGGGCTTGAATCGGATCGTGTTGCAAGGGATTGCCATCTGCATCGACGTATTCCAAATGCAGGTCGCGCTTGACGTTGACGTCAATCACATCGTTTTTCAAATCCGGCGCAGCCATGTTTTTCGCCGGATCGAAATGATGTGAAGCGGCGCGGGTAACAAATGTGCCACTGGTTCCGTGCTCGATGCCGCCAGCCCCGAATTTTGCGTAGCTGCCACCGCCGTTGATTACAATCTCTTCTTTGGCACTAATCACGATCCGGTTGGCAGTCTGAGTAATGTTCAGTTTGGCAAAGAGATTGAAATTGTCGGTCAATGCTTTCACGTCGATATCACCGGAAGCAGCGACCAGCTTCATCCCTGCTTTTTGCACGAATAGCCGGAACGTTTGGCGAATACTCGCAAAGAACCCGTCTCCGGCCGCAATGGAAACATTTTTTCCGGTTGTGATGGCCGTATCCAGATCGCTCGCGATATGCGTAGATTGCGCGGTGGTGGTCGCAATGCCGGCCGGGCTGGCAATAACCAAATGCGGCTGAGCAAGCTCCGAAAAACTCGCATTGCGGGAGGCGTCGCCCTTGATTTCTTCGCTCTGCGCCTGCAAAACAGTGGCGACGGCGGCTTGATTGTTGCCAGCATCTTGTGCACCGTTTTTTTGTGCAACATCGCCGAGAACTTGATGCTGTTCGGCCGCTCCGGTAAGGCGTTGACAGGTCTCCGCCATATCCTTAATCGGCCCGCGCGCGCCCTGTCTAGCTTCTGTCGTTATCAGTAAGCCTTTGGCAGCGCGCGCGACACCATGGCCGTCCGTGCGAAGTTCCCATCCTTCGCCACGAGGGTCTTTCCTGCCGTTTGTGTCTTCGATACGAGTAATATGACCGAGCGACAGCTGACTGCACTGATGATCGCTTTTCAACTGCGCCTGGATCTTGCCCGGGGTATCGTCGAGCACCAGATGATTGCCGCGTCCGCTGCCATCTCCCGCCTGCAGTTCCCGGCTTCGCAAACCACTCAAAGCCTGCTGCTCAGGCAACCGCCACGGCGGCATGTGCGTGAAGTTGTACAGCGCCCCCAGAATCACCGGATGATCGATGTTCCCGTCGAGATAAACCACCGCCACTTCCTCGCCAACCCGCGGTAAGCGAATATTCCCGAATTCGCTCCCGGCCCCCGGCGACATGACACGAAGCCAGGGCGAACTGTTTTCGTCGTAATCGCCCAGCCTGTCCCAGTGAAACTGGACCTTGATCCGCCCGTAGCCATCGGTGTGAATCTCCGAACCGTCTGGCCCGACTACAATGGCCGTCTGGATGCCGGGATAAGTGCACGGCCGGCTGTTGTAGTGCCGGCCCGGACGCCATTGAATAGCCTTGCGCACGCAACGGAACGTATTCTCGTAATGCGACGGTGCACCGGGCCCGGCCTGGTAGTTGTTGCTGGCCTCGTGGTCGACGGCGAGGATCAGGTAGTCACGGTTCGCGATGCTGGGGTGGGGCGCTTCACCCCACTTGGGCGCTTGCAGTTCGGCGCTGAAATGGCCGCCGAGCTTGAAGCACCGGCCCGGCTGGGCAGTGCGATCGTTGCCCCGGGCTTCGAAATACTGGGTGTTCGCGTCGCGCTCGCCCATGCGCTGCTGCGCGAGTCGTTCGCCGTCGTCGTGGGTGCGGAAACCGTACGATCCGGTGTTTTCGTAGATCTCGTACGGGAAGACGTCGCCCTGGTCATTCAGGGACTCGGCGGTCGACCGCTGCGCCACCGGATTCTTGTAATCGAAGCTGGCCAGGGTCGTCTGGCCGGAGCCGATGCGCCGCACGGGGCTCCATTCCCGAATGCCGTCGTCTTCGAGCGAACCGGCTTTGTCGCGGAAGGGGATTTCGCCGGAATCGTCGATCCCGGACGGATCGATGGGTTGCGCGAGCGTGCTTTTGTCGCTGAGCCAGAGGGTGTGCCCGTCCGCCCGGTGCTCGTACCAGTAGTGCAGCCCGAGGTCTTCCCAGCGGCGGTGCAGGTGGTTGTAGTCGGTCTCGTCGTACTGGTTGGCGCAGGTCATGCGCGGATAGTCGCCGACGATGGCTGCGTGCCAGTCGGCCTGGCGGTAATGCGCGAAGGTGAGTTCCGTCAGTTCGATGACGCTCTTGCCGTGAAACGACACGTTGTCCTTGCGCAGCCTGGTGAATGCCAGCCAAGGTTCGAGCACCATCCGATAGAACGCGAAACCGCCGTCAGTGCGCAGGAAGCGGAATTCGGTGACGTAGCCGTTGAAGTAGCGCAGCGAGCCATCTTCGCGCACGACGGAAATCGTCACCATCCTGGCC
Organism: uncultured Massilia sp.; assembly: GCA_966212555.1. Classification (GTDB taxonomy): domain Bacteria; phylum Pseudomonadota; class Gammaproteobacteria; order Burkholderiales; family Burkholderiaceae_D; genus Telluria. The sequence goes on from CBIHRX010000005.1 coordinate 47,275, forward strand.
ATCATCGCCTTCAAGGGAATCCGCGCATCATCGGACAGGAGTTCGACCTCATAGCGGAAGCAGCGGGAGATTTCTTCGCGCGCGGTCATCCGGTTCGGCAAGAGGATCGGATCAGGCCCGTCGCCCCGGGGGAATTCCAGACGCATCAGGCGGTCGTGTTGCGCCCCCAGACTGAATACCGACAGCGCAGCGCCCGCCGCGATCGCTTGGCTCCCATCCATGCAGCGCCTCCAATGGTTTATCAGGTATCTGATTTCCGTCCGTTAAGGTACTCAACCGGATGGCGGCTAACTTTGATTGGCAGCAAGAGGCGGAAGGACCGCCCGGATCTCCGGCCGGCTCGCCTTGCCTTCCGTACCAGTCAGGAATGAATTCCATCCCAAACGTCGCCGCTCCTGTCCTTTGGTTTTCAACGTCAGCGGCTTGAGACACGACTTGTCGAGCAAAAGCCTGACTTCATACTGAACGGAAGGCACGGCAAACAGGCCGACCATCTCTTTCAAGGCAGCGTGAGCCCGGCCAGGCGGGAGGAACGCCTTCGCCCGTTCCTCATCCAACGGACCGATATGCAGGCGGACACGCAAGTCGTTGCGCCACGTACGCGTACCCAGCGCGGCGCCATAGCCAAGCGTGGGGTCCGTGATGCCGAGCGTGCTGCGGATCTTGGCCGGTATCGGGTCCCAGGCGCCGACGAATTCTTCGATACGCACGGGCACGCCAAAGTACTCGCCCAGCACACGTTCCACGGTCGAAGCGGTAATCGGGCGTGTCCTGAGCAAGCCGGCGTAAAAAGCCGCGACCTCCGCCGGAATCGATTCGAAGGGCCGGGCCGGTCCGAAACTCGTGGACCTGAGACCACCCAATGCGGTCAGGAGCGGAAGCAGATCGTCGCGGGCGCGCGTGTCCAGGCCATGCTCGACACGGTATTTTCCCCATGCTTCGTAAAACAGACCGATGGCCCGATTCGAAAACAGATCGATGAACGGCTTCCAGCTTTCGTCGGTGCCTTCGCCCGTCCTGGCGGCAGCCCGTTCGGTGTCATGCAGTGGCAACGTGCCGTTCGCACCCAACAATCCGATGAATGCGGAGGTGATGTGAATGCGAGGCGTCCCGGCAGCGTCGCTTGGTTCGACCTGCATGCTTTCGATCTCGCTTGCCGGGAAAGCCAGCGATACGCTGTTACGAAAGCGCAGTACCTGGTTGAACGCCTGGGCGTACGGGATGCCTTGCCGGCGCAGCATGCGCACCAGGATGTTCAGCAGTTGCGCGAAGCGGTACCGGTACGGCGTGCCGAGCAGGCGCTCGATCATGACAGCGGCATGTTCCCGCTTCGTGGTTTGCATCGGAACAGCTCCTCCCCGGTTTGGTGCGACAGGATTACCAGCTCAATAAAACTGTTCATCTGGACATACAGCGCGAAGAACTGGTCGATGACATGCACGAACAGGTGCAGGCCCGCGCCGACGAAGGCCTCTTCGTCGATCGTCAGGCGCACCTCGGTCCCGTGTGCCAGGGAGGCGCCGCGCTTGTGCCTGATCCACGCGGTCGTCTCGGCATGTTCGAGCCCGACGACGCCGGCGATCTGGCGCCGCGATACCGCGGACCCCGTGAAGTCGTACAGCGCCAGCATCTCGCGCAGGCCGTCGGCCCCTTCCAGCGCCAGGGCGCGGTGGTTGAGCGTCAGGTGCGAGATGAGGCGCCAGTGGGCGCCCTGGCCGTTTGCCAGGCGATGGGGACGCGTGGGCCTGCGCAGGAAACGTATCTTTCCGCCCTGCGCCGCGCCGGGTATCGTCAGGTCGCCGTCGGTCGATCCGCATCTCAACGAGCAGGGCAAGTCGCGGTTGGTGCAGGTGAGGTCGATCGACAGCGTCGTCTGCTCGACGTCGAGCGGCTCGCCATGGGTATCGACGAGGGCGATGACTTTTTCGTGGCCAGGGCTGGTGACCGCCAGCGTGTCGTCATGGCGCAGTATCCAGTAGCGGCCCTTGTGCGCATCGCTCTCGCCGTGGCGGAGTGCATAGAAGGGGCGGAATTCGATGGGCGCGATGTCCTTGCCGCGCTGTCGCACCATGTGGACCCTGTCCACCGAATACACTTCGTACCCGGATGCCTGCGCAGGATGGGCAAGGACCGAGTATTCCGCGGTGCGCTGCGTGTACCCGACCGGGACCCCCGGCTGCCTGAACAGATTGACGACCGGGGTGCAGCCGGCAAGCAGGCTTTGTGCCGACAGGCCGGTGAGCATTCTTGCCTGATCCGATCCCGGTGCGATGCCCGCCAGCGCCAGGTGCAGCGTGAAGCCGGTGCAGTCCGGCGGCAGCCGCGCGTGGAGCGCGGCAAGGTCGATGTCGACGAAGTTGAATTTTTCGGGAAAGGCGAAATACTCGGCGAGAAGCCGGTAGGCGCGGTGCGAGCGGGCGTCGAACGGGATCAGGGCATCGTCGTCGCCAAATCCGACCGCCGCAACCGGTATCGCGGCGAGCGGTATCCATGCGCCGTTCGCGCCCGCCTGGACCCAGGCCGACGCCGTGCGCATGAACAGCGCATCGCGCAGCGCCGCGCAGAACGACGCGTCGCCGTCGAGATAAACCCGCATGGGTGCCGATATGCCTGCCGGGACAGGGGCCGCGAATTCGATGCCGATCGCCGCTGCCGCGCCCGGCGGAAGACGCGTCGAAGACGGTGCACGGATCACCGCATCGAACCAGGCGGCGTGAATGGCGACCGGGGACGACGCCACGTCATATGCGGTCTGGAATTTGCAGTGCACGCCGCGGACCGGTGCCGATTCGAGCAGCGTCCCGCGCGGTATGTTTCCGATACTGCCGCCGGCGGCCGGGAGGAAGCGCACGATCGCGCACGACGGAAACGGCCTCAGATAATGCGGGAACAGGAGGTTGAGCAGCGCCTCCGTAAACTGCGGATAGGCGTCGTCCAGACGTTTCGACACCCGCGCGCACAGCAGGGCGACGGACTGGATCAGGCGTTCGACATGCGGATCGTCGCACGCCTCGCCGCCGAGCTGCAGCTTGGCCGCGACTTTCGGATAGCGCTCGGCGTACTCGCGGCACAGCTGCCGCATCGTGACGAGCTCGCGTTCGTATTGCGCAAACAGTTCGTCCATGGTGATCGTGCCTAAGAAGCGTTGCGTACGCTCTGGATCGAATATCGCTGGAGCGACGGCTGGAACACGGCATTGAAATGCATCGGATCGGCCACCGGCGCGTTTTTCAGTTGAGCAGTGATCACGAAATCGACCCGGTTGATGGCGCCTTTCCTGGGCTGCAGCGTCGCCGTCACCTTGTGCAGCCTCGGTTCGTGTCGTTCGATCGCCAGCCGGACCGCGGTGCAGATGCGTTTCTGGTCCGTGTCGCTCGTCATGCACATGCCGGCGAAATCGATCAGGCCGTAATTCACGACGGACCCGCTGACCTCGGCATAGCCGGCCAGAGCATCGGGCAGCAGGGCGGAACGGGTGTTGAGGAGCGCTTCCAGGTCGCGCGTGATGCTCTCCTTCCACTCGTCGCTCTTCCTGGCGGAAGCGCCGACATGACCGTGCGAGGCGGCGTCATCGGTATCCAGACGGTCGAACAAACCTGGCGTGAAACGCTGCATGCTGGTTTCCTTTAAAGCCGCCATTATTCCCCTCTTGCCGAGGATAAAGTTGCGCCCTCTCAACAGACCGATGCGCAATGCCCGCCATGCTTTCCGGCGTGAACCCTGAACGAGGAGGAAACGATGAGCCTGGGCGCGAAGATTTTGTGGTCCGAGGGGTTGACGCTCGGACCCCAGCATTTCCAGAGGCAGGACCTGTACCACGAGACACGGTTGCTCAGGATGGCGTCGGCGCTCAACCCGAACTTCTGGGGCGCCCGTCTGCTGGAATGGAACATGGATGCGCTGGGCCACAACCTGCTCGAAGCCCAGGCCCTGTCGCTGATCTTCCCGGACGGGGAAGTCTACGAGGCACCCGCGACGGACTTGTTGCCGGTCCCGATCGACCTGACCCAACTACCCCAGGACATCAATACGTTCACGTTGTATGCCGCACTTCCGACCATGCGGCCGCACGGTGCGAATGCGGAGGAGGGCGGCCGCTATGCATTGGCGGAGTCCGAAACGTCCGACCTGTTCAGCGACGCGGTGCCGATCGATGTGACGTTCCTGAAGAAGCGGGTCCGGCTCCTGTCGCATGCCGAGCCGCGGGATGGCCACGTCAGCTTTCCCGTCTTGCGTATCCATCGCGACCCGCGTGGTGGTTTTGAAGTGGACCCGACGTTCGTGCCGCCATGTGTGGCGATCAGCGCCGCCCGCCCCCTTCAGCAACTGCTCGACGGCTTGATGAGCGCTTTGACCGCGAAGATCGTCTCCCTTCACGCCGCGCACCGGAAGACGAATGCGTCCACGTTCGAGGTCCACGCGGGCGACATCACGTCCTGGTGGATGTTGAACATCATCAGCACCGCGAACGCGTCCCTGCAGCACTGCGCGCGTTCCCGCGTACAGCACCCGGAAGCGCTCTACGAAAAGCTGCTCGCGCTGGCGGGCGGCCTGATGACGTTTTCGGACAGGTACGCGACGGCAGACCTGCCTGCCTACGACCACGCGGACCCCGGCGTCACGTTCGCACAACTCGATGCCGTCATCCGCGACCTCGTCGATACCGTCATCTCGGCCAGGTACTTCACCATTCCGCTCATTGCGGAGGACAGCCGCCGGACGCATTTCAGGGGCGCGCTCGATCCGACGAAGCTGGCCCAGGACACGCAGCTCTGCCTTGCCGTGAGCGCGGACATGCCGGCGCTCGAACTGGTATCCGCCGTGCCGATCCGCTTCAAGATCGGATCGCCCGACGACATCGAACGCATCGTCGCATCGGCCCTTCCCGGCATCGCGCTGACGCACATGCCGCAGGTGCCGGCCGCGGTCCCGGTCCGGCCCGACACCTATTATTTCTCGGTGTCGACCAGGAACGGCCTCTACGAAAATGCGTTGAAAGCGGAGGCGATCGCGATCTATGCCCCGTCCGGGATGCGTGAACTGAACATCGAACTGATCGCGTTCACGCAGTGATCCCGGCGCCTCGTCAGCCCTTCGTACGCGGGTGCAGCCGCGCAAAGCTGATGCCCGCGCCCAGCAGCGCGATGGCCGCCGCCGTGGCGAGGGCATACGTCGTGCCGCGCTGCTCCGACAGCACGAGGCAGCCCGCCACCAGCGCGGCACCGCAGGCCTGGCCCGTCAGGCGCGCCGTCGCGACGATGCCGCTCGCGCCGCCGGCCCGTTCGCGCGGCGCGCTGCCCATGATCGCCTTCATGTTCGGCGCCTGGAACAGGCCGAACCCGATGCCGCACACGGCCATGCGCCAGGCGATGGCGAACGTGGACGGTGCCTCCCCCATCCACAGCAGCGCCGCCATGCCCGCGCACAGGATCAGCAGGCCGATCCCGGCCAGCAGCCCGGATTCATAGCGGTCCGACAGGCGGCCGGAGATCGGGCCCATGATCCCGACCAGGACGGGCCAGGGCGTCAGCAGGAAGCCCGTCTCGATGGGCGAACGGCCGAGCACCTGCTCGAAGTGGAAGGGCAGGGCGACGAACGCGAGGCTCTGGACGGCGAACGTGCACACGGCCGTCATTGCGGACAGCGCGAACAGCGGCCGTGCCAGCAGATCCGTCGGCAGGATCGGCGCCGCATGGCCGCGCTGGCGCCGCAGCAGCAGCGCGAAGCACGCGATCGTCGCCACCGCTTCCAGCCCGAGGCGGGCGGACGACACGCCATGCGCCGCATCGCCCAGCAACAGGATCAGGAAGCCGAACGCGCCCACGTTGCACAGCGCGGCGCCGGCATCGAAGCCATGCTTGCCGCGGGCGTTGTCGGGCAGGACGCGGCGCGCCAGCATGAAGGCGGCCGCGCCGATCGGCACGTTGATGGCGAACAGCCACGGCCACGAGGCGAGCGCCAGGATCAGCGAGGCCAGCGTGGGCCCGACGGCGAACGCCACCGCCACGACGAGGGCATTCAGGCCGAAGCCCTGGCCCTGCAGGTTCGCCGGATAGATGGCGCGCATCATCGCCGTCGTCACGCCCATCAGGGCGGCCGCCCCGAGACCTTGCAGCAGGCGCGCGCCCACGAGCAGCGGCAGGTTCCACGCCAGCGCACACAATAAGGAGGCCACCGTGAACAGCGCCAGCCCGGCCGTGGCGACGGCCCGGTAGCCGATGCGCTCGCCCAGCGCCGCGAACGGCAGCAGGGTGGCGACCATCGCCAGCTGGTAGATGTTGACGATCCAGACGGAGGCGGCGGCGCCGGCGTGCAGTTGCCTGGCCAGCTCGGGCAGGGCCGTGTTGGCGATGGCCGTGTCGAGCGACGCCATCGACACGCCCGTCATCAGGGCCAGCATCGCCCAGCGGCGGCGCGCGGCGGGGAGGCCGTCGGCGGGAGCGTGCACCGCGGCGCCGCGGATCAGGACAGTAATCGTCATATCAATCACATGCCACGCCCCACGGGCCGATGCGCACGGCGTTCGGCACCTCCGAGATGCGGATGCGGATCACGTGCCGGCGCGCGTCCGTGTACGTGGTGCGGCCGTGCAGCATGTGGTGGTTATCGACCAGCATCAGCGTATCGTCCGGCAGCTGTTCCTCGAAGCGCGCCGCGCCCTTCTCGACCACCTCGTTCATCAGCGCCAGCGCATCGCTCAGCGCCGGCGTGTCCAGGTCCGGGCGGGCGTCGAGACCCTTCAGGATCGAGTCGTAGCGCCAGCGCATCGCGAAGCGCGGCGGCGGCGTCCTGCTGTAGCGCGACTTCGGACGCGTGACCGGTCCGAATACGGGCGCCACGTGGACTTCGACCGTTTCTTCGCCTGCCGCATACACGGCCGGGACGCGGAACGGCACCGGTGTGGTGCTGAGCAGGTCGAATGCGGCGCGGCCTTCGTCCGTGCGCTGCAGGGCGTCGTAGATGTCGTCCCCGTCGACCAGCAGCGACTGGCCGCCGTTGCAGCGCGCGGCGTGCACCACGTACAGGACGAACCGTTCCTCGGGCATCGGGTAGAACGACGAATCCGTGTGCATGTCGGCGTTGCCGACGCGCTCGGAAAACGTCGTGAAGCGGCTGCCGCCTTCCGCGGCGGGCTTGGCGCGCACATCCCAGGCCACGCGGCCGGTGCGCTGGTCCGTCGACGTGGGATAGCCGAGCATCAGCGTGAGCGCGTACAGCGCGGCGTTGCGGCGTTCTTCCGGCAGGCCGGCCAGGCCGAGGTCGTGCAGCACGATCCCGTTGGCGCGCAGCCCCAGCAGGCCTTCCGTCAGGTGGGCCAGGGTCGGCACCCGGGCCAGTTCCTTGCGCAATTCGACTTCATCCGGATGGGCATAAAAGCCGTTGTCATTAAAATTGTCGAAACGCTTCGACAGGATCGAGAAAATGGAATCGAGGTCGGAATCCCACGAAAAACCGGACTTGGCAAAGGCGACGTTGCCGATATGAGAAATGGAATAAAGCATATAAGAACTCCAAAAGAGATCGAAGAAAAACAGTCAGTGTTCATTCTCAAAGCTGCATGCTTTGTTTTATCGATGTACTTCCATCTGGTGAATGGCCATTCAAAAACAATGGGAAGTTCCGATACATGTGACCGACCAACGCAAACACCCGGCCAGAGTGAAGAACGCGGTTGGTGCACTGCAACAGAGTAGCATGATGATTAACATTTTAAAAAGGCCAATGTAAGGGGCTTTTCCGGTTCTATTTATCGGGAACGGAAATGCACCAGATTCGTGCGGCGTGCTCGAATAAATACGGGGACATTAATTCCAGCGGCCGTATTTACGCCGTGGATTTATGTGATTATTTAACTAGTGGTATTGCGTGATTATTTTGAAGTGACAAAATAATCGTGCCGCTGGCGGAATTGGAGGGCATGCGAACGCGCGCCCGGAAAAGAAAAACGGCGGCCCGAAGGCCGCCGTTTGCGTGGTCCGATGGTGGTGCGATCAGCGCATTTCTTCGATCATCTTCTTCAGCTTGCCCGAATCGGCGCAGAACGCGCGGATGCCCTCGGCCAGCTTTTCGGTCGCCATCGCGTCTTCGTTCAGCATGAAGCGGAACGTCTTTTCGTCGAGGGCGATCTTTTCGATGTCGGCATTGGCGTCCGCCACCAGCTTGCGCTCGACGGCGCCTTCGGCGTCGGCCAGCTTCTGCAGCAGGTCCGGCGAGATGGTCAGCAGGTCGCAGCCGGCCAGTTCCAGGATCTGCGACGTGTTGCGGAAGCTCGCGCCCATCACTTCGGTCTTGTAGCCGAACTTGCGGTAGTACTGGTAGATGCGCTTGACCGACTGCACGCCCGGATCGTCCGCGCCCTGGTAGTCGGTGCCCGTGGATTTCTTGTACCAGTCGTAGATGCGGCCGACGAACGGCGAGATCAGTTGCACGCCCGCTTCGGCGCAGGCGACGGCCTGGCACAGCGAGAACAGCAGCGTGAGGTTGCAGCGGATGCCGTCCTTCTCGAGGATCTCGGCGGCGCGGATGCCTTCCCACGTCGACGCGATCTTGATCAGCACGCGCTCGCGGGCGATGCCGGCCGCTTCGTACAGGGCGATCAGTTCGCGGCCCTTGGCGACGGTCGCTTCCGTGTCGAACGACAGGGCGGCGTCGATTTCGGTCGAGACGCGGCCCGGCACGAACTTCAGGATCTCGGTGCCGAATGCGATCAGCAGGCGGTCGACGATTTCCTCGGTCGATGCGTTCGGGAAGTCGGCGATGGTCTTTTCCAGCAGCGGACGGTATTCCGGCTTCTGGACGGCCTTCAGGATCAGCGACGGATTCGTCGTCGCGTCCTGCGGTGCGTAGGCCTTGATCGATTGGAAATCGCCGGTGTCGGCCACCACGGTGGT